>CASBQF010000128.1 GCA_949127775.1 Oscillatoriales cyanobacterium PMM_0080
CGACAAACATCTGACAAATATATTGTTCTTAGAGCAGCAGAATTATTGGCAAAAATTGACCAGGATAATTCATTAGCCGTTGATGCCTTAATTAAGTTGATTGAATCAACAAACGATGAGGACTATTGGTACATTAATAATGCCAAAGATATACTAAAAAAGATTTTAACAGAGCAACAAATTTCAAAAGTTGTAAGCTGTTTAGAAAATTACATTTTTTATCACTGGAATGGTGATTGGGAAAATATGTTATTAACCTATGATTCACTTTACGAATTGCTTTGGCATTGTACTATGAATATGAGTTATATAGATTATTGGCAAGCATGGAATGGTACTGAATGTAAAGTTTGCGGACAAAAAAGAAAAATGTTTTTCGATTGTAATCATTGTGGATATCATGAAAATAAAGAAACAATAGAAGAACTAAACAACTTAAATGTTCTCGATCAGACGGAGTATTTTAAATGTGGATTTTGTGATTTAACCAATTTAGCACATTCAGAATATTGTGATAATTGTGGGACTGAATTAATAGATAATTTTCCTGATAAAACTATCTCAAGTAGTATATGTCCTGTTTGTGCAAATCAAAATACAGAAGGGGTAGAGTTTTGTGAGTATTACGGCGATGAGCTACCACCCAATAGTTCTGATATCGTTATAACTAATTGGATTACTTGTCCCGCCTGTGGCTATACAAACTCAGAGTATTCAGAGTTTTGTGATGCTTGTGGCTATGATTGTAGTAAAATTTCGATAGCTGTAAATAATACTATTGTTTGTCCTGATTGTCACTATGAAAACTTAGAGGGTACAGAGTTTTGTGATGCTTGTGGCAATCAACTAGGAGTAACATTACCTAATCTCACTTTAAGTAATACTATCACTTGTCCAATTTGTACTTATGAAAACCCAAAGGAAAACGATTTTTGTGATGCGTGCGGTTATGAAATCACGTTAATTGTATCAGACAATGTGGAATATATTCTTGACCCACTGATTCAATCTCTCGAAAACCAAATCACCCCTAACTTCTCTCAACTACAATCCACTGCTCAAACTTCCCCCCTCCCTATCAACATTCAATCCCTCATAGACGAAACTGACACAAGTACAATTTGCCAAGAAATCTGCACCCTAATTTACTCCCTCGCACTCCCCGATGCAGATATCCCCAGCGCCAACAACTTCGCCCAACTCAAACGCCACATCCTCACAGCCAAGCGCCAACTGCAAAAACCCCACCTTCTCCTAATTCTGCACCAGTGCGAACCCCATCCCACACTACTTACCTGTTGTCGCAAAATCGCCGATGCTAACCTGGGATTGCACATTGCTTGGATAACTGACACACCCCTAGATTCACCTTTGCGCGGTTTTCCTCCGCAGCAACCTCACCTTATGAGTGCTATCCAAACCTGGATAAATGAACTGAGTTAAGCTATCGAGCTTTGCTGTAGGTTATAAATACTTGCAATACCATTTTAATTCTCATTTGTCAAGTATCGATCGCCCAAAATGTCCCCAAACATTAATTATGCGATATTTTTGGCGCTCAATCCGCTATCCTTTTACCGATGTTCACCAATACCAGCCACCTCCTCAAACCATCCACCTGTATAGTATACAGCCTAAAGATAGTTAGAATCGGGCGATCGGATGAAAACTAGCAATAGGTTTTAATTTGCCTTAGATATTTTCCCACAATACGGGTCGAAACCTCAACAAAAACATATCCCCAGCAACGTAGATATTGTCAAAAGTACATATCTGACCGATTTCGCTGTACTTCCTAAGCCTGTAATCTGCTGTACCTCCAATAATTGCTAAATAAATGAAAAAGCTAACGCTTATTAGAAGAGTGATAAAATTAGCACCAGGCACTAACTAATGATTCAAACCTTACTAGAACGACCGCAGGAATTTAAACAATTTCCCTTCGCACTCAAACCGCAACAACAGCAAGCCCTAGAAAAAGTAAGAGCCTTTCTAACCAGTACCGAGTCATTCTTCTTGCTTTGCGGTTACGCAGGCACAGGAAAAAGTACAATTGTCTTCCAAGTTATCAAAGAACTCTTGAGTAAAAGCAAGCGAATTGCCCTCACCGCCCCCACCAACAAAGCAGTCGGCATCCTCAGAAAAATGGCAGCGTCTCAAGGCATTTTCGGAGTAGATTTTATGACGATACACCAACTTTTAGGACTAGGCATGGTTCAAAAAGAACAAGAGAAAACTTTGGAGCAGACAAGTTTGAGTACCCTGCACCTATATGATATAATCTTCCTCGACGAATGTTCAATGGTTGGGACTCAACTGTGGGATTGGATCGATCGCAGATTTGAACGTACCCTGTTCAACCACCGCAAATTAATTCTCATGGGCGACCCAGCTCAGCTTAACCCCGTCGGAGAAAAACGCTCGCCTGTCTTCAGCATTACCAATAAAACTATGCTAACCGAAGTTGTCAGGCAAGCTGCAGAAAGTCCCGTCCTCGACTTCATCACCGAATGCCGTTCTTGTGTCAAGAATAAAACCGATATGTTCTTGCCACATTCTACCTACACTCAAGGGAACAAATCTAACGGTGCATTCAAAGTTAAGTCAGAAACACTCCTGCAATATGCCCTCAAAACCATCAAGCGCGAATTCACTTCTAACCCTGACTGTTTTCGGATTCTGTGCTGGACAAACAAGCAAGTCAACTATTACAATCAGGCCCTCCGAGAACAAGTTTACGGTCAAACAGCCCCCAGATTCATACCGGGAGAAAGGCTGATTACTAAGAAACCAGTCATGGCCCCTGATTGTAAGACCGTTATTTTGCCCACTTCAACTGAATTTACCATTAAAGAAGTTGAAACGAGCCAACACTACGGCTATCGAGTATGGGTTTTAAAGATTGTGACCGATGACGGTTTATTTCGACAAATCTTTGTGCTGCATGAATCCGAAAATAAACGCTACCAGGCTGAACTTAAGCAAAAACTCAAGAGTGCCAAGCGCAGCGGATTTTTATGGCGCAAGTATTATTGGTTTAAGGACGACATATTTGCCGAAATTGACAATTGCTTTGCCCTGACTATTCACAATTCTCAAGGCAGCACTTTTGATGAAGTGGGTTTGGACATTAATGACATTTTGACTAGGCTATTGGTGGGAAAAGAAATGAGCAGCAAACAGAAACTTAAAGAATACCACCGCCTCTTGTATGTCGGAACGAGTCGCTGCCGCCAACGGATACTATTTGTCCATCCAATTTCATCCCGAGTTAAACTGGCAATAGCAAAATTAGCTTAATCTGGTTCAACTAATTTTTGAGAATAAGGAGTAGAAAATAGGGATATAGCGGTTCCTAGAAAGATGAGGTATGTCATATCCCCGGTTTGGCCTATGCCCCATGCCCCATGCCCTATGCCCATTCGTACCTCACCTTTTTGAGAAAGGCTATAGAATAATAAATCGGTTTGCGAAAAAGACAACATCTCGCTTAGAATAATATATCATTAGGGCGAAGCATGACATCCATAAATATGAGACGTTCACCAATAACTTATATACCGGAATGCTTCGCTCTTTTTTTTTTCGACAAGATCCACTCCCAAAAAATGCCACTTAGACCACAATTTTATTAATCAACAAGCTCAAATTTATGATCCTAAAATAAAGGTTGATTATTACCTTTAATTGTTAAAAAATAATTTGAATAACCGGCTCTCAACCATATTGGTTCCACTCTTTCCACGACTCTCTTTTTTCAGCTACCGCTCGCGAGTGCTGCTACCGCAGCGGCAAATCGAACTTCTGACACACAACTAATTATGGCAAAATCTAGAATTACAGAAACACCCCCTCAGCAAAAAGTAGTACAGAGAGCAACCAAGAAAAAACGCTCTCCTGAAACAGCGACTAATTCCGCTAAGGCTGGAAAATCTGTTACAAAAATCACAAAAGGTTCTTCAACTTCTGAGCCGGAAACAGCACTTTCAGAACAAGTAGAAGCCTCTGAAACATCCACAGAATATACACCACTTTCAGCCGCAGATGCTTCTGATTTAGGAACTCAATCAAACGATGAGATATTGGCGGAGCCTTCTCCTTCCCCTTCAATCGTTGAATTTGCCTGTGATGCCAGAGAATTAAATGATTACATCCAAACTCTCAAAAGCAGCATTTATAGCAATAACAACCACGTCATTTTATCCAATATTCTCATAGAAGCAGATGCCGAAACTATGCAATTGCATTTAACTGCTTATAACCTGGAATTTGGGGTACAAGCGAGTTTTGAAGCTAATGTCAAACAATCTGGCAAACTCACTCTCCCTGCAACCATACTCGCGGATATTCTCGGAAAATTTCCGAAAAGTCGCCTTACCTTAAAGAGTTCTTGGGAAATTATCAAAGGAAGTGACGTTCCATCAGTCAGTGCCACTCTGACTGCATCAAGGAGCAAGCACGTCATTCGTGGGATAACTGCGGACGAATTCCCTGCTATCAAGAGCCTTAAACAAAAACTGGTGACCATTCCTGCTAGTGTGTTAATTGCTGTCCTCAAAGCCAGCTTATTTGCTGTAAGTTCTGAAGAAACCAAACGGATCTTAACTGGAGCTAATTTTAAACTAAGCCACGACGCAGAAAGGGGACTTTCTCAATTGAGAGTTTGGACAACAGACGGGCATCGGATAGCAATGGTTGTAGGATTCAGTGAAAGCAGTGATTCCGATATTTTGAACACTCGAAACGTGGAATTTACAGTACCCACTAAGGTACTCCGGGTATTAGAGCGGACTTTGAATCCCACTGACAGAGTAGCTATTTACTATGAAACTGAGCCTGACAATAGCAGTAATTTTGTTGCTTTTGAGTGGAACAAGTGGCGGCTGACAGCGCAGTTATTAGAAGGAAAGTACCCGAATTGCGACCAGATTATTGCTCCGTATCGGCATGAACTTAGCCATCAAGTTGTGGTAGAGAAGCTCAGCTTTTTAAAAGCCTTAGAGCGGGTAGCTTCTCACAGCGACAAGTCCCATGTTACAGCAATTTTTGAATTTGATTTAGATAGTCAACAAGTGCGAATTTCACTCAATAATACTCTCAGTTCTGGTACTGAGATAGTTGATGCCAAACTATTCGGTTGTGACTTTCGGCTCAAGTGTGACATCCGCTATTTAATTGATACAGTTAAAGCTGTTTCTAGTTCGGATTTGCGGATGTTAATGGCAACTCCTACGGCTCCCATGCTGATTGCACCGTTTGGAACACCCGTTTCTGGTGCGGAAGCAATAGATTGTGAATATGTTATCGCCCCACAAGAATAATATGTAGGGAAGAACGATATCTATCGGTGAACTCGTTTCTCTCTAGCAGTTCCGAGGCTAACTTAATAGACCCTAATTGAGACTTCCTGCTATAATCTCCATTTCAAAGGGGTTGATGAAACTTAGTTTGCTGTTTTACTGGGGGCTTGCCACGATAGCCCCTAAGATACTTGGAACGCCGTACTTGCCAGCCTTTGTTGTTGTAATCCCACCACCTCAAATAAGGATACGGGCCATAAGTCTTTCCCGTCTTCTTGTCAGGAATTAACTTCCATTCGATAGAGCCTTTGGCTCTGGGTTGATCTTCCGATGTCGTGGCTGATGGCTGCTCCTCAACAGCAGCAGAGGTTGGAGCAGTAGGAGAAGGTTCTGTAGCACTCCTTGATTCTGTGCTGGGGGAGGCCTCTACTAAAGCATTGACAAATGCTTGCAAGCGTTTCAATTCCTCTAGCTCTAACTGCGCGGCTAAGTTCTGTGCGGTATCGAGGGTGGTTTCAGGCATATTGCTTAGGGTCTATTACTGAAAATACTTTATTTTTAGACCCTAAGCGAGTATAAGGAGGTAGGTACTAACCTTTAGTTGCCTTTACTTAGGGTGTGTGTAACTCTCCTCATTATAGACCCTAAGTAAAAATTTGGCAAGATATAAATCAATTTTATTTTTACTTAGGGTCTGTTTTTATCAGGTTAAAATTTGTTAGACCCTAAGTAGAAACAGCCCGCACGCTGGATGAGCGCAATCAACGTATTTCCGTCATTGTAGCCGTTGGTAATTGGCAAGCGCAATCAACGTATTTCCGTCATTGTAGCCGTTGGTAATTGGCAATAGATATAGCCTTTCTCACTTTAGTTAGCAGACGAATTTTGACCTGAAAAGCTTTACAATGTAAGGGTTACAGCATACCTCAGCATACCTCATCTTTCGCTCGAAACGCTATATTATTTATTGCGAGTAGATCTATCAAATCAAGAAGATTTATTGATCGCCCGCGTTTGACAAAAAAAGCGTTTGAGAGCCACCATCGCCATGCTCGCCAGTGGCTGGCCCTGCTTCTACTTAGGGTCTAACAAATTTTAACCTGATAAAAATAGACCCTAAGCAAAAATAAAAAAGACAGACCCTAAGAAAGAATATAATCGGTTTACAGAACTGCCCTACTTCTATTTAGGGTCTAACAAAACTCAGCCCGATTAAGACAGACCCTAAGCGACTTCAGTCACCATCGCCAGCGGACAGCCCTGCTTTTACCCGCCTGCTGAGTAGTGAAGAAGTCCCTCAAACGCTTGAAATCTCTGCTTCGGGCGATCGATAAATTTTCTTGATTTGATAGATCTACTCGCAATAAATAATATCTATTGCCAATAACCAACGGCTACAATGACGCAAAAACATTGATTGCGCTCATTCAGTGGGCTGGTAGAAGATTGGCATTCTCTGCAAATCAATTGTATCTTCGACTTAGGGTCTGTATTTCTTAGGCTATGTTTTGTTAGACCCTAAGTAAAATAGTGCATTCTCTGCAAATCGATTGCTTCGACTTAGGGTCTGCATTTTTTAGGTTATATTTTGTTAGACCCTAAGTAAAAGCAGGGCTAAGAATTCCCAAATTTTACTTAGGGTCTGTTTTTCTCAGGCTTAGAAAAACAGACCCTAAGTTGCTTTTCCGTGACACACATACTCCCCTATCGGGGAATAGTCATTGAAATTATGCTAAGACATCAAAATGTACCAACCACTGCACCTCAAATACCGACCAAAAAACCTACAAGAATTAGTAGGTCAAGATACCATCAAAACAACCTTGACCAATGCCATCGCCTCCGACAAAATTGCTCAAGCTTACCTGTTTACTGGGCCCAGAGGAACAGGTAAAACCTCAACCGCTCGCATCCTCGCTAAATCCCTCAATTGCTTGAATAGCAAAAAGTCAACCGCCACTCCTTGCGAAGAATGTTCAAGCTGCAAAACCATTGATTCTACTTCCAGCTTAGATGTGACTGAAATCGACGCTGCTTCACACAACGGCGTGGATGATGCCAGAGAATTAATCCAGCACAGCAACTTTGCCCCAGCGATGAGCCGCTACCGCATTTGGATTTTAGACGAATGCCACCAACTCAGTACCAGCGCTCAAAATGCTCTCCTCAAATGTTTAGAGGAACCTCCAGCTCATGTGGTGTTTATTCTCTGTACGACTGAGGCACATAAAGTGTTGCCAACAATTATCTCCCGCTGCCAAACTTTTAACTTCCGCTCTCTGTCAGTTGATGCTATTATCGGACAATTGGATAAAATTAGCGTCGCTGAATCTATTGCGATCGCAAGTTCGGCAATGTGGGCGATCGCTCGCACCTGTGACGGAGGGTTAAGGGATGCCCTGCAACTACTCTCTCAGCTTTCACTGCTAAATTCAGAGATTACGGTTTCTTCAGTTGCAGAAGTCTCTGGGAGCATCAGCGAGGAAGACTCGATCGCCCTTCTCAAAGCCATTCATTCTGGCGATACGTTAAGCGTACTGCAATTTTCGAGAACGCTCATTGACAGCGGCAAAACCCCCAAACTGATTCTCAGCAAGTTGCTAGCAGCAATGAGAGATTTGCTCATTGTCAAATCAACGCGCCACTGCCAAAATTTAATTACAGGGCCCGTTGGCTACTCACAACTGCGATCGCTCGCGAGCACTTTCGATTTTGAAACAATTGATGCGGCTTGTACACAATTGCAAAAATCAGAATTTCAATTGAGAACCAGTACGAATGCTGCTACCTGGTTAGAAGTCTGTTTGCTGAACTTGATGCGTAAGAGCGAACCCGCTGCTCCCGAAATGCGATTATCGGCAACTTCCCAATCTAATCGATTTGACAAACTTGATAAAAGCCTTCAAGATGTTAAGGCTACTGCTCCTGCTCCTGCTCCTGCTCCTGACTTAGAGGCAACTTGGGCGCAAGTAGTGGCAGCCGCGAAACCAGGCAATCGCGACCTCTTGAACCGAGCTAAAATCGCAGAACTTTATACTGATTCATGTGTGTTAGTAGTAGAAAGAAAATACGCGACTAAGTTTAAAAGTCACCTTGAATCCGTGCAGCGTATCGTCACTAAAGCTCTCGGTCGTTCTGTTAATGTCACTGTCAAAAAACAGGAGGATTTAGCAGCATGATCTATATCTTAATTGGGAATGATACCTACGCGATCGCCCGTGAAGTGGAAAAGTGCAAAACTCAAACTCACCCTCTCTGGCGAGATTTTAACATCCACCGCTTCGATGCTTCTTCCCTGGATGCTGCCCTTTCTGCTGCTGCTTCAGTTCCTTTCGGCGGAGGAAGCAAACTCATTGTCGTTGAAAATTGCGATTTCAAGCAATTTGGAGAAACTGGGCTAGAATTGCTGCAAATCTTGCCCCAGTTACCTACCACGACGCATTTAGTCTTCACTGCTGGTGCGATCGACAAGCGGCTCAAGGTGGTCAAGCATTTGTTGCAGTTTGGTCAACTTAAGGAATTTACTTTGATTCCCCCTTGGCGTACTGATTTGATTGAAAGTGCGATCGCTACTACTGCTAAACAGATGAATCTCTCAATTGCCAGAGATGCTGTCATTTATCTAGCGGTAGCCATTGGCAACGATTCTGCTAGAAGAGTCAGTGAACTAGAGAAATTAGCGATTTATACCGACGGCGATCGCATTACGAAAGAGGCAGCAAAAGCCCTCGTTCCCGCTACCACAGCCAGTAGCTTTCAACTTGCCGAAGCCCTTTTAAAAGGTCAAGCAGTGGCGGCAATTAAGGTGCTTGACGAATTGCTCTCAAGGGCAGAGTTTCCTTTGGCAATTATCGCCACTCTTCAAACCCAGTTTAAAACTTGGTTGTGGGTAAAAGCTACTCTCAATTCCGGCAAACAACGTTCTGATAGCGAAGTTGCTAGTATGTGCGGAATTAGTAACCCCAAACGGCTGTATTTCCTTAAGCAGGAGGTTAAGGAAGTATCTGCGAACTTCTTAAGTCGATCGCTCTCGATTTTGTTTGATTTAGAAATCGCTCTCAAAACTGGAGATAAGCCTGACTCCATGTTACCTGCTTTGCTCAGAATTAGTCAACTCAATCACCTTAAATAACAGGAAAGTGCTGCCGAATTAACTCGGCAGCCTTTCATTAACTGCCTTGTTAAAAAAGCGGCTTTTTCTTACTTATCAAGCTTTTTTTTACATTCATGGGGTAAAATAATGTACAATAAGTCCAGATTTGTTACAAATTTTTACCGGGACTAAAGTCTAAGAGAGTCGCTTGCATTGAGCGGACCAAATAAAGTTTCGCTCGCTTTCCGCTTACCATATTTTTTCTGTAAGGTAATTTCGTTCATGGGAGTTACAACCGACCCAGCAGGTGGAGTTGTATTGTTGGCCCGGATGGTGCAAGTCGTAGCTGTATGATGTGACGTTGCCAAATACATCTGTCATCGATTTGACCTGTTCCAAGGCATCATAAACTACTGATTGACTGTTACCTTGGGAGGTTATGATAGCGACGATTAGGTTACGATCTAACTTCTTATGAACTATTTCAACGGGACTGAGATCTGCATCCTAAAGGAATTATTGCTATAGATTTAGTAAGGTGGTCGCCATGATTAGAAATAAAAAGCAATATGAGTATACCCAAGAGTTAGCGCAAAGATGTGAATCTACGCTAGCCCAGTATGACAAGATGAAGAGGTAAAAAATAACGATTCTTGGTGGTTAGTGATGCGTGAATCAATCCAAAGTCATCTGGATACTTTTAGGGCAGAAATAGCTGAGTATGAAAGATTGGTGGCGTGCGATCGCACTCAATACCTCAAAATTGAAGTAGATTCGATTTTAGAACTGCCAAGAGTCTTAATTAAAGCTCGAATTGCTGCGAAAATGACTCAAAAAGAACTGGCGGATAGACTGGGGCTGGAAGAAAATCGAATTAAGCAATATGAAGACTCAGATTATCAATGTGCGAGTTGGATGGAAATTATCGATATTACTGAAGCTTTAGCGGTTGAGCTGAAAACAGCTAGTTTTGGGGTGGATTTTCAGGAAATGGAAATTCGGAAAACTTCTCTAGCTGAGTTTGTAGAACGACAGCGAAAGCAGTTAGAAGTTAAAGCTCAGAAAGTCGAGAAATAGTCATTAGTTATTGCCGAGAGTCCCCGCAGTTTTTAAGAGTACGAACGCACTCTCATCGGTGAAAATCAGTTAACTGACATACCCAAAAGCCGTTTAAAAGCAGCTCACTTTTCCTGCATCATCCAAACGAGAAAGCCCAATATTTGGTCAACCGGAGGGAGCGGATAATCTGTAAGATCAATGGACGCGCATTGCTATCCTAAATAAGTTGTGAAAAAAACAAGTTTTAAACGAACCGCGAAGACGCGAAGCACGCGAAGGTCGGAAAGAGAAGAGAGTTTCACGACTCCTGCAAGACTCACTATAGTGCCTCACGAGGGGGCGTGAGCGCAGTGAGCCAGAGACCTACCGTTTCCCTAGTTCCTGAACCCAAACCCATAATTGCCACCAATTTCAGTTGGACTCCCAGTTAGTTTTTTGGAAATTTCGTCTCTCGTTCTTTCTCCTACCTATCGGTAGTAAGAGAGGAAAGATTAATTCTTAGAGTGACCAATGCCTCCCAATTATATCAACCTTCTTTCCCAACTAATAGCCAGACCTGACTTTCACCAAAATAACTTCCCCGAAATAAGCCACTTGCAGCCAACTGCAACAGCCGATTTGTGTGAATTTTTAGGCGAAGAGGTTATTTATCAGACAACCGCGACTGCTACAACTCCTAAACTCTACAAAATTCCTCAAGACTTGCCGCCTTCAATAATTTCTGCTTTGCACCGCCAAGGCATTCAACAGCTTTATTCGCACCAAATTAAAACACTCAAAGCCGTGCGCCAGGGCAAAGATGTCATCCTCAGCACAGCAACAGCTTCTGGCAAATCTTTAAGTGCATACTTGCCTATTTTAGAGGGCATTCTCCAACATCAATTTACTGCACTCTCTATTTATGGCTTGAAAGCTTTAACAGCCGATCAAAGTCAAAAACTTGCCGATTTGCTCGAACTAATTCCTGAGCCGGCGCGCCCACGCCTTGCCCTTCTAACTGGCGATACTCCTCCCAAAACCAGAGAACAATTATTGGCTACAAATCCTAGCATAATCAGCGCCACACCAGAGTTGATTCACTATGCACTAAAAGGGGTTCATTGGAGTCAGCCTTGGCAGCATTTTTTAAGTCGCCTCCGCTATATTGTCCTAGATGAAGCTCACACTTTTAACGGAGTTTACGGAGCTAACATGGCTAGCTTAATTCGCCGCTTAAAATTGGCAGTAGACGAGCACGGAGGTTGTTCTCAAAAACTGCAATTCTTGATGTTGAGTGCTACCGTGGGCAATCCAGTTCAATTAGCGAAGTTACTATCTGGTAGAAGTCGAAAGCGAAATATCAATAAATCAGAGCGGTTAGTTTGGATTAACTCTAGCGGAGCTGCTGTCCCAGAACGACAATTAATTGTTACTAAACCGAGTCATGATGCTAATTCCGATGTTGCTCGCATCATTATGTTTTTGTTGCAGCAAGGCAAAAGCGGAATTTGCTTCGGTAACGGCAGACAAGCAATTAAGAACTTGTGGGCCACTTTTAAGCAAGAAGCTGTAACTCAAACTAACTCTGGAATTGAGTCCGGCGTAGCAATTTTCTACGGCAGTTTAACAAGCGAGCGTCGCAGGGAAATTATTAACTCTTTGCAGTCAGGAACAGTTAAGTGTATCCTCAGCACTAGCGCTCTCGAAGTGGGTATTGATTTACCTCAACTTGACTTTGCTATTATTAGGGGATGGCCGGGCAGCTTGCAAGCTTTCAGGCAGAGGGCTGGCCGGGCCGGTCGGACAAAATCCGGTTTAATTGTCTTCATTCCCATTGCACAATCACCTTTGGATAACTATTTTGCCGCTCGCCCTGAATTATTGTTGTCAGCCGAATCTGAATTGGTCAGCTTTAATGCCAATTATCCCATAGATATTGCCAAACATTTGATGTGCGCGGCTGTCGAAACAGGCATTCCTGTCAATAAGCTCAAGCACTACTTTGGCAAGAGCGCTCATATAATTGCAACGGCTTTAATTGAGCAAGGTGTTCTTCACAGAAGCCGGGATAAATTATGGGCTAAAGGCTTTCCGCATAAAGATGTAAACTTTCGAGGGGGAACTGGTGCTAGCACAATACAACTGGTCGATGAGGATACTCAAGAAGAGATTGAAGTTCTCAGTGCGGAGATTGCTTATCGAGAAGTATTTCCGGGTGCTATTTACCGCACGCAAAACTCAGACGGCTGTTTGGTGACTTATACTTCGCGTTCGCTCTTGAATGGTCAAGCTATTTTGCAAAACATCCCTGAAACTCGACTGTTTACTGTAGCGATTAGCCGTACTGATACCAGCCTCAAGCAGAATTTGAGTTTGCCTCAACAAATCCCGTTGGTTATTCCAGAAGTTGAAGGAAATGTTCAAACCAATTCAACGGATAGTAATGCAATTCCAGCTCAAGCTATTCTGGAACTGGCTTGGGGGGAAATTAGCCAACTTGTCACGGGTTATCAATTATTGACTCGCAATTACGAGTTAACTTGTCTCAATAGAAAATGCGTCAATTACCGAGAGCCTTTATCAAAATGTACGGCCTGTCCTGTTTGTGGCAAGAGAACTCGCTCGGCTGAGCTAACATCGGTTCTTAATGAGGTAAACTTTGAGCAACCTTACGAAATCAAATTTACGACTCCTGTACTGCAAATTAGTTTGAATTCCCCGGTTCAATGTTACCTGCAACACGTAGTAACAGCTACTCGCCAGGAATTGCTTCAGTCTCAACAGCCGATTCCTCCCGGATATCAGCAGTTGTGGGAGTACCCCGCGAATTTGTTGGCTATTCACAGTTTTGGTCATCAAATTCTAGCAGCTTTACCTCTGACTATTTTGGCTTCAGCTAATGATGTAAATTTTGTGGTAGAAAAGAGAGGTGCAAATGACTATGCAGGACTCTTTTACGATTTAGCAGAAGGGGGTTCGGGAACTTCGGAAGCTATTTTTCGTTCTCTCCCTCAATTAGCTCATGCGGCTGCTGAGTTAGCCCGCAGTTGTTCTTGCAGTTCTGGCTGTCCTAAATGTTTGATTCAGTCGGGATGCCCTGATGGTAACAAAGCTTTACTCAAGCAGGTGGGGCTACTGCTGTGCGAAGCATTTTCTACTCCTCTAATATCAAAATAATTGGTGGAATAGACGGCTGAGAAAGGGCAATGGGGAGAAAGAAATAGGGAAGAGGGGAGTGGGAATAGAGTGTAGCTTTTTCGTTTAAAAAGAGCTATACTCTATTCCAATTTTTTTCTATTTTTATTAAAGACGATGCTTGCATCAACAGAGAATTGTGCGAACCGCTACTGCGGTTTTTAGGGGTGAATTTTTCAGACTTTTACTCATGAAAAACAAGCTTGTCTTACCAGTTATTGACTCCCAAACTAGAGAGTCAACGCTGTTACATTTCAGAAAGCAACCCTATAAACTAAAGAAAAAGACAGCTTTAATCCCTAACCTAAAACGAGATTTAAAGCCGGGCTGGCTTTTAACAATTGTCGCACAAATAGACCGATGTTTATGGGGAAGGTGGGATTATTGGGCTTTGTGTCAAGCTGTCCCCGCTCATGCCTGGATGCGGTGGAAGATCGAGCCAATGCTAGCTATTCTGGAGAACAGAAAAGCGGAAAAATTACCAAAATTTGTAATTGAGGAAACTTTGCCAACAGAACCGATTCCGCAAATAGAATGGCAATATTCTTCTGCCGCAGAATCCATGTTAGATAACACTCTCAATTGCATTCCTCAACATGGAGAATGGAAAACTTGGTCAGCTTGGGACTATTTGGAGTTTTTCTTGGACTGGGTTTTGTTCGCATTCGGACATCCAGCTTACAAGATTTTACCCAAAGAGCCCGCTGGCTGTGAAGGTGCATCAATGCGTCTTTATCAGATGTTTGACCTGTCAATTCTCATGCTGTATCCTGAAGATTATATGGGCAAACTGCTACCCCAAATTTGCGGAAAGACTGCTCAAAAAAGTTCAGGGTTTTATCCGACACCTTTAGCTTTGGGTCAGTTCATGTCTAAGTTAGTGAGTGGTGATAAGACAGAGCGAATTTCCCGCTTCAATGAACCCGCTTGCGGTACGGGAGCTTTAATGTTAGCACAGTCAAATTACTGTTTGAGCGGTGTCGGGCAAGATATAGACCCTACTCTGTTAAAATGCGCTTTGTTTCAATTTTATATGTTTTCACCTTGGTTGGCTGTTCCGATTTGGTGGTTGGGTCAAACTGACTTGCTCCTCGGCAATAGTTTAAGTAGTGACCGACCTCAATCAATGAACGCTGCTTATTGGTATAATGAGTGGTTTGAGCCAGTCGAGTCCCCGGCTGAAAATCATACTGATTGTCCAGTCGAACATAAAATAAATTCAGGAGAAAGCTCAGAAGTTATTGACTTGAATGCTCCGAAATCAATTCATTCAAAGACAGTAGTTCAAGAAGTTGTTAAGGGCAAACGCCGACCCAGAAATAAGACAACATCGCCTCACCAATTTTCGCTGTTTAATTTGGACGATTTTTAGCCAAATACCTACCTATCGAACGATTGTTGTAGTGCAGGTGAAGAGGTGAGTTAAAATCACCTCTACGTTATTCTCATTGTTAGGAACCAAGCTACTGATCTCGTTGGTAAGCTATCACGCATCAGTTCGGAATTCGGAAAGCAACAAGCCGAATATAGCGCAGTCAGACACTCAGTTGCGATCGCGACTACACAACCAATTTAGGGTGCAGATTCGATCAAACCATTAATTAGTCAAGGCAGATGCACCCTAAACGGCTCGCTCGCTTTAGGGTGTAGATTCGATCAAACCCTTAGTTAGGGCTTGCTGAAAAAGCCCACAAATCGAATCTAGGTGCCAAACAGCTTGATAAATGGGAGATTCGGAGATGGGTTCCCAAATTTACTCCACAATTTTCCACCGAAATCCAAGGATTTTGAGCCAAAAAACGTCATAACGAAAGCACTTTTTTGTGTTTAAAAATCTTGAAACCCTTGGCAGTCATAGCTTATAGTTCTATTCAGCAAGCCCTAGTTAGTCAATGCCAATGCACCCTAAACGGCTCGCTAATTAGGGTGCAGATTCGATCAAGCCCTAGTTAGTCAATGCCAATGCACCCTAAACGGCTCGCTAATTAGGGTGCAGATTCGATCAAACCCTTAGTTAGTCAATGTCTATGCACCCTAAACGGCTCGCTCGCTTTAGGGCCATCTCATCATTGCTGTAATGCCTAACAGTGATGCTGCCAAAACAGTTTGGGAAGATTTTAACACTGAACTGCTGTGCTTATTTTGCGATCGGCATAGAGTTTTTTGGGCCTACGCTCAAAGTTGCTATCTGAAACAACAGCTAAAAAAAGATTACATAGTCATTAAGCAACTGGTAGAAAACATCTACAGTCAAAATCTCAAACAACTCCGCAAAACCGTTGTTGATGCCCAAAAAATATTACGTAAATATACCATAAAGTTGAATTATCTAGATGCTCAAATTCGCACTATTGAAATCAACGCAATTAACTATACTAGACGGATCGGTACTATTAGCGATCGCCTCAATCAAATCCAAACCCAAAATGGACAAAACCCGATGGCTCAAATCCTCCCTATTCTATCCTGGTTTCAATCTGCTACAGCCACCTCAAACCCTACCTCGACTAATCCCACACCTCTGTTATCTCAAATCGCGAACTGGCAATATCCCTAGGATCTAAAATTCCTTGAAAAATTCAGCGAAGATGTAGATAAAAAATACCAGTTAGAAGTGCAAAAAGATTATGCGTATTTCAGTTCAGGCTTAGAATTACTGCAAGATTTAATCAACTCTAGTCGGGCAATTACAGAGATAAAACAAGCTGAGCGCCATCGCAATTTCCAAAACACCGTTGGCATTATTGGTGCTAGATTAGCAGTGGGTTCCATCGTCGCCTCAATCGAAATACCGACTGAGCAAAATGACAAGTTTTTAAATCACCCGCTCGATTTTGCGTTTTCTACTCTACACATTCCAGGCGCTTGGTTGCCTTTTGCCATTAAGATTACCTTTAGCTTGAGTGCCGCACTCGCCGCTGGGTTATTTACTGCTACACTACTTTGGATAGGACAGCCTCGGCTGAAAAAGTAACAACAAATCAAACAGGTATCAATTGATTTAGCTGCGATTCACATTGTTGAAAGATGTAATTGACAGTACCAAAAAGCTTGTCGAGTTCATAGATAGTGTAAGGGTTAATGTTTTTCGTAAAAATCTGCCCTTCTAACTTGCCAAATTGCCAAGTTTTGCCATTGGAAACTATACCCAAAATGATTACCTGTAATTCATCATTAAGTCTCTGTGCGGCAATCATTTCTGCTAAGCATTGCGCCCAGCCTTCTTCAAATTTATCTTGCTTCGCTTCAACTAAAAGCAAATATGGTTTGTCAAACACAACTTTGCCCAGAGGAGAACGTTTTGCCAAGATATACTCAGGAAAACCTGACAATTTAGTGTCATAGTTGAGAGCTTCATGACTCCACAAAACAAATTTGCTGCGATAGCACTTCCAAACTTCTTTCAAAACTGGATAAATCAAGTTTTCGCAAACTGCAAATTCTGAGTTATCAACGACTCCTTCCATCATCATGATTCCCAAGTCTTCGCGGAAGTAGTCAGAGACACTGAAAGCTGTTTCTACAATAAAATTAGCTTCAGTGTAAGTAATCTGAAATTCTTTGATTACTGCACCGATCGTTTTGTAATTGCTAAAAGCCATATTTACCTCACTGTGTTTGAGTTAAGTAAGTGCGTACTAACAAATATAACATGGGGAGAGAGCGAGTTTTGCAGCAGTAACTCGCTGCTAATAATTTTCCTCAAAATCAACCGCCAAAGAAATAATCGCTAAAATTCCCGAAAAACCCGTTAGGTATGAATATTCTCAACATTGCTTCATGCTCTGTGACAGTTGAGGGTGCAGGATGTGGGCTATAAATTTTTAATCCCATTCCGCACTCCCGGACTTTTTCTGTGGCGATCGCCACTGTTGCTCAGTCTTTCATATTCTGAGCAATGTACCTGCTTACTTTATCCGACATCAATCAAAGTATTCATGCTAGCCAACTACAAGAGCCACCTCTTGTTCCTTCCTATTTTCAAGAACACTTGCAACTGCTGATCAAGCAAATGTTAATGGGATTACCTGTCGAGCCAATTCTCGACAGTCATCCCCAGTACCAGCAGTGGGTTTTTCAGCTTAAAGAACTCTCGCCAACGCTATTTTTACCCCAGCGAAAACTGTTTGTTGACATTCCACTTCAAGCCAAACTAGACCTAACAAAAAGGAGAGTGACAGAAGAAAACTCTTCCCCTTCCTCTTCCCCTTCCCCTTCATTTAAAGTGATACAAGTCCGTGCAAATATCGGTCTAGTCAAAGAAACAACCAAACTATTTGAATGGGCGATTCGGCATCCTGTACTGACTTGGCAAGACCGAGTGAAGTTATGGGTAGCTGCCGAATTCTTCGAGATCGAGCCTCACAAATTGCAACTGATTGTTTTAGCGCTGCACCCAACTCGACCTGCACAAAAAGTTCAGTTTGCTTGGGACAGGAAGCAACACCGACAAGTCAAGAATTGGCTCTTGACTGCCATTGAACAAGAGACCAAACAAACAGTTGTTAAGGTCAATGGTTATCATAAAACTCAACCGGAGGAAGTAGAAACAGCTATCAATTTGGATGAAATCAACGAAGTATCGATCTAACCTGTTTAGGCTGCCTTGCCATCTTCCGATCGAGATAAATTAACCCTATTCCAGACATAATTTAATACGCTTGCGCTCAGACAGTCCGGTCGGCAAAAAGAAAGTGAAAAATCTGGCGTTGCTGAATGAAAATATGAAATCCGTAGGGGCAATCCCCCCCGGTCGAGCTCCTACCGCCGACGGGGTAAGCACTCTTGGCTTTACCCCTACAGGCAAATCATACTGAAGTTCAGCAACGCCAAAATACTTTTATCTCGATAGGAAGATGACAATTTTCAATCTGAGGAAAAACAATAGAGTAGGCATAAAAGTGTAGTAGGAATGTTAACTGTGACCGCAATTACTGACACCCAACCAAACATAAGCCAACTGAAAACCATCCTCATAGTTGAAGATGACCCGATGATGCAGGTAGGTTTACTGATGGTTCTGAAGCGTCAGCCCAATCTAACCGCGATCGCACAGGCTGTTAACGGCAACGAAGCTGTAAGTGCAGCGCTGCAACATAAACCAGACATCGCGCTGATGGACATTGACTTGCCCGGAATCGACGGTATTGAAGCCACACAACAAATCAAGGCTGCATTGCCGGATACTCGCATCTTGATGCTCACCCATCACACGAACCAAACTCAAGTGATGGCGGCTTTGTCCAGTGGTGCTCACGGCTACTGCGTTAAAGGCACTAACCCAGAACAACTTCTAGCAGCGATTACCGCTGTACTCTCAGGTAGCACTTACCTCGACGCCCTAGTTGCTAGCTGCATACTGCAAAACCTCAAAACACCATTGCCCGATCGCCATGCGACTGACGATATTAACCTGACGGAACGCGAAATGCAAGTTTTACAGGAGCTAGTTGAGGGTAAAAGCAATAAACAAATTGCCGCTCAACTGGGAATAAGCGTTCACACTGCCAAAGGTCATATAGAGATGATTCTAGTCAAACTTGAAGCGAGCGATCGCACCCATGCAGCCGTTAAAGCACTGCGCTTGGGCTTGGTTTAGCTGCTACGCTCAAAAAAATTATACGGCAGTTGGCAATTTGGGCGATCGAGCTTCGTGGCAGTGGATACTTTCTCTTCAAGTTTGTCGTTCTAATTGAACTCACAGATTTTTACTCTTCAAACGTGGGCAATGTCAACCAAAACCTAGCTCCTTTTCCCAACTCGCTTTCAACACCAATCTGTCCGCCATGAGCCGAAACAATTTTCCGACAAATATGAAGTCCCAGCCCCATTCCTTGCCCTGACTTAACTCCAACTCCCCTCGTATAAGGCTCGAATAATCTTGCACATTGCTGCGGTGGAATTCCTGCCCCATTGTCTGCTAACATACAGCGCACCATCTTACCGTCCTGTTTAACTTCTACAGTCAAAATAAATCCCGGCTGATTGTATTTAACAGCATTGTCTATCAGATTGCCAAATACCCGCCAGAGCTGCTGGGCATCAGCATTGACCAAAGGCAAATCTGCGGCAAAAAACTGCTTCACCTTGACTCGATGCTGGTTAAAAATCGGCGCTCTTTCAATAAGAATATTTTTGACTAATTTGTACAGCGACAGCGGCTTCATTACTAAAGAATCACTTTGTACATCAAACTGTTGTGTTGCTGTTAACGACTCAATCAACCTGAGTTGACGCGAACAACTTTGCACCATAACCTCCACAGCAGGCCGCTCAATAGCAATGCTACTGGTAGTATCATTGAGGCGACTTTGCAGCAGCAGCGACATTCCCGATATAGGCGATCGCAAATCGTGAGAAACTGCGTGTAACAACAGGAGCAAATTAGCTTGGGCCCGTTGCCGCTCTTGTATTTCCTGACTTAACTGGACATTTTGTGCAGCTAATTGCGCGTTAGCAGAGCGCAGTTGTTGCTGCAAGCGCTGCATTTTAAGTTGAGCAGATACCCGCGCCAACACTTCAACAGGCTCAAAAGGTTTAATAATGTAGTCAGCTCCGCCCGCCTCAAACCCTTTTACTTTGTCAAATATGTCATCTAAAGCACTGATAAAAATTACAGGAATGTCACAAGTAATTTCCGATGCTTTTAGTTGACGGCAGACTTCATAGCCATTCATACCGGGCATTTTTATGTCGAGCAAAATCAAATCCGGCTTTTGCAAATTTATGGCTGTTAAAGCTCGCTTTGGGTCGATAATTTTGCGGACTTTATAGCCATTTTCAATGAGCATCATAGAAAGTAATTGAACGTTGGCGGGAATATCGTCAACAATCAAAATATCAGCCACAAATTGTTTAGTTTGCTCCATTATCTATCGCCACCAAATGACAAATTTTTAAGTTGTTTGCGAATATTGCTAACTGCTATTTCCCCAGCCACGCTGTTCGCGTCAGGAGCGTCAACCCGCAACTCAACATCAGCCTCCGTCACGGGTTCTTCTGGATCGTTGGGATGCGGCAATAACTGGTAAGCTGATTTAATCCGATTGTCCAGCTCTTCATCAATATTAATCGATCGACCAGTCTGCCGTTCCACAGACAGTGCCGAGGCTCTGCGTTCGAGCTGCGGGCAAATGCTGCTATCCCAAAGAGCCTCAGAATCTTTGACTCGCTTGATGTCGCCAGGGCGCACTGGAATCTTGATCAGATAGGGAAACAGAGCTTCCGCACCCGTTCCGTAACCAGGATTCGTAATGACGCACTTGCCTTGAGGAAACCGCAAAATCTCGTCAGCACTGATTAGGGGTTTCTTTTGCAATTGTTCGCTCCAATTGACAGAACGACTTGTCTGCTGTCCCGTCGAACTGCCTGTAGAACGATTCTTCACCAGCACTTCCATTTCTCCGTAGCGCTTGGAATATTTTTCCGCTGTGTCAAAGTCACCGGGGTTGAACAAGACGTGAGTTGACAAAGCACTGGCGATCGCAGCCCCTTTTTTATCTCCATAGAGATTGTACAATTGGTTTAAACTTTGAATGCCAACAATCGGCACACCCCCTGCGGAACGGTATTCGTTAGCCCACTGATCCATTCTGTCGAATTTGAGAGACGGAAATTCGTCCAAACAGTACACAAATGGGTCAGAACGCACCCGACTTAAATTAGACACCACGCACAAGTGAATAGCAGCAGCCAATAGAGGCCCAACTACAGCTCGTCTTTGGTCATCTAATTTAAAAATAATGCACTTTTTGCCTTCTAAAGCAACCGGAATAGTGCTGCGACCAATAAACGCTCGCAGCAAATCTTTTTGAATAAAACTCGAATAAGTTGCCTCTGCTGTTGCCTTAATACCGGCCACAGTTTTTTCAGCATCTTTTGAACTTAATAACTGCGAAAAACTAGAAGCAATCCACCTGTCCATTTTCAGCGGATGACCGTCGGGACGGTGAACGGCGTGGTCGATGCGCTTGACTAAATCTGGCAGTTGAATAATTGCATAAACCATTGCCAAATCCGGGTAAATACTGCTCTTTGCTAACTGCACTAATCCCTTAGCCATCAATTCCCCTGCTTTCTCGAAAAACTCGTTACCTTTGCTCTCCCCCAAATTTGCATTTCGAGCAATAACTTGTCCAATTTCTGCGGCCATTACTGCATCTTGTGCATCTCTCATAAAATCAAGAGGGTTGATAACGCCGCTGTAAGCTTCCCCCGGTGCAAACACCTGTACATCGTAGCCGTAACGCACTGCTAAGGGCGCGTTCAGCTTCATTTGGTCTCCTTTTTTGTCATAAATAATCACAGGAAAGCCTTGGTGAAATGCGCTTTCAACCATGCGGTCAATCACGCTGAATGTTTTACCAGAGCCAGGGGCACCAATAACTAAAGTGCCACGTTCGGCGTGAGGAAACCAAATCGTCGGACTTGCACCCAATAGCGTTTGCAATCTAGCGCTCAACCCCTTAACGCTCTTAAACCAATAAGTCGGCGTGCCGCTCCATAAAGTAACGGGTTGCCGTTTTTTCTCTTTTATTTGTTTGAGAGACAAGCCCGTCGCTGTCATCTTTTCTGCCGTCCCGCACAACCGACCGGAGGTAATTTTTCCTTTGCCAATTCCAATGATTTTAGATACTACAGCCAGAGCTAGTAATAACCCTAACATTGAAAGTCCTTCAGGATTCATAAACTGACCCAACAACCCGGACAAATCAATGCTAGTTAACGAACGTTTAGGAGGTTGAACTGCCATTTGTACTAAGGTATGTTTGTTAGTATTAGGCAAAATTTGCAAATTCTTCATGTTAATTAGTTGGCTTGTTAGTTTATTGTTTAATTGTTCTCGATCAAAACAATTGGATTAATTCAGCTTAATTGGCTTGATTCAGCTTGATTAATTAGTAGCTAATACGGTTCAGTTAACCTTTAAGACGAATTTGATACCATGAATTTACGGGAGATATAGGCATCTATTAAAAGTCAGATTGCTAACCTAAGTGTATTGGGTTACTCCCGATAAAATAAGTCGATATTTCACAGAACGGCTATCGCCTTTAGGGGGAAACAATGACACAAATAGGTAAACAATGGTAAGAAACAATAACGCAAAATCCCCAACAAAGACAGCACACAACTCTCGTGGAAACTCCAACACCCAAAAGAATAAGACTGCTGATTCTTACGAGATAGACCCGGAGCTATTGAACAGTGAGTACAACCAAAGTCGCAAACCCTCTTTGCCCTATGGAATCGTGATTAACGATAACCCAGCAGGTATTTTGCTCCCGGCCGACCAGCTTGCAAAAGCCGAATGGCATACAATGCCTAATCAAGAGGAATTAACCACCGTTGAACTGACTTACCAAGTGACGGGATTGCTGCTGCAAAAACCGAGGATGTTGGTATTAGCTTTTGTGCCTGAGTACATCCGCTACAAAGATATTGAAGAAAATGGACAATTAGCCGGTACTTTTATCGGGTCTTACGACGAATATCGCCATTTATTCGATAAGAAAATGCAGGAAGTTTGCTCAGAACACGCTCTCATCTTTTTAAATGTCAAAAATCAACCCCTACATCAAGTGCCGATTGTCGTGCGTTTCAAGAATGTAGCTCTCTGGAGCTTCAAGAGCGCTAAAGAAGAATTTTACCGCAATTTAGAACGGGTATTTGCTGATTACTTTGACAAAGATTACAGCGGTAAAAATGATAAATGGCGCTCTTTGGGAGTCTTGAATGTCGAGTTTAAAGCTATCAAAGAAGGAGAAGGCAAGAATAAATCTTTTTGCTGCAAGACTCACAGCATTACTCAGCCCAATCAGGCTAATTTTCACAAGCTGTTTCTCGGTCAAAAATTACAAAAAAAATTGATTTGGGGACTGCACAATAACATTGCTGGCTTCATTGACGCTAGCGATACCCGGCTGCCAAGTCTAGCTGCTGGTGCTGAAGCAGAAGTCCAGGCCTTGCCAAAAAGCGTAACTAACCGCAAAAGTCGAGGTAAATTGTCGCCCCCTCGCAAAATTACACAAATTGAAGGAGGAACTGACTCAGAATTAGAGGAGTTAGATCAATTTTCCGAAGCTACTGAGGTTGATGTTGAAGTTGATTTAGACGAAGATTTTGATTTAGATTGACCAGCTTAATCCCAAAGACTAATCACCTTTGAAAAACAGGCTATCAGCAAGTTGATAGGTAAGACCGTCGTAGCAAAATTGAAGCTGGCGGCGGTCTTTTTCGGAAAGCTGACTCACTACTAGACAAGGTAAACCCTCGCGCGACGAACTTTTAACCTGAAATAATGGAGTTTTAGGCGGGTGATTGGAGTCGAGATAAGCTGCAAATACTTCTGTTGGCACTTGACCCAAATCATTCGGAATTAAGTAGCCAACATAAAGACAGCCTTCTGTGCCGCACAGAGCGGAATTATTGAAATCATAAAGGTTCAGCCGCCCCACCGAGCTATTAACTTGCCACACTCGCATTCTTTTAATTGCTTCCGCTACTGCACTTTGCCCAGCAGCCGCTACTTTGAGTTTTGAGAGGTTGCTGTGTTCCTGTACAATTCGGATTAAAGTTTCTTTTGGAGTCACTCGCAAAGCTTCTACCCAAGAAGCCGGCGCCGTTGTTGCTGAAGTAGAAGAACTGCAAGCAATTGTCCCCAACAATAGCGACAGGGCAGTAAAAACTGTCAAACCAATGCGAAACCAATAACCAATTTGATTTAACCAAACCGGAGGCTTGACAATTCTTTGACCGCCGGCTGTCTGTTGTTCTACTCGATTTTGTCGAAGCATTTTTACTCCTTAAATAACAAATTAAGGGCAAGGGAAGGAATTGAAAAGATAGGATACTTGGCTTCAGTAAGCAGTGGCTATCTATTTTGCAGTCAATTTTAAGGACTTTCTTGATTTATGAGAAAAGGTTCTTCCTTACTTGGTATGCCAAACTAATAATTAAAATGCCAAGTAAGCAAACATCTATTTTTGTAGTTTTCAAAATTTCTAAAGCCATATGCAGAACGTTTTATCAACTTAAGC
>CASBQF010000129.1 GCA_949127775.1 Oscillatoriales cyanobacterium PMM_0080
ATTTAGGTATGATTCACCTAGCGAAGGCAATCCCTGAAATGAGAGAGTAGGGGCAATTCATGAATTGCCCGGGCAATTCATGAATTGCCCCTACTAAATTTCGGAGGCAAATCATACTCCTTTCTCAGCAACGCCTCTTATTCTGGCGATTCGCTGTCGATCGGCAATTCCGGCAAATTCAGGGGCAAAATGCTGTTAACATCTGTTGCTGCTGATTCGGAGTTTGAGCTATTCAAAGGGTTAACTTGATTAGCTTGACCGTTTCCTGAGTCCACCAAAAAGGGCTTAATCTCAGACGACGCCGGCCCTGTTGCCGCTTCGCCAGTCATCGGGCCGAGCCAGGACATCCGACCTGGTACGGGTTTGCGAGTTGGCTGGAAGCTCTGCAACACTTCTGATAGCTGGAGTCCTTCGAGGGAGACTAACTTGGACTCGCGCAATTTGTGCCATACCGATCGCGACATGAGCAAACTGTGTTCCAGACGCACGGCTCCAAATTGCTCTAAATAAGCCTCGCGTTCCGGTTGATAGTCAGCGGAAGCTAGTTGCAGGCTTTGAACTGGGAAATCTTGAACGAGGCGCGCCATTTGGGACAGCAGTTCGGGGTACAGCCAAGTGTAGGCCGGGTGGACTGTCAACTGGGCGACGTGGGGCTGGTGGCCATTGCGGGATAGCTGTATCTGAAAATAGCCGATCGCGGCTTTGCGCTGCGGTTCAAATACGTAACCGCTAACTACCTCTGTTTTACCCAGCGACTGTCTGATACCTTCGAGTACAGCGCCGAAGAAACTGGTTTTGAAATCTTGAATATGCCGATCGAATACTTGGCGTACTAACGGTGGCATAGACGCGGTATCGAGTTGATATAGCAATTGAGCGTCGGCGTTGCTTACCGGCAGCAGGTTGGGCAAATCTGGCGTCGCGGAGGCCATTTCTTGGAGGCGTTCTGGGGCGATCGACCAATAAGTCATTTGTGCCAAAGGCTGGAACCCGTTCTGGCGGTACAAAGCCAGGGAAGTTGTGTCGCCCACATTCACCTCCAGCAGCCACGTCCGCGCCTCCCAGACTGCCTCAAAGCAGTACCGCATCAGCATCGAACCAATGCCTTTGCTGCGGGCTTCTGGGTCTACTCCGACGCGATCGATCCGCCAAGTGCTGCGCGTGCGGTTGAAAGGAGAAATCTGAATTATCCCCTTAACTTTGCCCTCTTCTTCAGCAACGTGGGCGCGGAATAGGGATTGGCCTGGGTTGGGAAACCAGCTAAAAATCTTTAGCAGTCCGTACCAGCGGCGAATCTGCTGCAACTTTTTACCTAGTACCAAGTCGCAGCTTGGCCCTTTGCGGTTTTTTGGCTCTTCGGCTGTTTCCGTGCACAGTTGTTCCATCGCCTCGATGTCGCGATACTGAAACGGGCGAATTACAACCTGGTTTTGGTTTTGGGAGGGAAATGAAGTCATATAGAAATTCTCAAGTGAAGTATAAATTGGTTATTGGTTATTGGTTATTGGTTATTGGTTATTGGTTATTGGTTATTGGTTATTCGCTGGCGAGTCTCTAACGAAAGTTCAGAACCGTAATAGCACAAAAGTGGTGAATAGGAATTGCAAAATCAAACATTCTTAAGAAAGGGGAAGAGTTAGGGAAGTTTTGAGTTGTAAACTTATAACTTTTGATTCTTCACCCTTTCTTAGTTGATCGAAAATTAAAAAAAATCAAATCATTTGTTTGAGTTTTTAATTTTCACTTTTCAACTCAAGATTTTTGTGGCAGAGGTCGAATTAAAACGACTGGTGTTCTTTCGTCAGCATTCCCGGCGGGGTTGCTGCGTAAGGCTTGCTCTAAAAATGCGATCGACAAATCGGAAGTAGCTGCTAATATCTTAACTGCTTTTAAGTCATTAGCGTCTACGATCGCCGCCGCAAGTCCGGTTTCTCGTTGAATTTCCTCTACAACTTGCTGCGGATTGTCCGGGCCAAGCACGATAAATTGGTCGAAGGGAGGCAAAGTTCCCGTAACATCGTCGATTAGTCTGGCTTGTTCCCCTGCAAGTTGGTAAAATACTCCCGGTTTACCGAATATTTTAGCTACAGCGCCGATCGCAAATGCCGCCACTACGCGCCAAGGCCCGACTACATCCACCAAAGTTTGCATTCCGCAAGCTGTGGCCAAACTCGACATCGGCAAGAAGAATAAGCAAACTCGCTTAGCTACCCATCCGGGTTTAACTTCGCTGGGATGGCGGTAACGTCCCTGCATCAAGGCTAAGGGAGTTTCTGCCAGGGCGACAATATCGCCTTTCTCCGCGCGTGGTAACACGTAACGCTTGACAATTTCCACGGGATTGTCGAGTTCGGCGAGGATGTGGGTGCGAATTGGGAAGACTTCGGCAACACCGACATTGCGGGCGGTGGGTACGGTGTCCGAGTTGGGAAATTGCAGCGGCACTACTACGTTGCGGACTCTGGGGATGCGCCCGCCGGGGCCGTAGGTGATGAAATGTATTTGCACCCAAGCGGACTGCAATTTGTTTAAATCTTGCCCTTGAATGTCTACGGAAACTTTGATTTTCGTGGTTTTTTGGGCTTTAACAATATAGCCGAACCAGTAATCGTCCGATCGGGCTTTTGCGTCTTCGTGACAAGGAATGACTTTTGTCTGGGAAGTGACGCCATCCAAACTTCCGTCTGATAGCAGTTTCACCTGTGCCCGCACATCTGGCAACATAATCTCGAACCGCTGTGTCAGATTGCGGAATTCCATTTCGCCAACCAACAGATAGCGGTTGGATTCGTTTATGGCTAAGTGCCATTCTCCGGCTGTAAGTTCTAGTTTATTTGGACTCCCACTCCGGCGATAGTTCAACTCTAGGCCCAATCCGCCCAATGCTAGCAGCGAACCGGCTGCTGCGATTCCTGTTGCTAAAGTCTCAATCACTCAAATCACCGCCAATAATATTTTGTGTTTACTGTAGTCGATATCGGGTACTTTGGGGGCCAATCCGCCAGTAATTAGATTTGCTGGGGAAAGCTGGGGGCGATGCAAGGCAAGTAAATTTTGCTGTCAGCGGTTTGTCTGTTGTGGCGATGGGATGTGCGATCATCGTGCTTTGGGATACTGGGAAGTGCGATCGCCAATCTAACTATCTCATCTAATTGGTTTAAAATCTAGATAAAAAGCAGTGATTAGCCCTATGATACTAGCCATCACCCCAACCAAGCAGTATATCGAACAACGCAACGAAGGGTATTGGATTCAAGGAACTCCCATTTCTCTCGATTCAGTCGTTTATTCCTTCTTGAATGGAGAAGCACCCGAAAGCATTGCCCAAAATTTTCCACTGCTTTCGCTAGAACAGGTTTATGGTGCGATCGTCTTTTATCTTGCCAACCGAGAAATGGTGGATGCGTACTTAAAAGATGGTGAATTAGAATTTAAGCAATTGCAACAGTCTTTGAGACAAAAAAGTCCACTTCTGTATCAACAATTGATAACTGCTCAAAATCGGAACGATCGTTTGTGGCAGTGATATCGTTTCCGGTTCCATCGGAATGATTAGCCAAAATGAGGAGACGGCAGTGCCGTGTCCCTACAATGTTATTTTGGGTAGGGACACGGCACTGCCGTCTCCTCTATCATTCCGGTGTAACCGGAATTGATATGAGGTATCGGGGTGGTGACAGATTTGTTGCAGGCTCAGGTGCCGAGGGAGGATATTGTATTGGCGTTTCATCCACCGCATTTACGCCAATATACGGAGTTTGCGATCGCTTGATTATTGTGCGATCGCACATCTAACTCTTGTCATATCAATTCCGGTTACATTCATACATGATATAGAGGAGACGGCAGTGCCGTGTCCCTACCCTGATTAATTGTAGGGAAACGATACTGCCGTTTCAGTCATGGTTGTGATGTTTGAAATTTAGTTTTATGATAATTTAAATATGCGATCGCCCAAAAAATCTCATCGCACTCATCTGAGTCTATGTACTTAAGTATTTCCAGCCCACAATTAAGTATTAATTCGGCAACAGTCGCTACATAAATCCACTGATGTAAAGGTTTTTAGTAGGGACACGGCACTGCCGTCTCCTGAGTGTGGTAGTGTCCCTACTGTATTTGATTCAATTGGAAACTCCTATCGAAGTGCGGCTGTGCGGGCGAGTTATTAAATTAACAATACAAAATATTGGCTTAAATCATTTTTGGGTTAATATTGATACATCAATACAAATTAGGTGATACTCAAATAAGGGCGATCGCCCAATAAATGTCTATTTAAAACAGAACAACTCGGCTAAGTGTAGTCGAGCAAAAACAATACTTGCCTCGCTGCAATAGCGAATTGCCATATGTCATCATCCCAGCCTTCAATCTTTAAGAAACTGATTGGTAATGCGCCGCTGCAAGCTGTTTTGATTGTCCCGTTCGTGCTACAAATCATCGGGGCCGTCGGCATTGTTGGCTACTTATCCTTCCGCAACGGACAGAAAGCAGTCAACGATTTGGCGTCTCAACTGCGGACAGAAGTCAGCAACCGCATTGACCAGCACTTAGACAGCCAACTCAATACAGCCCGTCATCTTGCTCAGGTGAATGGCGATGCCTTCGACGTGGGATTGCTCGATCTCAAAGATTTAGATAATATGGCTCGTTTCTTCTGGAAACAAATGCAATTGTTTAATGTGGGCTACATAGGCTTTAACGCTCCAGGAGGCGAGTTTGCGGGTGCTGGATATGCCACATCTCGAAATATTATGGTTGTTGACATCGTGAATCCAAAGCAATATGGCAATCGAAATAATTACACATACAAGACAGATAATCAGGGCAACAAGACTGAGGTGGTTGATATATTTATAAATGAAGATATCCAGAAAGAACTGTGGTACTCAAACACGGTTAAAGCTAGAAAACCCATATGGACTTTATACCAGTGGAAAGTCACTCCGTTTCCTCTAGCTGTTTCTGCAAATAGCCCAATTTATGACAAGAATAATCAACTGATTGGTGTGATCGCCATTGACCAGCGTCTTTCGCAGATTAGCGATTTTTTGCGTAAACTGAAAGTTAGCAAATCAGGCAAGACATTTATTATAGAGCGCAGCGGGCTAATTGTTGCGACTTCGAGCACCGAGGAACCATTTAAACTGATTGATGGCAACCCTAAACGGTTAAGCGCATCAGAAAGCAGCGATGGATTGATTCGCTCGACATCTCAATATTTAGTCAAGCATTTCGGCGACTTCAACAATATCAAAGATACTCAACAGCTTGATTTCTTGCTGAATCAAGAACACCAGTTTGTGCAAGTTTTACCGTGGAAAGACGAGTGGGGATTGGATTGGTTGGTAGTTGTTGTGGTTCCTGAATCCGATTTTATGGGGCAAATTAATGCTAATACTCGCACGACGATTCTATTTTGTATCGGCGCTTTAATTGTGGCGACGGTTGTTGGTTTTTATACTTCCCGCCTGATTACTGAGCCGATCGCACAATTGAGCAAAGCATCACAGGATTTCGCATCCGGGAAGTTCGATCGCACTCTGGAAGTCTCCGGGAAGAATGAATTAGGCGTGCTTTCGGAATCCTTCAACGATATGGCGCAGCAACTCCGAGACTCTTTTACAGCCCTGGAAAAGACCAACCTCGAACTCGAACAGCGCGTCGAAGAACGCACCGTCGAACTCAAAATCGCGAAAGAGATGGCAGACGGTGCTAACCGCGCCAAAAGCGAATTTCTGGCTAACATGAGCCACGAATTGCGAACTCCCCTGAACGGTATTTTAGGATACGCGCAAATTCTCCAGCGCAGCGAACCGATGACGCAAAAAGGGCGCGGTGGCGTTGATATCATCTATCAGTGCGGTTCGCATTTGCTAACGCTGATTAATGATGTGTTGGATTTGTCGAAAATTGAAGCCCGAAAACTCGAACTGCATCCCACTGCTTTTCATCTGCCTTCATTCATCCAAGGTGTTGCCGAAATCTGCATGATTCGCGCTCAGGAAAAGGCAATTTCCTTTGATTTGCAGATTGATTCAGAACTTCCGACAGGAGTTTGTGGTGATGAGAAACGTTTGCGGCAAGTGCTGCTAAATTTGTTGGGAAATGCGGTTAAGTTTACGGAAAAAGGCGGAGTTATTTTTCACGTTGATGTCATCAGCAATGGTGAATTTGCCGATTTAAGTCAGTTGGATAATCCAACTCCCAATTTATATAAAGTTCGCTTTAGAGTTGAAGATACAGGCCCGGGAATGACAGCATCACAAGTTGAGAAAATCTTTCTGCCTTTTGAGCAAGTAGGTGATATTAAAAAACAATCGGAAGGCACTGGATTGGGACTTGCGATCAGTCAAAAGATTGTAGCGCTGATGCAGAGTGAAATTGCGATCGACAGCCGTGCAGGAGTTGGCAGTATTTTTTCCTTTGAAGTGTCACTCCCGGAGGCGCAAAATTGGGCCGAGAGTTCGAGAATCGTCGAACTGGGGGCTGTTTTGGGCTACGAAGGCAAAAAACGCCAAATTTTGGTGGTGGATGACAGGTGGGAAAATCGGGCGGTGCTGGTAAACTTGCTAGAGCCGATCGGTTTTGAGATGATTGAAGCGGCTGATGGTAAGGAAGGACTCGATCGCGCTTTAGCCACCAAACCCGATTTAATCCTCACCGATTTAGCTATGCCGGTGATGGACGGATTTGAATTTTTGCGCGAAATCCGTGCTCATCCTCAACTGCAAGATGCGATCGTGTTGGTGTCGTCTGCAAGCGTGTTTGAGATCGATCGCCAAAAGAGCTTGGATGCAGGCGGAAATGATTTTTTGCCAAAACCAGTGCAAGCAGATGTATTGCTAGGCTTACTTCAAAAATATTTGCAACTGGAGTGGGTATATGACGACACAGTAACTGCGGGTAAAAAAGCGCAAAATGCGATGCCAAACCAAATGCAGATTCCGGCGATCGAGATTTTGCAGTTATTAGATGAACAAGCTCAATCTGGTGATTTGGACGCGATAATTGAGATGGCCCAAGAGATGCAAACAGCCAATCCAGAATACGCGATTTTCGTGAATAAAATACTCGTTTTGGCGGAAGGATTTCATGTCAAAGAACTGCGGGCATTGATTGCAGAGCATTTATCACAAATATAAGGTAAAAATATCATGCTTGAACTCGATAAAAAATTTATTTTGATAGTAGATGACAGTGCCACAAATTTAGCCGTGCTATCCCAGGCCTTAAAAACAGCAGGCTACAAAGTGCGGGTAGCAGTGGACGGAGAATCGGCGCTGGGGATGCTAGAAAAATGTGCGGTTAATCCCGCAAAAAACCCTTTCCCCGAACTAATCTTGCTAGACGTGCAAATGCCGGGAATCGACGGCTTTGAAACTTGTCGCATAATTAAAGCAAACCAGACGACAAAGGGAATTCCAGTCATTTTCATGACGGCTTTAGCAGATGCCGAAAGTAAGATGAAAGGATTGTCATTAGGTGCGGTGGATTATATCACTAAACCTTTTGAACAAGACGAAGTAATTGCCAGAGTTAACATTCACTGGCGGCTCAAACAGTTAACTGACAATCTGGAAGAGCAAGTTATACAACGCACGAGGGCTTTACAACAAGCTCAAGTCCAAGTAGTGCAGCAAGAAAAACTATCCGCCCTAGGACAACTTGTTGCTGGAGTCGCCCATGAAATTAACAACCCGCTAAGTTTTATGGTCAGCAACATTGCGCCTGCAAAGGAATATTTGGCTGACATTACAGAAGTTCTTCGCCTCTATCAACAAAACTATCCTGAACCTGCATCAGATATCGCTAGCAAGATTGAAGACATGGATTTGAAGTTTGTGATCGAGGATTTTTCTCACCTCTTGGATTCAATGCAAATAGGCACTGAACGCATTAAAGATATTTCGCTATCGCTGCGGAACTTTGCTCGTTCGGATGGAGATACTGCGAGTGCGATCGATCTACATGAGACTTTGGATAGTACGTTATTGCTGTTAAAACATCGACTTAAGGATCAAGGATCTCGCCCTGAGATTCAAGTTATTAAAAATTACGGTGAATTCCCGCCGATTAAATGCTATCCTGGCCCGATGAATCAAGTATTTATGAATTTGTTGGCAAATGCGATCGACGCTGTGGAAGAGGCTTGGGCAAAAGACCAGCGTCCTCTGAATATTACCATTAGCACGGAAGTTTTGTGCGAAAGTGCGATCGTCCGAATTGCTGATAACGGGTTGGGAATGACGGAGGAGATTCAACAACATTTGTTTGAACCTCTGTTTACTACAAAAGCGGTGGGTAAGGGAACCGGGCTGGGATTGTCGATTGCTAAGCAGATTGTGACGGATAAGCACTGCGGTGAATTGTTCTGCAAGTCTATCGCCGGGAATGGTACTGAATTTGCGATCGAAATTCCTATTTAATTTTAATATTATTTCTGGTCAAACTATCGCGATAAAATAGGTTCGTAGTAAGGACTTTAGTCCTTTGATTTATGCGGACTAAAGTCCGAATAATAGAACCCGAAATCATATCAATTCCGGCTGTGCCGGAATGACAAGCGAGGAGACGGCAGTGCCGTGTCCCTACAATGTTATTTTGGGTAGGGACACGGCACTGCCGTCTCCTGATTTCTACAATGTTATTTTGGGTAGGGACACGGCACTGCCGTCTCCTGATTTCTAATAATTCCAACGCAATCAGAAACGATATCAATAGCTAATTTGCAAAGTAACAGAGGCTTCTATTTGCTGCTCCCCTCCCACCACCGGCGTTGTAGCTTCAGCAGCCCGAGAAGACAACTGCCTGTACGCAGGCCGCGCACTCCCACCGATAACTTGAATTCTCAGAATCTCTCCGCGCTTGAGGTTGAGCGCGCTCAAGACTGTATCTGCTTGCGATTGAGCATCTTGAGCGGCTTTTTTGAGTGCTTGTTTTTCAGCTTGTTCGATCGCACTTTCGGTGGCCACAAAGCTCACACCTTGGATTCGGGTTGCTCCGGCCCTCACTGCATCGTCGAGTAAAGTGCCAGCAGATTGAGTATTGATGCGAAAACTGACGGTATTGGTAGCAGTATACCCTATTATTACGCGCTGCTTGTTGTTTTCGTCGCTGTAATTCGGGCTGAGGTTGATACCCGTAGTTGCGAGTTTTTCTACTTGGCGCGATCGCAGCAATTCTACCACAGCGGACGATCGTTTTGCCGCTTCCTGCTGCACCTCGGCAGCCGTTTTCCCCTCCACCTCAACTCCCAAACGCACGAGAGTTTGAGTTGTCGGAATTGCTTCAACACCGCTCCCAGTAACTGTTAGCGTTCTGATCCGTTGTTCCCCGGCCACCGCCGGATCTAATCCCGCGAAACTCACGAGAGTCAAGGTTAAACATAACGCCGTTACCAGACTGCGGAAATTGATTCTAGTATTGCGTTGAAAATTTGAATTCATAAACTCGATGCTCCTCACATACAACAGATGCTATACTTGACCTTCGCATGGAAATTACTAAACATTCAGCCTGTTACATTTTTAGCAACTATCAAAAACATTAGTCATTAGTCGTTGGTTATGGGTGCATCTGGCTTGGGAAAATATATATGTAGGGGCGAAGCATGACCGCATTCAATATAAGATTATAACTAATAACTTATATACGGTCATGCTTCGCCCTCTTCAAAACCAGATGCACCCTTGGTCATTAGTCATTAGTCATTAGTCATTAGTTCTTATATGCAATCATTAAAACAAGCGGCTCGCCAACTCAAAAAAGAAACTTACGCTGTTTATTTAGCCAGTATAGACCAGAGAGTACCTTGGTATGCCAGAATTTTAGCAGGTGTTACGGTTGCGTATGCTTTTAGCCCGATCGACTTAATTCCCGACTTCATCCCAATTCTCGGCTACTTAGACGATTTAATAATTGTACCATTAGGAATTTGGCTGGTAATCAAGATGATTCCGCCACAGGTTTTAGCCGAGTGTCGGGAAAAAGCCGCCGCCGAAATAGAGCGAGGAAAACCGATAAATCGGACAGCCGCTGCCGTAATTATTATCATCTGGATTAGCTTGGGAATATTAGCAGCAATTTGGATAAAACAAATATTGAAACGTTAGAATACCCGGCGGTTGAAACCGCGGCTACACAGACAAAACCCACCTCCGTGGGTTGAAGAATAGGCGTTGAAAATTACGTTTTACGTTATTCTCTATTCGTCCGCGGAGGCGGACATCGTTTGTGTAGGCGCGGTTTCAACCGCCGTCTTATGGCGGACATCGTTTGTGTAGACGCGGTTTCAACCGTACGTCTGATCTTCATGATATTATATTGTAGGGCGATCGCACCAAACCTTAAAAAAACTCCCGGTATGACATACGAAGTATTATTTATCCCTTAAAAAAATCCAACAACTAACTATCCAACTATGACTCAAACTACCGATCACCTCAGCCACCTCAACCCATCCCAGCGCCAAGCAGTCGTCCATTACAACGGGCCAATGTTAGTAGTAGCAGGCGCCGGTTCCGGTAAAACGCGAGCTCTCACTTACCGCGTAGCTAACTTAGTTCGCACCAACCGAGTTGATCCAGAAAATATTCTCGCGGTGACTTTTACGAATAAGGCCGCTAGGGAGATGAAAGAAAGAATTGAGAAATTGCTGGCGACTCAGCAAGCTGAAGCGGAATATGGCAAACCTTTGGCCGATTTAGCGCCGGAAATACAGACGAAATTACGATCGCAAATTTACCACAGAATTACCAAACAGATTTGGATGGGAACCTTCCACTCTCTGTGCGGCAGAATTCTCCGCTACGATATTGAGAAATATCAAGACGAAAAAGGTCGCCAGTGGAAGAAGAATTTTTCAATTTTTGACGAGTCAGATGCTCAAACTCTCGTCAAACAAATTGTTACCAAAGTTCTCAACCTCGATGATAAGAAATTCGATCCCCGAAAAGTCAGATATGTCATCAGCAACGCTAAAAATAAAGGTTGGTCTCCTCAAGAATTTCTCGCCGCAGAACCGGATTATCGAGGACGTGTAATTGCCGATGTTTACAGTCGCTACCAAGATGCTTTAGCCGCCAACAATGGCTTAGATTTTGATGATTTAATTCTGGTTCCGGTTAAACTCTTATCCCAAAATGAGCAAGTTTTAAATTATTGGCATCGCAAGTTTTGCCATATTTTAGTAGACGAATATCAAGATACCAACCGCACTCAATATGATTTGATTCGGATGTTGGTCACGAATAACGTTAACCCGAAAGAGTTTGATAAATGGCAAAATCGCTCGATTTTTGTCGTGGGCGATGTCGATCAATCAATCTACAGTTTTCGGATGGCAGATTATACCATCTTGCTGGAATTTCAAGAGGATTTCGGCGACGGTTTGTCGGACGATCAGACTCAGACGATGGTAAAATTAGAGGAGAATTATCGATCGCGCGAAAACATCCTCGAACTCGCCAACCACTTGATCGAACACAATACCGAACGCATCGAGAAGGTGCTGCGCCCGACTCGCGAACCGGGAGCTCCGATTGTCGTGTGGCGCGCTGACAACGAAATAGATGAAGCGCAATTTGTAGCTGGTCAAATTCAAACGCTGAAGCGCCAAAACTCGGAGTACGAACAGGGTAGCAACTTTGCAATTTTATACCGCACCAACGCTCAATCTCGCTCCTTTGAAGAAGCGTTAATGTACTTGGATATTCCCTACAATATTGTCGGTGGTCTGAAGTTTTACGATCGCAAAGAAATCAAAGATATCCTAGCATACCTGCGGACGATCGCGAATCCCGACGATAGCGTCAGCATGAAACGCATCATCAACACTCCCCGCCGCGGCATTGGCGATACCACATTTGGTAAAATCGAAGAGGCTGCAACCCAATTGGGGATACCGTTGTGGGAAATCCTCAGTGATGAGTCTTCTGTAAATACTCTCGCAGGGCGATCGGCAAAAGCGATCATTAAGTTTGCCGCCATCATTAGTAATTGGCAACAAAAACTTGAAACCACACCCGCATCGCAAATTGTCCAAGGAATTATCGAAGATTCTGGTTACATTGACGATTTGAAAAACCAAGGAACCGAAGAAGCCGAAAATCGCATCGCGAACGTTCGAGAATTGTACAACGCGGTAATCCAATTTGAAGAACAAAACGAAGAACCGACACTGACATCATTTTTAGCCAAAGCATCCTTAGCATCCGATTTAGATGACTTAAAAGAAGACGATTCGCGCGTGTCGCTGATGACTCTGCACTCGGCAAAAGGATTAGAATTTCCCGTAGTCTTTCTAGTCGGAATGGAACAAGGTTTATTTCCCAATTTCCGCAGTTTGGACGACCCAAAAGCTATTGAAGAAGAACGCCGTTTGTGCTACGTCGGCATCACTCGCGCCCAGGAATTGCTGTTTCTGACTCACACTCGCGAACGCCGCCTTTGGGGAGGATACCGCGAACACTGCACACCTTCGCTATTCTTGGGGGAGTTACCAACACATTTGTTGGCGGGAAGTACGAAGAAAACTAAGACAAGTAAAACGGCTGCATCCAACGCAAAAACTAATAATTTAGCAGCTAATTCTGGGAGTTCTCCATCAGACTGGAAAACGGGCGAACGGGTTTTCCATCATGCTTTTGGAGTTGGAGAAATTACCCATGTTTTGGGAGTAGGCGATAAAACTAATCTGGCAATTAAGTTTTCAGGTTTGGGCCGCAAAATTATCGATCCGAGGACGGCTAAGTTGCAGCGAGTGTAATAGACAAAACCCGCCGACGCGGGTTGAAGAAGACCCGGCGGTTGAAACCGCGTCTATACAGGCAAAACCTGCCTCCGCAGGTTAAAGAATGGGCGTTAAAAATGGCGGTAAAAATTACGTTTTTATCTTTAGTCCGCGCACCATCCGGACATCGTTTGTGTAGGCGCGGTTTCAACCGCCGTCTTGTGACGGACATCGTTTGTGTAGACGCGGTTTCAACCGCCGTCCTATCTTACAGGAAATCCAGCTTGAAAAATCTGTTCAGCAGTCAAGTTCAACTCTGGAAAAGCCAGTGATTCAACTCGTGAATCGCCCCGAAATTGCTTAACCTGGTACTCACCATCTACCAATTGATAAACCGAGAGAGTTGGTTGTTTCGGATTACCGATGAATTGGCGGCCACCTAAACCGAGATAGTCTACAATCCAGTATTCGGGGATGCCCATTTCCTCATAATCGGAAGCTTTCAAAAAATAATCATCTCGCCAGTTTGTACTGACCACCTCTACAGCCAGTCGTACCGAACTACCCATTGTGATGATAGATTCTTTTTTCCAGCGCGGTTCGTTGATGAGTGCAGACTGGTCTAGAATAATTACATCCGGCTGATAGCCTGACTCGTTGCGGACGGGTTTAAGCAAACAGTCACCTGGAATCGAGTAGGGTAATTCACGACTGTCAATTTGAACTCCTAGTTTTAAGCCGATAAAACCTGTAACGTTAGAATGGTCGCCAGTTCCTAAAGGCATTTCGAGAATAACTCCGTTGCGTAGTTCGTATCGGTGAGTAGAGTTCTCTGGATACCAGGTAACGAACTCGTCAAACGTGACTGTTTTGGCTATAGTTTGGGTTTGGATCACGATTTCTCCTTTGTTAGACTTCAGTCGATCGCATATTGGAATTTTTAGTGTGGATGATGCGCGATAATTAGCATTATATCCCGATCGCACTTAAAACTATCTGCGTTCATCCGTGTTTATCTGCTTTACATCTGCGGTCAATCTGTCGCACTTCGCATCGCCAACAGCGCCGCCCCGTAAGCAGCCGCAGTCTGAACAGGCGTTTCAACAGGCACTTTCAAATAACGCTGACGAATCGCACTCCAAACCTGATTTCTTGCGCCACCGCCAGCAGTATAAACCTTGGTCAAAGGAGTCGCACCCAACTCCTGCAATAATTGATATCCCCGCGCTTCAATCCGCGCAATACTTTCTAACAAACCGTGCAAAAATTCCACAGAATCAGTCGGACGCGGTTCGAGTTTTGGCGGCAAATTCGGGTCATTAATTGGAAAGCGATCGCCCTTTTTCAACAATGGGTAATAATCCAGCAAACTCTCTTGCTCTGGATCGATTTGTGTGCTATAATGTTCTAACTCAGTATCCGTAAAAAAGTGTCGCAGCACCGCACCTCCGGTATTAGAAGCGCCTCCAACCAACCACAAATCACCTAATTTGTGACTATAAATCCCGTATCTAGAATCATCAACGCGGGTATGACTTAACAGTTTCACGGCTAATGTGGAACCGAGAGAAGTTACTGCTTCTCCTGGTGAATTGACACCGCTTGCTAGAAATGCTGCAATGCTATCAGTTGTCCCAGCATAAACTGTACAATGGCGGGGAAATCCGAAGCGATCGCCCAATTCGACTTTAACTTCCCCTACAGGCGTGCCCGGTGCGACAACTTGCGGCAATTTAGGCGTTACAGCGCCCGCAATTCCCTGGATCAACCAATCGGGATAGCACAAAGTATCAACATCAAAACCGAGTTTTAAAGCATTGTGATAGTCGCTAATTCCTAATTTTCCGTGCAGCAAAAACGCCAACCAATCGGCTTGATGCAGGAAAACCGTAGGGGCGGTGCCCCCGTGCCCGCCCCATCCATCGCAGAGGGCGGGCACGGGGGCACCGCCCCTACAAAACCAGAGGAGTTTGGCCAGACTGGATGTGGCGCTTAAGACTGTGTGGTTGGCTGGCGCGATCGCCCGTAACGTCTCTGTCACCGCTGCACCGCGCGCATCGTTGTATAAAATCGGTTCGCAGACTGGTACACCGTCAGTATCGCATAGCATGACTGTGGAGGAAGTGCCGTCAAGGGCGATCGCGCTTACCTGATTGCGGATGCTTGGGGGGATTTGCTCAATTACAGCCCACAGCGCATTTTGCCACACCGAGGGCAATTCCGGCTGTTGTGCGTTGGCAAAAGTGTATTCTGTCTGACAGTGGATTGTACCCTGGGAGTCGATGATTGTCGATCGAGCGCCCGTAGTACCGAAATCTATTCCCAAATAAAGATTCATTTATAGCAGTTGACAGTTGACAGTTGACAGTTGTAGGGTGTGTCGCCCTTGAAAATCTCTCAACAAAAATCGACAATCTCATAGCGACGCACCTGTGCATAGATAAACGAGTAAACAAACCCAAAAATCATGTTGCAAAACTTTTTATAAATAATATAAATATAAACGAATTTGGCTCAAAATTAACTCTCCTCTTTGCACTCATTAGCTAAGCGATCGTACTCAGCTTCTTGCGCCACAATATCAGCATTTATCTGCTCTTTATTAGCGTAGTAGTACGCGAGTGCTGCATGAACTTGGGCTAAATTTAAGTGAGAAATTTCAGCAATAATTTCTTCTGGACTCATCCCCATATTGTACCAAACGGCGATTCGTTGAACCGTGATTCTAGTTCCTGCGATGCGGGGGCGATTTCCACAGGTTTCTGGTGTGGAAATTATCAGAGTGCCAATATCAGTTAAAGTTGGCATATATTTGAATCTGAGGTTAAAAACTCTAACTTAATGATAGCATAAGTTTATTATTGGCTCTTGTTTGGGCTATTTAATGCTGCCAGACTCTCATATTCTGCTTGTTGGGCAGCTAAATCAGCTTCTATTTCTGCTTGATTTGCATGATAATAAGAAAGTGCAGCATAAACTTGGGCTAAGGTAAGATGATCTAAATCTTTAGCTATCTCCTCAGCATTATTGCCTTGTTTGTACAAGGCCGCAATTCGTCGCACGGATGTGGCTGTGCCTGCGATAATAGGGATGCCACCACGAAGTTGCGAATCGCGGGTAATTAAGGTGCCGATTTCTATAATTGTTGCTGTCAAAGTAGTTTCTCCTTTTTATAGTAGATTATCTTTGAGTAGTTGAGCTTTGACATCCTCGATGCTAATGCCTTTTCCTTCTCGAAATTGCTGGCGAGACTTCCTAACTCTTTCTTTAAATAGGGGATGATTTTCTAGGTCGTAATCAAAGGCATCATCTTCATCAGAAAAACCCCGCAATACACCGATTGCTTTTCCTTCTTTCAGGATGATAATGTCTTCTACTTCTGCAAGTTCGAGGTATTTTGAGACATCGGTTTGTAAGTCGGTTAAAGTGACTGTTTTCACGCTCTATTCCTCCGTTATTTCAGTAGTTTTTCCTTCACGTAACAGCCATTCAGCCGCTTGTGATTTAGGAACAATTGCGATAATTTCTACAAAATCCTCATGAACATCATAGTAAATGCGAATTTCATCAACTCGCAGGCGATATTGCGGTTTGTCCATATGCCGCAAGCGTTTAATTCTGCTTTTACTTTCTTGGGTGGGGTTGTGTAGCAGATGGGTTTCAATTGCATCGATTACCTTGCTGCGATCGGTTGGTCTGAGAAGTTTTAAGTCTTCTAAAGATTCGGTTGTAAACTCTATTTCATAAGGCATATCTAAGCTGTATCTATAGAAAAAAACCAGGTTTCAGGGGTCACAGATGTGTCAACTTAACTGGAAAGACCGCTTAACCCGAAAAACCGGCAGGGGTTTAAACCCCTGCCGGACACGGCATTGCCGTGTCCCTACTTAAACTTTTGTCCCACACTCAGGACAAAACTTATTACTCGAAACATTCTTCGCGCCGCAACTCGGACAATAAATCAATTCCGCAGATTCCAATTTACTGCGTTCCGGTAAACCAACCATTTGAGCGTTGCTCTTGCCCGGAACAACCATCGGATAGCAGTTTTCGTCCCGCGTTACCTTCACGTTCATCAGCACAGGGCCGTTGTGAGCGAGCATTTGCCCGATCGCACCTGACAACTCATCCGGCGCTGAAACCAGCATCCCCTTCACGCCGTAAGCCTCAGCCAGCATCACAAAATCCGGCATCCCCACAGTCATATTCGACGACGAATAACGCTCGCCGTAGAAAGCCTGCTGCCACTGCCGCACCATGCCCTGCCAGCCATTATTTACAATCACAATCTTGACATTAATGCCGTATTGTGCTAAGGTTCCCAGCTCTTGAATATTCATTTGGATGCTAGCGTCGCCAGCAATACAAATTACTTGCTCGTTGGGTAGCGCCATTTTCGCGCCCATCGCCGCCGGCAACCCAAAACCCATTGTTCCTAAACCAGCGCTCGAAATCCAGCGGCGCGGGCCGTTGTTTAAGAATTGAGCCGACCACATTTGATGTTGACCGACATCCGTTGTGTAGTAAGCATCCGGCGCTTGAGTACCCAACTCCGAAATCACCTGCTGCGGAGACAAAATCTCTGGATAGTGAGGCACAACTAACGGATAATCCTGTTTCCAGCGATCGATCCTGTGCAGCCATTCCCCAGTTTGTCCAGGAGTAGGCGAAATTCCCGCCTCCCGAGTGCGGCGCAGCAAATCGATCAAAACTTGCCGGACATCTCCGACAATCGGCACATCCGGGCCGCGATTTTTGCCGACTTCCGCCGGATCGATATCGATGTGAATCACCTTCGCCCGCGCTGCAAACTCGTCTAGTTTTCCCGTTACCCGATCGTCAAATCGAGCTCCGACAGCAATCAACAAATCGCACTCAGTAACGGCGAAATTAGCGTAAGCAGTGCCGTGCATCCCCAGCATTTTCACAGACAAAGGATGGTTTTCATCAAACGCACCTTTGCCCATCAGCGTTGTGGTGACAGGCAATTGGAACATCTCGGCGAGTTCCTTAATTTCCTCGTGGGCCCCGGCTGCGATCGCCCCGCCGCCCACATACAGCAAAGGACGCTTCGCTTCCTTCAGCAACTGAATCGCTTGATTAATCTGCCGAGGATTTCCCTTGACAGTCGGCCGATAGCCCGGAATTCTCACTGATCCGGGTTCCACGGGCAGATATTCAAACTCTTCTAAACCTACATCCTTGGGCACATCAACCAACACAGGGCCCGGCCGCCCCGTACTCGCGATGTGGAAAGCCTCAGCCACAATTCGCGCCATGTCTCTGGGATCGCGGACTACATAGGAATGCTTGACAATTGGCAGGGTAATGCCGTAAATATCAGTTTCCTGAAACGCATCAGTGCCGATCGCCGGACGGGGCACCTGACCGGTAATAATTACCATCGGGATAGAATCCATGTGGGCCGTCGCAATCCCCGTCACCAAATTAGTTGCACCGGGCCCGGAAGTCGCGAAACAAACCCCAACTTGTCCGGTAGCGCGGGCGTACCCGTCCGCCGCGTGGGCAGCACCTTGCTCGTGCCGCACTAGAATATGTTTGATCGCGCCGGTTTCTTCAGCGCGGTAGAGTTCGTCGTAAAGCGGCAGAATTGCGCCGCCGGGATAACCAAAAATATGCTTGACTCCGTGGCGGATCAAGCTGTCAATCAAAGCAAATCCACCCGTTGCACGCCTGATGGCTACTTTAGTTTTTAGTTGCACAGAATTTCCGTCCTCAAACTAATTATGATTTTTAATGAAAGCTTTTATACTACTTTAATCTTAATAATCAAACTCTGAAAATTTAACTGCTGATATTTAATAAAAAGTTTTGCGATCGATGTTTGATCGCCCGATCGAGAAATTGTGGAACAGCAGAGGCAGAAAAGAAACACCAGAAATCGCGGCATTCGGCTCGGTTTACCGCGATATGACCCTTGTAGAGCATTTGTCAACCGGCATTAGAGAAGAAAAACAATGGTGTGGGCAATTAACAACGTCCTAACCGTCAGGGCCGGTTGGGACGTTAGAGATCGATCGCCAAAACAAAGACCTCTTCCCTCGGTCAACTCTCAACCCTTCTCCCTTGCAAGCTGTCAACTCTCAACTCTCAACAGTTCTCAACAGTCAACAGTCAACTCTTCACACAGCATCCCGCAAGACTTTGCGAGTATGTTGCCAAGCTGCCAGGCCCATCACCGGAACTAAAAAGCCCAAACTCAGCAGCACGATCCGCAAGCCGAGGTCATCGGAACCTACGGCTTTGCTGACAGCATCCGTCAGCGGGCCAGTCAGTGCTAAAGGCAAGCTCAGAGCAATATTAATCGCATTGTTCTCCAAGCCAAAGACTTTTCCCCGCATTGATTCAGGAGTTTTTTCTTGAATCAGAGCTTGCATCGGGCCGTTAATTAACGAAGCGCCAAAACCGAACAGAGCACTCAAACCAAATCCCAGCCAAAGCTGTCTGGTAAACGCAAACATTCCCAACACAAAACCCATCATCAAAAAACCAATTAACGGCAAAGGTTTATGCTGCATTCGATCGCCCCAGTGGCCCAAAAACGCCGCGCCGAAGACCATTCCGACTCCGGCAGCAGCCAGCAAAAAGCCAAATTGAGTTTCTTTGAGACCAATTTTGCCCGAAAGTGCGATCGCCAGTACCTGAAGCGCAGCAAACACCGAATACAAAATCGTCAACTGTACCATCGCATTGCTAACAAGTCGATTGTGCTTCAAATAGCGCAAACCTTCCTTGAAGTCTTGCCAAGGATGGATGTTTTTTGCATTACTGCCGGCATGAGTTTCTTTGATCCGCATGGCATAGATTAAAGCCGCAGATACTAGGTACAACCCGCCCAGGAAAAACTCTTGAGAAGCTGATCCATAGCTGTGTTTAATCCAAGTAAACACCGGTTCGCCGATCGTCATCCCGACAATAATCCCGCCCATCGTGGACGAGGCGAACAGCGCATTAGCCGACATCAGTCCCTCTCGCCCCACCGCCAGCGGGATGGCGGCCGCTTCTGCGGGAGCAAAAAATTGGGTAATGGTAGAAACCAAAAAGGTAATTACCAGCAAGACGACAAAAGATTTGGGCAAAAACGGCAAAGCGACAATCAACATGGCTCTAATCACGTTGCAGCCGATCAGCATTTGCTTTTTGGAAAAGCGATCTACAACGATACCAGCGGCTGAACCAAAGACGATCGCAGGCACCGTGTAGGCAATCATCACCGCCGACAGCATGGAATTTTCAAAATTCTGCGCAGGTATGTAACCGCCTGTTTTCAGCAGAATAATCAACAGTACATAAAAAATCTTATCCGCGATTTGGGCTAACAACTGGCCCGTCCACAAGGCGAGGAAGGGGCGATTTCTCAGTAGGGCATCAAGCCCGCTGCGGTCAGGGGGAGGGCTGGCTGGGTGCATAGGAATATCTTAACTGACCGCTTCTGGCAATGATAGTTTTCAGCAATACGTACAAATCTGACTTGTGCAAAGCGGAAACGGGCGAAAAATCCTGTCTCCTGTGTTCTTTTTCTGTTTTAGCAGATCGGGGACTCTGGCCTTGGGTCTTTTTCACTCTACCGCGATCGGCTCCACACGGCCACCACCGCCAGAAAATCAGGGAATGTTGTTAAATGTTGACCTGCATTATTTCATCGGGAGTACAATATAAGGTAATATATTTGACAAAATAGTTGCTGTTGGCAGTGATCTTAAAAGATGTCACTCCGATTAAGTAATATAACGAAAGTAGTAATGTTAGGAGTGAGAAACTTGAAAAAGGTTGAAGCGATTATTCGCCCATTTAAACTTGACGAAGTGAAAATCGCCCTCGTCAATGCTGGCATTGTGGGGATGACTGTTTCGGAAGTTAGAGGTTTTGGCCGTCAAAAGGGCATGACTGAACGCTATCGCGGTTCTGAGTACACCGTTGAGTTCTTGCAAAAGCTCAAGGTCGAGATTGTTGTGGAAAACGATCAGGTTGACATGGTGGTTGATAAAATTATCGCTGCTTCCCGCACGGGCGAGATTGGCGACGGCAAGATTTTCATCTCGACCATAGAACAAATTATCCGGATTCGGACTGGGGAAAAGAACCTGGAAGCAATCTAAGATACTGGGGCATTGGGCATTGGGCCTCGATCGTCGGTCAATTGACCACAATAATAAGTAAGGTTCGTAGTGCGGACTTCAGTCCGCAATATTGAGCGGACTGAAGTCCGCACTACGAACGCCTCTTTTTGCTTTTTGCCTCAGTTGGGATTGACAATGTTCGCCATTTGTGGTAGTAGAGCTTGGAAAGCTTTGCCGCGATGGGAGTGCGATCGCTTAATATCTGCTGTCATTTCCGCAAAAGTCTGTTGTTGTGCTGGCACGTAGAAAATCGGGTCATACCCGAAACCTCCCGTACCGCGAGGAGTGTGGAGAATTTCGCCCCGGCAAATTCCTTCTACTTGCAAGGCAATTGTACCGTCGGGACGGGCCAGGGCGATCGCGCACACAAATTGTGCTTGTCGGTTTTGTGCGCTTCCTAATTCTGTCAGGAGTCGATCGATCCTGTCAGCATCTGTTTTTCCGTAACGCGCCGAGTAAATCCCCGGTTGACCATCGAGTGCATCTACCATTAAACCAGAATCATCTGCGATCGACCATTCACCGGTAGCTTTGGCGATTTCAGAAGCTTTCAAGCAAGCATTCGCGATAAAAGTCTTGCCTGTTTCCTCAATTTCCAACTCTTCCGGTTTCAGTTGCAACTCCCACCCCAAATCCTGAAGATAAAGCTGCATTTCCTTAACTTTACCGGGATTGCTGGTAGCTACAATGAGTAATTTGCGATCGGTCATAATTTCAATTAAAACTTTGCATTAATATTAACTCACATTTTATAGCGTTCTCAATAAGTCTTTTATGGGCGGGCTAGAAGCCCACCCCACAAATAAGAAAATTCATTGTTTGTGGAACAGGCATCTTGCCTGTTGCTGAAAATGGTGAAACATCTCAATATTAACTCACATTTTGGGAAAATGGTTGCAGCAAAATCCCCAAAATCCGATCAACCTGGTTAATATAATATTCAGTCGGATCGAGAAAAAGAGTAGTTCCTTCTAAAATCAAGAACTTCCAGTTAGTACCAGTTGTCACAGCACCATAAATGCGATCGACCTCAGTACCTTGATTTTGATTGAAACATTGAGCCGCCACCATCGCCGCCGCGCATTGTCCCAACCCGCCAATAATATCTTCTTTTTTCGCTTCAAAGATAGTCACAACTGGAGCACTGATAAACAATTGTTCCTGAGAACCGCTAATCAGATAATCGCAAAATCCTTGCAATCCCCTGGCTGGATCGACAGTAAAATCCTTACCTGAAAATAACGAAACTCGCTTGTTTAGCAATCGCCTAACTTCTGCCAAAATTGGAGCAATTAAAAATTCCGATCGGGCTTTTTCTGTAGAAATAGCAATTGCTAAAGGCACGTAATCCTTTAAAATAGTTGTTAAGATTTCTGACGGTGCAACAGGGGCTGTCGCGGCAAATAAATCGCGGCTTTCATCCAAAGTTAAACCAAAATCGTTTTTAACTCTAGCAAGGCTGAAATCGCTGTATGCCATCTTTTTAGCTCCCAAAATTAATCTCGATCGCCAAATATGACAGTCGATCGATTGTCACAGTCAATTGTCATAGTTAAATATTACGGTCAAAATATTAATGTCAGGCTTAAATCATAGCATAAAAAATATGCGAACGCCATAAATTATGCGCTTTTCTAGATTCTACCTTTTAGCTTTCTTTTTAATCACAACTATCTTCGTCCATAGCTGTGCAATACGAGATGAATATGCAGAGTATGAGGTTATGGGGCCACCAGTCTGGTCGCCCGATGGACAGCAAATTGCCTTTGTCGCCAGCCACGGAAAAAATGAAAGACCATTTATGAACTGGGAAATCTATAAAGTCAACGTCAACGCTACAGGATTGATTAGACTTACTGACAATCCAGAAATGGATATTGACCCAGCTTGGTCTCCTGATAGCCAGCGGATTGTCTTCTATTCAAATCGCAATTTCAAGCAGCAAGAAGGAAGCGAGAATTGCTGCGGCAGCCTCTACACAATCAATTCGGACGGTTCAGAACTCACGCAAATTACCAAAGATATTGGCTGGGCAAAAAATCCACAATGGTCGCGCCGCAGCAATCGGATTGCCTTTGAAGGAGAAGGAAAGATTTATGTAATCAACTCAGATGGTAGCGGTTTAATAAAGTTAGTTGATTTGGGAAATAACAAAGGCGAGTCAATTACTAATAATTCTCCAATTTGGTCGCCAGACGGTAAAAGGATTGCTTTTAAAAACAATAAACTTGAATTGATCGATGCGAATGGAATGAATCGAACTAAAATCCTATCTAGCAGTGAAGATTATGCACCTTCTTGGTCTCCCAACGGCAAAAAAATTGTCTACACTCGCGGCATCTATGTAGGCGATGCCAAACGCAGTGAAACAATTAGTCAAGTTTGGCTGGCGAATACTGACGGTTCGGGAAAACCTCAAAAGATAGCAGATGGATTTAGTGCTGTGTGGTTGCCAGATGGTAAGCGAATTGCCTTTGGCTGTTCCTCAAAATCCCAGCGCGATGACACCGAAGAATCGTTTATTTGTGTGATGAATTCCGACGGTTCTAATTTGACTAAGTTAAAACCTAAAATTCGTTTTTTTGCATGGTCGCCTGATGGCAAAAAGATTGCGTTTATTCCTGATTCGTATCCTGAAGTCAGACTATATGTGATGAATGCAGATGGTTCTGAGTTATTACAATTAGCAGGAAAACCTGAAGCATCTAAAAATCCTTAGACTATGGAGGAGGAGACGGCAGTGCCGTTTCCCTACGATTAATTACGGTAGGGAAACGGGACTGCCGTCTCCTCCCTCCATACTTCATGAACCTGGAATATGCTGTAATTGATACCAACTATCAACTGTCAACTGCGTCGCCCTGAGCGTAGTCGAAGGGTCAACTGTCAACTGTCAACTGTTTAACCTTTCTGGGCCCAATTCTTCGCCCAGTTTAAGTTTTGCATCACTTCTTTCAAAGTCGCAGCTTCGGAATACAATCGCAACACCGGTTCAGTACCGCTAAACCGAATTAACAGCCAACTTCCGTCAGCTAAACGGAATTTGTATCCGTCAACTTTGTTGCAATCTACAACTGCCTTGCCGGCGATGTCTGTGAGAGGTTGATTTTCCAACATATCCAGCAAGCGCGATCGCTCGTCCATGTTTGCTAGGTGCAAGTCGATTCTGTCGTAAGCTGAGGTAAAATTAGTTTCTTGTTGCAATCTGGCATAGATTTCGCTCAAATCTTCCCCGGATTTGACAACGGCTTCTAACAAATATAGCGCTGACAGTAAGGCGTCTCGTTCGGGAATGTGCGTACCGTAGCCAATTCCGCCCGATTCTTCGCCGCCGACTAGGACTTGAGTGGTTAACATTCGATCGGCTATATACTTGTAACCGATCGGCGTTTCAAACAATTGTAAGCCGTAAAGTTCGGCAATTTTCGGCATGATGTCGGAACCGCTGACGGTTTTAATCACTTCCCCAGTAAACCCGCGCCGTTTGGCTAGGTGTTCGATTAAGATGGGAACTAGGATTTGTGAACTGAGAAAATTACCTTGGGAGTCAACAGCGGCAATGCGATCGCTATCTCCGTCAAACACAAACCCGATCGACAAACCAGAGCTTTTTCGCTGGTGAGTTCGCATCACCCGAAACAACTGCGACAGGTAGCGCGGCAAAGGTTCAGGAGCACCGCCACCAAACAACGGATCGCGATCGCTATTGACTTCATGCACTGGAACTTCTAAGATTTGTGCTAATCCACCGGCTGCCGCACCGTGCATCACATCTACAAATACTGTAATTTTGTGAGAGGCGATCGCATTTTTAATCGCCTCAATATCCACCATTGCCCGCAACGTTGTGCAATAAGCAGGCCAAGGATTGAAAATCCCTAATTTGCCAGGAGTTGCTGAAATTGGCTGCGGATGATCGAGTTTTGCTTCTATTTGTTGAGTCACTTCTGGCGAAACTGAACCTCCAAATCCACCCTTGACTTTTAACCCTAAATATGCGCCGGGATTGTGGCTGGCCGTCAGGACGATCGCCCCCAAAGCATTTAATTGTTTCGCAGCCAAACTAAAAGCCGGAGTTGGAGCGAAAGAATCACTCAGCAGCACGTCAAATCCGGCATTCTGGACGGCAACAGCCGCTTCGAGGGCAAATTCTTCAGCCAGAAATCGGCGATCGTAACCGACAATTACGGTACCGCTGGTGGCATCATTGCCGCCGGTTTGTGCGAGAACTTGTGCTGCTAGAGGAGCTACTAACGCGACGCGATCGAATGTAAAATCGTCAGCAATAATGCCGCGCCAGCCATCTGTACCGAATTTAATAGGATTCATTTAGTCACAAGCCATAGGTCACAAATCTACTTTATTAGCTTATTCCTTCTTCGTCACTAGCAACTGATAACTGCTGGCTGTTAAATGTTGACTTTTGACTGTCATATCAATTCCGGTTGTATCGGAATTAATATTACCCGAAATCAGGACACGGCAGAAATCAGGACACGGCAGTGCCGTGTCCCTACTTCCCGGTTCCTGAGCAAAGCGGAATTAATATTACCCGAAATCAGGACACGGCAATGCCGTGTCCCTACAATTAATCTGGCGTAGGGAAACGGCATTGCCGTGTCCTCTATCTCATTGCGGCGCAGCCAGAATTGAGATCAACTATCAACTAACTAAAAGAATGCCGGTTGATGGCGAATCAAATTCAGGAATTCCTCGCGAGTTTTTTGTTCTTCTTGAAACACTCCCAACATCGCACTTGTCACCGTCCAAGCACCAGGTTTCTGCACGCCCCGCATCGTCATGCACATATGGCTGGCTTCCATCACTACAGCCACTCCCTTCGGTTCCAATATTGTCTGAACTGCTTCGGCAATTTGGCGCGTCAAACGTTCTTGCACCTGCAATCGGCGACTGTACATCTCGGCAATTCTGGCTAATTTGCTCAGTCCCACTACTTTTTGGTTGGGAATGTAAGCGATGTGGACTCGGCCCATAAACGGCAGCATATGGTGCTCGCACATACTGAATACATTGATGTCTCTCACCAGCACCATTTCGTTGTGCCCTTCGTCAAAGATCGCGCCGTTGAGGAGTTCTTCGAGGGATTGACTGTAGCCACTGGTCAGAAACCGCATTGCTTCTGCTACTCGCTTTGGGGTTTTGAGCAATCCTTCGCGTTCTGGATCTTCTCCTACTCCTAGCAGCATCGTCCGAACGGCCTCCATCATTTCTTCCTGCCCTACTTCTGAGGGTGCCGAGACGTTGGGTTGGCCGTTCGAGGAATTGCGATCGGGTCTAGTGTTGATGCGCGGGGCATTTTTGTCGGCGGTTTCTGAAAGTTTCATGCTGTCAGTCGAGATTGAGTTCGAGCCATTGGAACCGTTGGAAGATGCAATTGCCATAATAATTTGGTGTGAGGATGAATCGATTTTGGATTTTGGATTTTGGATTTTCGATTGGGGATAGAGCTATCTATTTTCGATTGGGGATAGAACTAGAGATTCAAAGATTGTTGAATTCGAGAAAAATCCAGCAGTCTACAATCTCAATTTCACCAAAGCACAGGGGATTTAATCCCCCACCTTTAGGTGGATTGTTTTTAGGCTGGGGCTTAAATCCCCAGCCTGAAAACTTCGCACTCATCTGTCAACCCTTCGACTACGCTCAGGGCAAGCTGTCAACTGTCAACTGTTAAAGAACTCCAGCGTTGGACATGAGGGTGATTTCTTCAATTACTGCACTTGCCGGCAATTGAACTGCGTGCAGGATTGATTGCGCGACGATTTCTGGGGTTAACATGGCAGTGCGATCGAAGTCGGCTTGCACTGTGTCTGTGTCCCACATGGGAGTGTTCACAGAACCCGGACAGATGGCTGTGACGCGAATGCCGTTGGCTCGTTCTTCGGCGGCTAAGGTTTTAGACAAAGCCATGAGACCGAATTTGCTGACGCAGTAGGCTCCCCAGTTGGGGAAGACTTGGCTACCGGCGATCGAGGAAACGTTGATGATGATTCCAGATTTTCGATCGCGCATTCCCGGCAAAACTCCTAGAATGGACTGCCAGACGCTAGTCAGATTCAGGTCTATAACGTTCTGCCAGTCAGTTAGGGATGTTTCGGTCAAGGAGCCGGTGTACCCCATCCCAGCGCTATTAACCAGGATATCGATCGCACCGAATTGAGTGGCGATCGCGCTGATGCTGCTTTGCACTTGCTCAATTTTTGCTAAGTCTAAGGGATAAGCTTCTGCTTTCACTCCAAATTCTCTGGCTGCTATGGCAACGGCTTCTAAGTTTTCTGACTCTCGGCTAACTAAAGCCAGATTTATGCCTTCAGCAGCGAACGCTAGAGCCGTCGCTTTGCCAATACCGCTGCTCGCTCCGGTAATCAGAGCCTGCTTTGTTGTTCGATCGTTCATTAAATTTCCTGATACTTTCGATCGGCAAATCTTTAAAGCGTTGCAGCCTGCTTCGGCAAATTAGCAAGCTGTATACCACGGGTGAACACAGTTAATTATGAAATTAACATTAAGAAATGTTAAGCCGGTGTCATCTGAGAAATTATAACACTGCTGACAGATTCGCAGAATGGTGAGTTGTGCATGATGAGTTATGAGTTTGAAGTTAAGAGATTTTCAACTCATCACCGAGCGCTATTGCTCGATCGGCTCAAGCAGCAATTTCAGTGAACACACCGATGTCCCGAAACTTTTGATACCGGAGTTGCCGACGCTGCTGGCTCGTAAGCTGACTTAGTTCTGCTAGATTTTCCAACAAAGCTTTTTTGAGCAGGGAAGCAGCTTTGAGGGGATTGGAGTGAGCGCCACCAACGGGTTCTGGCACTATCTGATCGAGAACGCCGAGGTTTTTCAAATCCCAAGAAGTAATTTTGAGAGCTTCTGCGGCCAAGTTAGCTTTGCCAGAGTCTTTCCAGAGGATGGCGGCACAAGCTTCAGGCGTGGCGACGGTGTAAACGGAATGTTCTAGCATCAACAGCCGCTCCCCGACGCCGATACCCAATGCGCCGCCGGAACCGCCTTCGCCGATGACAGTACAGATGATCGGAACATCCAGGCGAAACATTTCTCGGAGGTTACAGGCGATCGCCTCTCCTTGTCCAAGCTGTTCGGCTTCTAAGCCCGCCCAAGCCCCCGGAGTGTCGATAAACGTGAAAATTGGCATTCCGAAGCGATCGGCGTGTTCCATCAATCGCAGGGCTTTGCGGTAGCCGCCGGGAGCAGCCATCCCGAAGTTGCGGGCAATATTATCTTTGGTGTCGCGTCCTTTTTGATGACCGATGATGACTGTGGGACGCCCGTCTATGCGCGCAATTCCCCCAACCAGGGCCGGGTCGTCTCCGCCGCGCCGATCGCCGTGCAGCTCGATCCACTCGTCGCTAATTGCCTGAATATAATCGAGGCTGCTGGGGCGGCGCGGGTGACGGGCGAGTTGCAAGCGCTGCATGGGGGACAAGCTACTGAAAATCTCTTGTCGTAGTTGGGCGCTGCGAGCTTCTAGTTTGCGAATTTCGTCCGTGACATCAACGTTGTTTTCGGCGGCGAGTTCACGAATTTGGTGAATTCGGGTTTCTAATTCCGCCAGCGGCTTTTCAAAGTCTAGGAGTAGTGGTTTGCGGTCTGGGTTTGCCACGCTGATAATTTCTATGGGGTTTTCAGGTGAAAGTCGATCGACTATTTTCCAATTTTACACTGTCAGGTGATGCTAAAAAATAAGGCAAAATTGAAAATTTTGATTCCTAAATTTTGTATGATATCAAATTCGGTAACATTGCAATTATACTACTGCGCGCGATCGCGCTGCCAGGGCGAAGTTCAAAAAGTGACACAAGTGCATCTCAATGAGAGCAAATATATTTGTAGGGGCGAAGCATGACCGTAGTAAATATGAGATTATAACTAATAACTTATATGCGGTCATGCTTCGCCCTCTTCAAAAGTCAGATGCACCCAGTGACACAAGTGCGATCGAAAAAAAATAAGGACTAAAGTCCTTATTTTTTTCGCGAATCAGAGCTAAAATTCTGACTACAAACAACAGTTACAGGTTTGTAGTCAGAACTTCAGTCCTCATCGTTTTCGCGAATAACATCAGAATGACAACAAAGGTTGGAAACCATGTTTGACCGAAATCTCACCGATTTGCTCCATCTTTTCCACCGTAATTTGATTACGTCCCCAAGAAAAATTGGTGTACAACTTTTCAAATTCCAGCAGCATTGATTCCGCAAAACAGGCAAACAACTGTCGGCCCGGTACATCCATATTGACAATCTTCATAATTTTCCAGTCAATATCCAGGGAATGCTCCACAATGCCGCCACTGAGTACATAAACTTCGGGATGCTGAACCTGAGTTGCCAGATTTTTTGGATAACCTCCATCAATTAGCAAACAGGGTTGCTTCAATGTAGAGGGGTCAATTTCCACTCCCTTCGGCATACTCGCTACCCAGACGACAATATCAGCTTGGGGCAGGGCTTCTTCCAAGCCCATAATTTTGCCTCGCCCCAATTCCGTCTGCAAGTCTTGCAAGCGTTCTTTATCGCGGGCAATTAGCAACAATTCTGCTACATTTGTTTTGACATTCAGCCAGCGACAGACAGCACTACCAATGTCGCCAGTAGCGCCACAAACAGCTACAGTAGCTTTTGACAGTTCAATACCCAATTTTGGGGCTGCTTGTTCTACTTGACGGCAGATAATGTAAGCCGTATGAGTATTACCAGTGGTGAAGCGTTCAAACTCCAACTTGAGATTGCGAATTTGTTTAATTTGCTGCAAGTTGAAAGTTTCAAAAATGATCGAAGAAAAGCCGCCTAAAGCAGTGATATTAATCCCATGCTTTTGAGCGTGAGCCATCGCGTTCAAAATTTTGCGAGTGGCTGCTTTAATTCGGCGAGTGGCCAGCATTTCTGGTAGAAAACAGGATTCCACATAGCGGCCTTCTATTTTTTGCCCAGTGATACTTGTTACCGTGATCGTATCAACTATCTGCGGCGGCGCGCTGCACCAAAAGTCTAGACCTTGATCGGCGTATTCTGGATAGCCCAGCTCGTTAGCTACTGATTGGGCGTGTTCTAAGCTGGTTAAGTGACCGATTAGACCAAACATTAAGTTGTCAAATTAAGGAAGATTGAAGAAGAACGAAGTTCGGCAGCGGATTGTGTAGCGGATTTAACGGATGTAACGGATAGAATTCCCGATTACCCATCATTTATTACCGATTACCAATCATTTCTGCCGTTATTAAGAACTAGGGAAAAGGGAAGATTAAAAGGTTTTAATTTTTAATTTTTATCCCATTCCTTATTTCCAAATTGGATTAGGCTGCGAGGCCTTGTGCTGACATCCGCATGATATCGCGGTTGTTAAAACCAATGTTACCTAGGGCTTCGCCATAGGCAATCATAAAGTCTTCAATTAAAGCCTCTTTTTCCATCCCTAGGACGTTAGCATCATCTGCGACAGAATTTAGCAGTTTCCAGATGATGGGCAAGTTTTGGCGGTTGGCGGCTTCGAGTTCAGCTTTGGATTCTTCAAAGTGAGCGTTAAGCCAGACTTCCCCAAAGTTGAGGTGCATATATTCTTCTTTGACGACGCCTTCGGTGATTTTGCGGGCGAAGTCGTCGGCGACGGGGATGTAAATGTTGTAGGCTGCGATCGCAAAACACTCGATAATTAGCGATTGAATCAGCAAGCAAGTTACAATCTCACCGGCTGCCGCTGCGGTTTGGAAGTTTCCGTGCAGTTGGGAAAAGAACTGCTTGGCAAATTCCATGTCTGGCGTGACTTTGAGATTCTTGCCACAAGCTTGAAAGCCTTTCTTGTGGCGGTTTTCCATCTTGGATAAGCCAATTAACTCTTCCTTTTTGTCAGCCAACATTTCGGCCAGTGTCAAGTAATTGTCATGAGCTTCTTGTTCGCCTTCAATCACAATGGCGTTGATGCGGCTGTAAGCGTCTTTGTAGGTTTCGGTTTGAAAGTCAATTGCTGGGCAGGCTTCAAGTTGGGGCATAAATATGTCGTCTCCTGATTGTTATTGAGCAAATACCAAGTAGAGTTTTGGATGTTAAGACATTGACATTCACCCCGACCTGAAGAAGGTACGAGGATTCCCAAACCTCACGATTTGAATTTCTGCTTCTTCGCAACTGCCTCCACTCTCAAAGAGATTTGGTCTTATGTTCGCTCCACAGACTAACCCCGCAAGCCCTGCGGTTTTTACGTGTCGAATACCAAACGGAATTCTTCGTAGTTTTGATTCTAGGGATGTTTACCATTGCCCTATCCTCTTTTCCCGGTCTACCGATTTTGCGGTCGGTCGCCAGCACAACGCTGCTGAACTTCGCCCGCACAAGGCTGTTTGATCCATCGTCTCGGGTGGGTCGTTAACCAATTATACTGTAAGATAAAGCCGTCCTAAAAGGATGAGGTTTCTACCCAGTTTTCTGATGATACAGTTACTTGAACTTTACTTAAGTCGTGAGTCTGGTTAGCTAGGCTATTTCCAGCCTCCGCTCTCTCGGTACTTCGATTTAACGGCGGGTTGTTGACTTTACACTCTACCCATTTTCAACAATCAACTTGCCAATTGTGTGAGAATTTGGGGGGCGATCGGGTTTTAGAACCTCACAGGCTTATTATTTTAGGTTAATTCACAAATTTATGGGTAAATCCTTTGACAGGTCGAAGGCGCTGCAACTGCTGAGTTTTCTGTTGCTGCTGGCGGGGGCTGCGCTGGTGCTGCTACCGCTGGCTGCTGTATTTTTCGTCTCTTTATCACCATCTGGTGTCGGTGTCAAGGCCACAGGCCTGACTTTGGCGAACTATCAGGAGGCTTGGCGACGGGGCAATTTTTTGTTGGCATTCCTTAATTCTACTCTAGTGGCGATCGCAGTGACGGGTTTTCAGGTCGTGACTTCTGCTTTGGCTGGTTACGCTTTGGCCAGACTGAAGTTTCGCGGGCGACAGGCCATAGTTTTGGGGGTTTTGGCGACGCTGGTAATTCCGTTTCAGCTTTTGGTGATTCCGATTTTCATGGTTTTGAAGTGGGGCCATCTGCTGAATACTTACGGGGCGCTGATTTTACCGACGGCGGCTAGCGGTTTTGGGATTTTTTTGCTGCGCCAGTATTTTATGACAATTCCCGTGGAGTTGGAGGAGGCGGCAATGCTGGATGGGGCTAACCGCTGGCAGGTTTTATGGCAGGTGATGTTGCCTTTGGCGCGCCCTGCTTTGGTGACGCTGTTTCTGTTTACTTTTATCGGGGAGTGGAACGATTTGTTTAAGCCACTGGTGTTTACGACGCGATCGGAGTTGCGAACTGTGCAGTTAGTTTTAACTCAGTTTCAGGAACAGTTTACTAGCAGTTGGCAGTTGTTGATGGCGGCGGTGGTAATTGGCACTGTGCCGGTAGTGTTACTGTTTTTAGTCGGTCAGCGGCAGTTTATTCGGGGGATTGCGGCCACGGGAATTAAGAATTGAGTTGGAGGCCCGAAGAAGACCGGGCGGTTGAAACCGCGTCTATACAAACAAAACCCAGATGGTGCGTGGGTTGAAGAGTTAGCAATTAAAATTACATTATTTTCTTTACACCCTCGCTCAGACTTCCCTTGTCTAGACGCGGTTTTAACCGCGGTCTGATCTAAAATTATCCAGTGAATCAAATGTATGCAGAATTTGCAAAAGCTGGGTTGGTTTTTATTTATTGCATCTTTTTTGCCCTGGCTGACAATCTTGTTTGTTGTACCATTTCTACCACTGAGTATCGCCGAAAAAACGCAAATAGATGTTGTTTTAGCTGTGCTAGCCGAAGTCTGTTTTTGGCTGAGCGTGGTGATTTTGGGGAAAGAAGTAGTTACCAAATATCGGCGTTATTTGAATCCCCGCTATCTTTGGAACAAAATCAGAAATTTCAACCGCAGATGAACAGGGATTGACGCAGATAGTCAGCCTGGATGTTGGCGTTTAAGTTGTACTGCATTTAACTTGCCTATTCCGGGCGGGCTAGAAGCCCACCCCACAAGAGTTTCAAGAAATAGGATTGTTAAAATTCGATGCGCGTTAGTTTATTCGCTGATAATTTGCAAGCGAATAGAGCGCTCTCCGTCTCCGAAATCAACTTCAATCTTTTCTCCCGAAAGACTGTCTAAGCATCCCAAAAGTAAGCGCAAATTTGGTGTGCTTGCTCCGGTATCCACGTACAATCTATCTGCCAAACTGCCTAAACGTTTCCAAATTGTATATAGTTTGACTACAGTTTGTTCAAGCAATGCTGCTTGTTTTACAACATCGGCCGTGGTTCCCAAACATCCGACTCGCAAAGATTCTTCTAAGGCCATTTCCATGTCTAAGTGAGACTGGTTGAGGGCTTGTACTTGGGCAGCGGCATCGAGATATTTTGATAGGTTTTTGGCGTCGGAAGTTAGCTGTTTTACTGTATCTACGTCGGGATTTTCTGCTACTTCTTTTTGAATTTCGCTTTGGTGAGATGGGGACAGTTTCTCCATTTCTTTGACTAAAGGAGCGAGATAGCGGGAAGGAAGTGAACCGCTAGATGCTTTTTCTTTGACTTCTTCTGGCAATAATTCTGAGTTCATTGCCATCCATTCGTCGGAGAGTTGTTTGACTTCGCGCCTGGTAATTCGATCGCCCTTTGAGGCCGCATCTGTGACCATTTGCTGTACTTCGGGAGATGCTTTGGCGGTTTCGACAAAGGCTCTTTTGCTGAAGTTTCTAATCGAATCTGGGTCTAAATCTCCTTGCTCGATCAGGGTTTCGGCACTTTTAGCGAGTTCTATCAAAGAGTAGGCTTGACTTTTGCCAATTTCTCGTTCTTTTAGCCAGTTCAAGAAGCCGGTGCCGCGTCCGTCACCGCCTTTTTTTTCTCTGTCTCGGACTGTTCGGAGAATGCGCCCGCGCCAGATGTCGGTTTGTAAGTCGAATCGATCGCACACTTTCCAGGCATTGTCAACCTGATTGTCAAAGTCGAAGTCTGGTATTTGTTCGTCTTCGGGATCTGGCAATTGGAAATTGATATCAGTCAAGCCTTTGAGGGCTTCGGCAAGTTCTGCGGGAGATTGGGGGACTTCAGCCATTAGAAAAAATTAAGAGAAGACAAGTAGCCGATTTGATTTGGAACTTGCACGGATTGACAGTTGAGACGCTATATGTAGCGGTAAAGTGGGCAAGACTTACCTACTAATAGAGTTTTTGTGCAAGTCATATTATTATTGCACGACGGAGGGCGATCGGCGAAAAGATACTCAAAAAGGCTCCGGCTACCATCCTGATGGGACTTGATGCGAGTGCTGGCCTTGCGGGGATTGAGTTCAAGTGAATTAGGAGGTTGTTTTATGGATAAACTCAACTACAGTGAACTGGTACAGACCATTCTTAAAACACCACGTAGAAAATCGCTTAAATAGTAAGACAGAAGTGCATTTGATATTTGATACGGAATGCGATCGCTATCAATTGCTGCATATCGGTTGGGAAGATTTTAGTCGAGTATTTGATTGCATCATTACCCAAAAAATCCAATATCAACCCCCAGTAAATGCTCGAAACACCCACCCAAAAAACAGCACACTCAAGAAAATTACACCACCGACAATTAACATCAAACCCAACAGCAAAGCCGCCACAAATAACCAATCAGCTTTTTTACCAGCAGGTTCGGGGGAACCTAAATGAGCATCCAGCAATTCTATATTCTTGACATTAGCTTTCCAACCAACATCCAACAAGTCTCCAGCCACGGGTACAGTGCCTGCAACTGTATCAAATACGATGTTAGCTGCCATCTTGACTAAAGTCTCTTGTGGCACTCCCATTTGAGCGGATTTGAAGACTACATAACCTGCAAAAACTGAGCCGATCAAATCGCCGCCACCCGGTATCAATCCCAATATCGGATCGAGTCCAATTCGGTATTTTGTGCCGGGAATCGGAATTGCATTGTCGAGTAAATGGCTGATTTTCCGCAGACGACGCAAGGATGCCACCTGAGATTTGCTGGAAGTATTTGTGGGTGAATTTTGTATAGGAGAACGAGACATTTTGATTACTCCTGATTGCAATATTAATATTGATTCTGGTATGGGCTCTTTCGGGTTTATGAGATTGTCGATTATGGGCAATTATTGGTCGCGAACCCGCCCCTACAAAATTTAACATCATATAAGTCCGAATACAGAGAAACCCGGCTTTTATTCAAAACCGGGTTTCCTACTTCTAACTGCGGGCTTTTAGCTTGGCCTACTATTTGTTGCCTTCAGTGAAGTCGGCATCAATCACGTCGTCGCCGCCACCAGTCGGGCCGCCGTCTCCAGGGCCGCCAGGGCCACCAGCGCCGTCAGTTGGGCCGCCAGCTTGTTGGTACAGGCTGCTGCTGACAGCGTAGAATGCTTGCTGCAACTCTGTTGTCATGGTTTTGATGCGATCGTCATCTTCACTCTCGATCGCCTCGCGCAAGTCTTTGATCAATCCTTCAACCTTAGTCTTGTCATCAGCAGGAACTTTATCACCCAGTTCTGCCAACTGCTTCTCGATTTGATAGGCTAAAGAATCACCTTGGTTTTTACGATCGATCTTTTCGCGACGTTCCTTGTCAGCAGCCGCATTCGATTCGGCTTCCCGAACCATGCGCTCGACTTCATTGCTAGGCAAAGTAGAAGCACCAGTAATGCTAATCGATTGCTCCTTGCCAGTACCTTTATCCTTAGCAGCTACATTCAAAATACCGTTAGCATCGATATCAAATGTAACTTCAATTTGAGGTACGCCACGAGGGGCTGGGGGAACTCCATCCAAACGGAATGTTCCCAAATCTTTGTTATCATTCGCCATTTCTCGTTCGCCTTGCAAAACGTGAATTTCCACGTTTGTTTGGCCGTCTACCGCAGTCGAGAAAGTTTCCGACTTCTTAGTAGGAATAGTGGTGTTGCGGGGAATGATTTTGGTCATCACGCCGCCCAAGGTTTCTACGCCGAGAGATAGCGGAGTAACGTCCAGCAACAGGATGTTTTTGACTTCGCCTGCTAGCACGCCAGCTTGGATTGCTGCACCGACTGCTACCACTTCATCCGGGTTTACCGTTTGGTTCGGGTCTTTACCGAGGATTTTTTTGACCAGTTCTTGCACGGCTGGAATGCGTGTAGAACCACCAACTAAGACGACTTCATTAATTGCAGATTTGTCTAGTTTGGCATCGCGAATCGCGTTTTCTACGGGAATGCGAGAACGATCGATCAAATCCGAGCAGAGTTCTTCAAACTTGGCCCGCGTCAAAGTCGTGTCCAAGTGTTTTGGCCCGTCTTGAGTCGCAGTAATAAATGGCAAGTTGATTTCGGCTTGGGTAACGCTCGACAGTTCAATCTTGGCTTTTTCGGCTGCTTCTGTCAGACGTTGCAGTGCTTGTTTGTCTTTGCGGAGGTCAATTCCTTCGGCTCTTTGGAAGTCTCCGGCGATGAAATCAACAATTTTTTTGTCGAAGTCGTCACCGCCGAGGTGGGTGTCTCCAGAAGTTGACAATACTTCAAATACGCCGTCGCCAACTTCCAGAATAGATACGTCGAAAGTACCGCCACCTAAGTCAAATACGAGGATGGTTTCGTTGCTCTTTTTATCTAAGCCGTAAGCTAAAGCTGCTGCTGTAGGTTCGTTAATAATCCGCAGCACTTCAATACCGGCAATTTTTCCAGCGTCTTTAGTAGCTTGGCGCTGGGAATCGTTGAAGTAGGCGGGAACTGTGATCACCGCTTGGGTGACTGTTTCGCCGAGGTATTTGCTGGCGTCTTCTACGAGTTTGCGTAATACTTGCGCGGAAATTTCTTCCGGAGCAAATTGCTTGCCGCGGGCGGGACAGTCGAGCTTGAGACTGTTGCCGACTTTCAGGACTTTGTATGAAACTTCGGTGGTTTCGTGGGTTACTTCGTCAACCCGGCGCCCGATAAACCGTTTTACTGAGTAAAAGGTGTTTTCGGCGTTCATCACGGCTTGACGCTTGGCGATTTGTCCGACTAGCTGGTCGCCATTTTTGGCATATGCTACTACGGAAGGTGTGGTGCGACCCCCTTCGGCGTTGGCTATGACGGTGGGTTTGCCGCCTTCCATAACTGCGACGCAGGAGTTTGTCGTACCTAAGTCAATTCCAACTACTTTTCCCATAGGGGTGTTCCGGCTCCAATGACTACAAAATTTTGATTTTCTATCTGTGCGATAGTCTGATTATTCAGGACTGCGATTTCACCTGGGGGGTGTACGGATAGTGAGTCCAGTTTTAATACAGTCTTCGATAGGGTGCTTATCTCTATACTGCGGGCGGTTAGACCTTGGGATGAAGGCGTGTTTACCGAACCTGTTAGGGACGGTTGCATTCGTCGGGCCTGTAACGCTACAGTTGTTGACTGCTTTTCTTTACTCTTCCTAATGTACGGGGTTTGATCGATCGCGGTATTGTGGCAAACCGTATACTTTGTGTTGTATTTGCCGTCTCTGTTGTATATAAATTTTATGCGGCTGGTTTGGGCGATTCCCTAGGGGATAGCTAAGCTCGCGTGTTCTTTTGGATGCAAAATAAAAGTAAAATTGATCAGTTATAGTCATGTTATGTAGCGGTTGGATCGGAGGAAGATCGCTATAAAAAACAATTTCCTCTTCGCATACTGTCAACGGTCAACTGTCAACTGTCAACTGACCAATCAGCAGAGCTGCGGGAAAGTAAGTCAGAGCTTCACCAATTGCCAGAGTATCGTTACTTTCTACCACCTGATTTGTAATTGCATCTTTCCAAACCGACGGCATTTGCTCCGACAATTCCAGATGAGTATCTTCCCAGACTTGTTTGCCGATCGGCATTTCTTCCGGTTTGACAACTCCCGTCAAAAATCGGGGAGCGATCGCAATAATTGTAGTATCTTCAAAAGTTCTGGCAAAAGCAACCACATTATCTTTAAACGTGCCGACTACTTCCAGGGGTCGATAGTCGCCAGATTGAAAAACTTGCAAGTATTTTTTTCTGGCCTCTAGAACTCTTGCTGTCAAAAACAGCTTAATTCTAGCATCTTCCCGCGTCGCAATCAAATCTTCAACCAGTTGCAAAATATCCGTCTGAGCTTGCTGTTTAATTTGCCGCAACACCTCGATTCTGCGGTCAAAATCAACGGGACGGCGGTTGTCCGGATCGACGTGGCTTAAATCCCAAAATTCCGTGCCTTGATAGATATCTGGAACGCCCGGAGCCGTGATTTTTAGCAGCGTTTGAGACAAAGAATTGAAAATACCGTAATCAGCTACTTTTTTCCAGAAAGGCGTAAATGTCTTGAGGAATTGATTTTGTTCCGAAGGTTCGAGAACGCTATCGATAAAGGTCATAAATCCAGTTTCGTAGTCGTTGTCAGGCCTCAGCCAAGCTGTATAAACTTTAGCTTCGCGGACAGCTTTGATCGCATAATCTTTCAGGCGATCGACATAATCAGTGTTTTCAATTCCCTCAAACGGAAAACTGCCTAGCAGAGTTTGGTAGAAGAAGTATTCGTCATTGGTATCGGGAACCATGCGATTCACAAAGTTAACTTTCTTAGAAGAGTTTAACTCTCTCCAAGACTTGACTTGTTGTTCCCATTCATCAGGAATTTCTGACAAAATATTAAGTCTCGCTCGCACATCTTCGCCACGTTTGGTATCGTGGGTAGCTGTAGCATTCATTTTGTGCGGCCAAGCTACTTGCTGCTGTTTGTTGAACTCGTGAAAATCTGTCAGCAAAACGCCGAACTGACTCGGGTTTCCTCCCACTTCGTTGAGGGATAAAAGTCGATAGTAGACGTATAACAGCGTATCTTCAATGCCTTTAGCCATCAAAGGCCCTGTCAACTGCTGGAGTTTCATCACAAAGTGTCGGCGCTGCTCTTTTTGTTCGGCTGTGAGGGTTTCTTCTTCTTCGAGCAACAGCACCGTTTCGATAAATTTAAGTTCTTTGAGGAGTCGCGGCACTTGTTCCTTGGCGTGGGCGATCGCATATTTGACGTAAGTGCGATCGGACTCTCGCAAACCCTCTTGATTTATATAAGTTCGGTAAACTGGAAAAATCGTCAAAACCGCAGCCAGCGCTTTTTCCAAACCCGGCCGAGTAAAATCGTTTCCCTGTCTCGATTGACCGGAGATATTCTTCAACAGTTGAGCCAGATTGTCAACATCTCCCGCCAAATTCTTCTCAACAATCAGCCCTTTTTTATCTAAAAATAACTGTTCATAGGGAATATTCAGTCGAGTAAATCTCTGATATATTTCACTAAATTGCTGTTCGCGATCGCACCGACAAAAAACGCCGTTTACATAATTCAAAAAATCGTAACCACTCGTTCCTTCAATCGGCCAATATGACGGCAAATCTTCCTCGTGTTCCAGGATTTTTTCCACAGTAATGTAAATGTCCCCGGTTCTCTCCCGGAGTCGTTTCAAATATTCTGTCGGATCGTAAAGTCCGTCGATGTGGTCGATTCTCAATCCGGTAAACTTTCCCTCTTCAACCATGTCGAATATCAGAGCATGGTTTTTGTGAAAAACTTTGATTTCTTCTACTTTTACCGAAATTAGTTCGTTGACAGTAAAAAATCTTCGATAGTTAATTTCTTCGGCGCCCACTTTCCAGAAAGCCAGACGGTAAAACTGCTCGGAAAGTAACTCGTCCAGCAAATTAAAGCTTTCGGAATTGCCCTTTTCTCCGTTAAAAAAATTGATATTTTCATCGATAAATTCCTGCACAATCGGATTTTGATTGTAGAGTTCCCACAGCAGTCCTTTGACAAAAGCTATCTGATCGTATCGGGCTTTACCTTTAGTTTCTGAAGGTGTATTTTTGATCAGATAAAGAATTCCCAGAAACTTGATAAAATCTGGATGGCGTCTGCCCAATTCCCTACCTAAATGCCCCAAATTATGACTGATGAATTTAGCGTAAGATTCAATTTTTACGGGTAATTTTAAGTCATAGTAATTGATTGTAAGCCCAATTTCGCTGTATTTGAGTTGAATCTCGCCATTCTCCAGACACTCTCCATAAAAATTTCCCAGCAGCGGAGCCAGCACTCTACCCCTGAGATGTTCGTAAGCGTGATTCCATTCAATATCGAAATAATCGAAATAGTCGGAATCCGGGCCATGTTCCAATACATCTAACAGCAACAAATTTTGAGTGTCGTAAGCCATGTGATTCGGAACAATATCTTGCAGCCATCCCATGTTCCGCTTCTTGATTTCGTCCGTGAGCGCTTCAAAGTTTTCTGATGTTCCTAATTCGGGATTTAGCTGATTTGAGTCAACGATATCGTATCCGTGGGTACTGCCTTTTCTAGCTTTAAATATCGGTGAGGCGTAAACGTCGGTAATTCCTAATTCTTCCAGATAGCCAAGGATTTGTTTGGCAGCTTGAAAGTTAAAACCTGCATGAAATTGAATCCGATAAGTTGTTGTGGGAATTCTCAGCATATTGATTTGACTCCTAATTGATTAGTTGGTCGATCGGGTTTTTTACAAAAGACAAGATTGCATAAATCTTTGATTGATAGAGTAACCGCAGATGAAATGCAGATTAACGCAGATTAACGCAGATGCATTCAAGATTGTTTACGAATAAATGCAATCTTGTTTACTATTTCTGTATTAATTCGTAGAGTGCGAAACTCTGTGGTTTAACAGTCAATTCTTGCTGTGAAGTTATCTTTTCAGGCAAGCTAGAACCGGAACCCATCCATTTTACATCAGCAGAGTCTAAAATCTTTTGCCAATTTCCTTGGGGAAGTGGGGCAGTGAAAGCGACCTCTTGGTTGTTGAAGTTTAGAATGCAGAATATCTGACTTTCATCTGTCCATCGACGTAGAAATAAGATTTTTTCTGCTTCGATGCTGGACACTTCTAGGTTGGTTTTATCCAGTTTTTTCAGGGCGGGGATAGTGCGCCGCAGTTGAATCAAATGTTGGTGCCATTCCCAGAGGATTTTGTGTTTACCTTCTGTTTGTTTTTCCCAGTTTAATTTGCATTTTTGGAAACTTTCTGGACTTTGGGGGTCTTGAAATTCGCCTCGATCTTGAAAGCTTTTAAATTCTTCCTTTTTGTCCTTACGGATAGCTTCAATTAAGTTTTCATCGGAGTGGGAAACGAAGTAGAAAAATGGTGCTTCTTCTCCGTATTCTTCTCCCATAAATAGGAATGGAATATAGGGAGAAATTAAGACAGTGCCTGCGGCAAGTTTTAGTGCTTCAAAATCAACAATTTTAGAGAGTCTGTCTCCTAAAATACGGTTGCCGATTTGGTCGTGGGTTTGCGAGAATACTACAAATTTATGGCCAGGTTCATCCTTGACGGAATTGCCGTGTTTTCGCTTTCTGTGGGGGGCGTATTGGCCGGAGTAAACAAAGCTTTCTTTGAAGGCTTTTTCGAGATGTTCGCACTTGCCAAAATCTTGGTAGTATCGGTCATTTTCTCCGGTAATTAAGGCGTGCAGTGCATGGTGAAAATCGTCGCACCATTGGGCATCTAGCCCGAATCCTCCTAGTTCTTTCGATCGCAAAACGCGGACATCATTTAAGTCGGTTTCTGCGATTAAGTAAAGTTTCCTTCCCATTTCTTGAGAAATGTCGGCTGTGGTATCGGATAGTTCTTCCAAAAACGGTCGGGCACTTACTTCAAATATGGCTTGAATTGCATCTAATCTTAGGGCGTCGATGTGATAGTCTCGGAACCAGTAGAGGGCGTTTTCAATAAAGTAGTTGCGCACGCCGTCGCTGTAGGCGTCGTCGAAGTTGAGGGGGTCTCCCCAAATCGAGCCGTATTTTGATGTAAAGTAGGGGCCGAATTCCGGGAGATAGTTGCCTTCGGGGCCGAGGTGGTTGAAAACTACATCAAGTATGACTGAGATACCTTGTTTGTGGCAGGCATCGATCAGTTTTTTGAATCCTTCGGGGCCGCCGTAGGAGTTTTGGACGGCGTAGGGATATACGCCGTCGTATCCCCAGTTTCGCTCGCCGGGAAATTGGGCGACTGGCATTATTTCTATGGCGTTTATTCCCAGTTTTTTTAGTTGGTTGAGCTGGGATATTATTGCTTCAAATGTTCCTGGTTGGGTGAATGTACCGACGTGTAATTCGTAGATTACCATTTCTGGTAATGGTACGCCTTGCCAATCTGTATCTGTCCAGGTAAAGGCGCTTTCATCTATTACTTGCGAAGGGCCATGCACGCCTTGGGGCTGATATTTTGAGGCGGGGTCTGGTCGATCGCCTTTTGCTTCTATTTGATATGTGTAAAGGCTTCCAGGTGGGATGTCTGTAGCTGTGGTTTGCCAATAACCTGCGGCGGATTGTTTCATGGGAATCAGGCGTTTGTCTGGGGAAGCAAGTTGGACGGCCACTCGGTTGAGGGTGGGGCCCCAAACGGTAAACTCACATTGGTTGTTTCCGAGGTAGTTTGCTCCTATCTTCACTTTGAGTTGTTCTCCTGATAAAATAGGTTGGTGGTACGATCGCCATTTAAGCGCTATCAAATACTTTAGGTGACTATTGGGTGCTTGTTTTGAATAAACATTAGATCGGGAGGGCGGGTTTTGCCTTCATACACTGGCTTATTTCATGGATTATTAGCTAAACCCGCCCCTACAAGTTTTTTGGCAATGACCTACTTACTGAAAATAACAAACAACTAACTTGAGACAGACCGATCGCAGGCTAGAATTATGGCTGGGGCAAAAGTAGCGGTTGGCTATGTATAAATTAGACCATGAATTTGCACTCTTGGCGATCGCCAAATTAGCCATCTGCAATGGTTAATATTTATTGTCTATATACTTTCTAAAATCTATCCAAGGGTAGATCGCAATTAATCACGAGTGTGCACTTATGGTTCTTGATTTTGGACGGGAAATCTGCTGCAATCTAGACTCGGCGGAGTCTCGCGAGTGGTTGGTCACGAACGGGATCGGCGGTTATGCTAGCGGGACGATCGCCAATCTACTCACCCGCCGCTATCACGGGCTGCTGGTTGCCGCCCTCAAACCTCCGCTGGGACGGACTTTGATGCTCGCCAAGCTGGACGAAACGGCTGTCTATGCCGATCGCCCCTATCCGCTTTATACCAACCGTTGGGCCGACGGGACGATCGAACCTCACGGCTACAAATACGTCGAAAGTTTTCACCTCGAAGGTACGACGCCTGTTTGGAGATTTGCTCTCGCTGATGCCATCCTCGAAAAGCGGATTTGGATGCA
>CASBQF010000130.1 GCA_949127775.1 Oscillatoriales cyanobacterium PMM_0080
GGCTAGGGGGGGTGAATTCGGAGGTGAGGATAAATCAAATTCTGGGGTTAGGGGGGGTGAATGGGGATGTTCCGCACCGGAAGCATTTGAAAAACGCCTCGGCCAAATGCAAATAGTTCTGCAAAATCAAGACAACCGCGAACACGATATCCTCGACTCAGACGATTATTATCAATTTCAAGGTGGAATGACGGCCGCTATTCGCAATTTGCAGGGCAAAAATCCTGAAACTTATTTCGGAGACAATTCAATTCCTGAGAATCCGAAAGTGCGACAACTGAAAGAAGAAATTGCGCGGGTTTATCGCAGCAGGGCTGTCAATCCGAAATGGATAGAAGGGGCGATGCGACATGGTTATAAAGGTGCGTTTGAAATTGCCGCAACTGTTGATTTTTTGTTTGCTTACGATGCTACGGCAAATTGTGTAGAAGATTTTATGTACGAAGGAATCGCAGAGGCTTACATTTTTGATGAGAAAGTGCACGCATTTATCCAGGAAAATAATCCTTGGGCGCTGCGAGATATGGCGGAAAGATTGTTAGAAGCTCGTCAGCGGGGATTGTGGGAGAGCGCTAAGCAGGATACTCTTGATAAATTGCGATCGATCGCCCTGGAAGCCGAAGCAGTCATCGAATCCCACACAGAAATACGGTAATGCAACAGTCGGCACGGGAGACTTTTTGGCACTTTGCGGTAATATCTAGTAATGTTTCCCGATCGGTGAAAGCAATATGATTCGCCGCTACATTACTAACCTCAGCACTAGCATCTTTCAACGCGCCGGCGCCGCTGTCGCTTTATTGGCCTTAACAGTCGGATGTTCGTCAACAAAGCCGCCCAACACCGCAGCGGCATCGATGCCGACTGAATCCGCAGTTGTAGCACAGCCGCCAACGTCTGTGTTAGCTCAAAACCGTAAAAAAAACCAAAAATCCTTCAGCGCTCCCTCATGCCAGCAAAACGATAGCTTCACGGAGTCAATTAACTTTGCCACCCAAGCTTCTAATTTGGCTCAATCAGCCAATTCAAAACAAGACTGGGACGAAGTAGCCGCATTGTGGGTGCAGGCTGTCGCTTGGATGCAAGCGGTTCCCCCAGGCAATCCCAGGCGGGCGTTTGCTGAGAAAAAAGTGGTGGAATACATGAAAAATCTGGTTTATTCCCAACAGCAAGCGAGCTTGGCTCGATCGGCATCAGCCAGTACAATCAGCTTTAGTAGCGATTTGCTCGACGAACAGCTAGAACTATACCTATCCTACGTTGCAGCCGTCGGGCCGCCAGATGTTTTGATTGTCGGTAGTTCTCGCGCATTACAGGGCGTCGATCCCAAGCAGTTAAAACAATCTTTGGCATCTAACGGCAGCCCGGGCTTAAAAGTATTTAACTTTTCAGTCAATGGCGCAACTGCTCAAGTAGTTGACTTTCAACTGCGACGGCTATTGAAGCCCGAGCATTTGCCTCAAATGATCGTCTGGGCGGACGGTGTGCGCGCATTTAACAGTGGCCGGGACGATCGCACTTTTGATTCGATCGTCGATTCTGAAGGCAGCCGACTGTTAGCCACAGGCGTTCGTCCCAAACTGCCGTCCGATCGATCCAATTCGACTCCCCAGTGTTTTCGATTCCCACAATTCTGCCCCGACAACACTTTCCGCAAAGCCCAAGCATCTGTCAAAAAGCCTGTTATGGGCAGGCAAAATGCCCATCCCAATATCAAATTCATCTCTAGTGGAACAGGCATCTTGCCTGTTGCTAATATTGCTTTGGGCAGGCAAAATGCCCACCCCAAAACACAATTTAACTCTAGTGAAACAGGCATCTTGCCTGTTGCTAATCTTGCTTTGGGCAGTCAAAATTCCCACTCCAAAACACAATTTAACTCTAGTGGAACAGGCATCTTGCCTGTTGCTAATATTGCTCAATACCTGCCACTATCGACACCAGCCAGAGTAGCAATCAGGCAAGTCAGCGCATTAGCAGATGCGATCGACTCCAACGGATTTATGTCCATGTCAGCCAAATACAATCCCAATACTTATTATCGAGAACGGGCTTACGTTTCTGGTAGATTCGATCGCGACTACGAAGACTTCAACCTGGGAGGGAAACAAGCCAAAGCTTTCAATTCAGCCGTAGCCTTTGTCAAAACTCGTAAAATCCCCCTAGTTTTCGTCAATTTGCCACTTACTGATGATTACTTAGATCCAACTCGTCGATCGGCCGAACAGCAGTTTCGGCGGCGAATGCAGCAACTCTCGCAGCAAAAAGGCTTCGCTTTCCGCGACTTGTCGCAACGGTGGCCCGGGCGCAACGACTATTTTGTTGATCCCAGCCACTTGAATCGGTTTGGGGCGATCGCCGTTTCTCGCCTCCTCGCCAGCGATTCCAGCATTACATGGCCCAGGCCCAAATCTCGAAGTACCGACGGGTAATACGATTTTGGAGTTTCGATGTAGAGAATTGATATAAACTTTAAAATAGTGTCCAAAATCAATTTGTCCGATCGAACATCTTCCGATTTTCAAGTCAGCCTAAAATCTCAAAATCCCAAATCCCAAATTGATTAATTGTGCAGTTAAAACAAGTAATTATCGCCCACAAAGCCAGAGATCCACTCAGCCAGAGGTGGGCCGAACAGTGTGCCCGCCAGTTAGAAAGTCGCGGGTGTAAAGTTTTGATGGGCCCCAGCGGGCCAAAAGATAACCCATATCCGGTGTTTTTAGCTTCTAGTAACGGCCCAATTGATTTAGCCGTGGTGCTCGGAGGCGACGGTACGGCGCTGGCTGCGGCGCGGAATTTGGCTGCTGACGACATCCCGATTTTAGCCGCGAATATCGGAGGACATCTCGGTTTTTTAACGGAGTCTTTTGAAGATTTCCAAAATACTGAGGAGATTTGGGACAGACTAGCCGAAGACAGGTATGCCGTGCAGAAGCGGATGATGTTACAGGCGGCGATTTTTGAGGGAAGCAGAACCAATCTCGAACCGGAGAGCGATCGATTTTTGGCTCTGAATGAAATGTGCATCAAACCTGCTTCTGCCGATCGAATGCCGAGCTGTATTCTAGAAATGGAAGTCGATGGCGAAGTAGTCGATCAATATCAAGGCGACGGTTTAATTGTGGCAACTCCCACCGGTTCGACTTGCTACACCGCATCTGCCAACGGGCCGATTATCCACCCAGGCATGGATGCGATCGCCGTTACTCCGATTTGCCCCTTAAGTTTATCAAGTCGGCCAGTAGTTTTGCCGCCCGGTTCAGTCGTCAGCATTTGGCCCTTAGCCGATTACGAACTCAGTACCAAACTTTGGACAGACGGTATTTTGGGTACTGCAATTTGGCCGGGACAGCGCGTAGACGTGCGGATGGCCGACTGCGAAGCCAAGTTCATCATTTTGCGCGAAAACTATTCTTATTACGGCACATTGAGGGAAAAACTTCAGTGGGCCGGAGCCAGAATTAGGTACAGTAACAATCACCGCAATTAATCCGAAATCAACCACAATCATAAATTATTAAACCGTAAAACGGTAGGGGCGGGTTTAGCCCTAAAATTATGAAATTACAAATAATCTACAGGCAAAACCCGCCCCCACCCAACCGAAAATGCACTATGAATCATTAAACGGTAGGGGCGGGTTTAGCCCTAAAATTATGAAATTACAAATAATCTACAGGCAAAACCCGCCCCCACCCAACCGAAAATGCACTATGA
>CASBQF010000131.1 GCA_949127775.1 Oscillatoriales cyanobacterium PMM_0080
AGGGCGTTGGAACGTCCGGGAATTCCCCACAGCAAGCGATAGGTGGGCTGCATGGAACTGTCGTCAAATTCTACTGAGGCATTTTCAAAGCGGGCGTCTTGATATTTGAGGGCTTTGAGTTCGCCAAAGTGGGTAGTTGCGATTGTTAGTAGGGAATGTTGGGCGAGATATTGCAATAGGGCGATCGCCAATGCACTGCCTTCTGAGGGATCTGTCCCCGCTCCTACTTCGTCTAACAAAACTAAAGATTTGGGAATTGGGATTTGGGGATGGAGCACTTGTGCTGAGCTTGTACTGAGCTCCGTTGAAGTGCGTAGCCGAAGTATGGGGGCTGGGGAATTTGTACTGAGCGTATTTGTACTGAGAGAATCCGAAGTAGCCGAAGTATTCGGAATTGGGAGGTTTAAATTTTCTGCTTTTTCAGGCTGCGATTTATTACTTAAAACTTCTAAAATGCGGCTGATGCGGCGGATGTGACCGCTGAAAGTAGACAAACTTTGTTGCAAAGATTGTTCATCACCAATATCGGCCAAAATGTTATCAAACCAAGGCAATTCTACGGGTTCGCGGGCGGCGACAAACATTCCCGCTTTTGCCATTAAAGCTGCTAATCCCAAGGTTTTGAGGGTGACTGTTTTGCCGCCGGTGTTGGGGCCGGTGATGGCGACGACGCGGATCTGCGGGCTGATCGTCAAATCGACCGGCACGACTGCAAAGCCTTGCTCGTATTGCTGTTGCCAAATTAATAAAGGATGGCGCAACTGGCGGAGGGTGATTTGCGATCGCAAGTTGGGAATTAATGATTGACTATTTTTTGATGTTTTTTGATCTACTGGTTCTGCTGTTTCTTCATCTAAATTTTCTATATCTTGGGCTGGTAATTCTAGCTCTCCCAGTTCGATAAATTTTGGTGGATTTGCTTGTAACCAAAAACCGTAACGGGCTTTTGTGGCAGCTACATCTAAAGTTGTAACTACAACCAACAATCTGTCTAAATCTGGTTTTACTGCTGCGACTTGCTCTGTGAGGGCGCGACGAACTGCTTCTTCTTCGGCTTGTTCTTGTCTGAGCAACTGCCGCATTTGGTTGTTGAGATTGACTGTATTGTGGGGTTCAATGTACAGTGTTGCACCGCTGGCGGAGGAGTCGTGAACAATCCCCGGTATAGCATCTTTTTGGGGAGCTTTGACGGGAATCACAAAGCGCGAGCTTCTTTGGGTAATTACCTGTTCTTGGACGGCGTTTGATTGGCGCTGCAAAATGCCTTGCAATATTTGATAAATGCGATCGCGCAATTGTCGCATTTGAACTCTAATTCCTCCTAATTTAGGAGTGGCTCGATCGGCTACTTGAGCGCGATCGTCTATACAGCGATGGATTTCTTGCTCGATTTCAGGATAAGTCCGCAGTTGCGATGCTAGTTCTTTGAGCGTCGGTACATCGGGCGCAGAGTCAATGATCCGGCGCAATTGCCTCGCCCCCGCGAGGGTGGTAGCAATTGCCAGCAATTCTTCACCGCTGAGCAAACCTTGCAGTTCGGCTCGTTGTAGGAAAGTGCCGATATTTTGGATGCCCTCAAAACTCAAAGCACCACCAGGGCGATTCTCTAGCTGATAAGCTTCCTGAGTTTGGGCGAGGAGTTCTGTGGTTTGGGCGATCGTTGCTGGGATTTCGAGATCGAGGGCGGCGGCGACGCCGAGTTTGGTAGCCGCAAAGGTAGCCAAGTGCTGACACAGGCGCGGCCATTCTAATAGTTCTAGTGTTTCGGCTTGAATCAAAGTTGATGTGGTGTTGGTAATTGGCATTCCCAGGCTGTGACCGAGAAGGTGAATTTGACGGTAATACTTATTGATTTTAAAGTTTTTTTATGGTTTACGGGCAAAACTTGAGAAAGTATTTAGGATAGTTGTTAGAAGTCTTTCGCCTGAAAGCTGTTATTTAACGACTAATTAGGAAGGCGAAAATTTGCTTTTTTGGATAGCTCGTCAAAAATTATACCTTCTACTGAGCTATTTCGGCGTTTGAGGGAGCTAAAATCTGCGGTTTTTTGGTGGGATTGAACTATTTGAGAATTTAAAATATGTCGGAATAATTCTGGTAGTTGTATTCTAAAGGATAAGTTATGGAGCGGGTCTGATGGCGAAAATTTTGACGATCGCGGATGCTGTGACTTTGGAAGTCGTGCAAGAGTTACTGGAGAAGGAGGGACATGAGGTGATAGTCGCTCTGGATGCTGGCGGGGGTTTAGAATTGGCGAGGGAATTGTCCCCGGATGCGATAATTTGCGATGGGACTTCGGCTCAAATCGACTGGTTGGAGGTGTGTCGGCTGGTGAAAGCCGAGCGAGAATTGGCGACAGCCTATTTTGTGTTGCTGACAACACCGGAGCAATTTGAAGAACTTCAGGAATTGGACGCGCCCTTTGACGATTTTCTATTTAAACCGATCGTTAAGCAGGAATTGTTGGGGCGGGTGCGTGCTGGGAGGCGATCGCGGGAGTTGAAGCTGTCGTTAGAGCGAACTGAGCAAGAACTGCAACTGTCGCGCGATCGGATTGTCCAAAGTGAAAAAATGTCCTATTTGGGCGAATTGACATCTGGTATCGCCCACGAAATTAACAACCCAATTACTTTTATTTATAGCAATCTCACTCACGTCCAAACTTACTCTACCGATTTAATTGAACTGCTCAGATTGTATCAAAAACAGGTCATCAATCCCGGAGCGGAAATTCTGCAAAAACAGCAAGATATGGAGGTAGAATTCATCCTCGACGATTTGTTGAAAATTGTGAGTTCCATGCGCACCGGGAGCGATCGCATCCGCCAAATAATTTTGTCGGTACAAGATTTTTCCCGCAGCGATCGATCGGGCTGGCAGTTATTCGATATTTCTGACGGTTTAGAAAATACTCTGTTGTTGTTACAGCACCGCTTGCCGGCCCGCGAGGGTAGGCGAGACATTAAGGTGATGAAGGAATACGGAAACTTGCCACAAGTTGAGTGTTACGCCGGTCAGCTAAATCAAGCTTTTCTGAATATTATCAATCACGCGATCGATGCTTTGGAAGAGTCTACTCAAGAGTTGAAGGAATCGGAATCGGTCAAATTCAAGCCTGTGATTTTGATTAGCACTCAGGTGATCGATGGTGAGCGAATTTCTATTGAAATTGCTGATAACAGTCTGGCAATCAGCGAAGATATCACCGACCAAATTTCGGTTCAATCTTTGATGACCAAACCTGCCGAAGACAGCAGGGCTTTGGGACTTGCTATCAGTTATCAGATAATTGTCGAGCAGCACAAAGGAGAGTTAAAATGTTTGTCGGAAGCGGGTAAAGGTACTATGTTTCGGATCGAAATTCCGCTGCGACATAGTTGATTAGAATCGTGAATCAAATAGTTTATACAAGTTGGTGAGATGTCCCGCCATTCCACAAAGCATGGGCGGGACAGTGTTGCCGATTTGGACTATGATTTTCATCCGAAATTTAGAGTAGGGGCAATTCATGAATTGCCCCTACTCTAAATTTCAGGGATTGCCTTCGCTAGGTGAATCATATCTAAATTCAGCAACGCCAGCGATTTTTCCCTGGAAGGGCCGGATGGAGAACGTTTTATTACTCGTTCCCGGTTGTTTGCAAATATTAATTGATTCTCTTTTCTTCGATAAATGAGATCCCATCAAAAACGCCATTATTAAAAGCTTGAGTGCTACGAATTCGATGATTTTCAGCGAGTAAAGTCATTGTTTCTACAAAGGTAATCAGTGCGTCATCCTGAGTTTTGGTGGCGCGAAAGCAAACAATGTCCTGGCCCGCATCCCACGCGATTGCCGAAAAATCTGAATAGCTGGTAGAAAATATTTTCAGAATCCGATTTTCAAATTAACCTTGAAAATTTAGCTGGAGATGAGAACCATCTGAATATTCATAATTATTAACTTGTCGGTAGTGACTTCCCTCAATCGAGATAGTAAAATTACCGAAGAAGCTGCGAGAAAACTGTCCGCGAGTATCAGTTTTGATATATTCGCCTTTCCAAGTACCAAGATGACGTGTAAAAATTTCTGGAACTTTGTCTAAATCGGGAGAGTAAGATATATTTGCAGACATCGGAATTTGTTCCTATTCTCTATTTCTAACGACGACCTATTTTCAGACTCATTTCACGGCTGGTGCGTTGATATTCGTGGACAATCGGTAATCTTTCAGTCTGAAAATTGTTCAGGGCTTCTGCAATGTTAGCACTGTCGGTGAGATGTTGGGCTAAGCACAGTCCATCTTCCCAACCGGAAGTCATTCCTCTAGCGCGTGTGGAACTTTTGGCGTGGGCTGCATCTCCGATTAGGATAACTCGCCCGTCATAGATTTTTGGTAGGGGGTCAATGTCATAGGAAAAACGACAGACAATATTTTCTACAGGGGTTGATTGAATGACTTTTCGCGCATCTTCTGGGAGTTTTGCGAGTTCTTGGGGAGGTATGGTGATATCATTGGGTTGGAGTTTTCCTACTTCTGATTTTTGTCGCTCTTTTTCGATAAAGAAACCCCAATGAGTTCGACCTCCACCAATGTGAAAGAAGTTGGCATAAATTCCTCGCCCGCGTACATAAACAAAGAAGTTTCCTTCTGGACAAAAGCTATTATCTTGGACTATTCCCCGCCACACAATGTCGCCTAAATAAAACAGTTCTACATTTGGAACGATAAATTGACGGACTTTGGAGACAATCCCATCTGCGCCAATTAATAAGTCGCCTTCCCAGTGAGTTCCGTCTTTAAAGTGTGCGATCGCGCTATGCTCAGTTTGGGCGATCGACAATAACTCAGAATTAAAACGAATAGACTCAGGGGGTAACTCGTCGAGGAGTGCTTCTAGAATGGCTTTGCGGTGTACCAGCATCCCCGGAAGTTCATTTTCTTCATAGGTGACGGGCTCAGAATTGATCACACCGCCACGCAGGTTGCGAAACTCGAATACTTTCACCGCATCGCCGGAGTTGATGATTTTTTGGGTGACTTGATGGTTTCCGCGATCGAGCGCTTCCATACCTGCTTGCACGATCAGGATACCACAGCCATCGGTGCGCGGATGGGGTGCTTTTTCAAATAATGTAACTTTAAACCCTTTTTCCATCAGCAAAATTGCCAGATAAACTCCTGATGTTCCTGCGCCGATAATGCCTATCTTGCTGTTTAAAGAAACCATCTGTACCTCTGGTGATTTAATTGATCGGGAAGAAGTCATTAGTCATTAGTCATTAGTCATTAGTCAGTGGTTATTTGTTAGTTGTTATTTGTTAGTTGTTAATTCTAATAACCAATAACCAATAACCAATAACCAATAACCAATAACCAATAACCAATAACCAATAACCAATTCAAGACTATTTTAAGCTTTAGGAGTTGTAACTAAAGCCAATTCAACTTTGTCATTAGGCTTCTGACTGACTTGTGCGTGTAAACCGGGGCCAAAAAAAGTAGTTATTTTTTCTTGCTTTTCTTCCCAAAGTTCGATCGGCATTAGCGGCGAATAAAACTCTAGAATCAACCCATATGCACCATCAACATCCACTTCCCGCAACCCTTGGAGCAGGGGGCGTTCCTCATCGGTCGGGGCCATTCCCAAGCGTTCCAGGGCATCATCTAAGTGCGCTGGTTGACCGTAGCGAAATCTGGTAATATCTTTGCGGACTTGGTTTTGAGTATCTGTGGCCAGACTTTCTCGCAGCAGGAGAACTTCGGGAGAGGTAGGTTCGGTGAACTCCGCTGGTTCGAGTTCGGCCGCTTTCAGGGCCAAACCTCCGAGCAACAGGGGAATTCCATAAAAAAAACCGGCTAGGTTTAGGGTAGGTTTGTCTGTGAAGTAGGCATAGAACCCGACTGCTGCTAAAATACCGCCCACAACTAAGGCTAGGCTTGCTAAAGAAGTTTTACGTAACATATTAGTGAGGTAAGTAGTCGGACAGAAATAATATACTTTAATTATTATCGGCCAAGAAGTCTTGAATAAATTTAGTTTTTTTGGCAAAATACCCGCAAAAACTGGTAAAATCTGTGAGCGCGGGAGCGGCGTGCATCCACAATTTTTTCTCTAGCTTCAGAAAGTCAACCCGGTTTGTCGCCATTGGGCTACGGGTAAATATTCGTGTAAATTGCACGACGTTGGTTCGAGAAGGCAATCTGCGAGACAGTATCATTAAAGTATAGAGAGTTAAGGTCGCGATCGACCTTCTTGCCCTTTCAACCACTTTTCGGACATGATTAAAGACGAAGACAAACAAAATGCTGGAGCAAATAAATCGGTTCTAGAGCAGATTAACTCGCTCAAACGGGAAGATGAAAGGCTTTATAATATCTTAGCGATCGATGTCTGGGCCCTAGCCAAGACAATGGATGAATATCAACCAGGATTTTGGTCTGCTTTTATGAAAAACCGTGAGAAGGCTCTGAAGCGATTTTTAACTGAAGTGATGAAAAATAAACCCGCAGATACTAAACGTCCGCCTTTTCTACGCTGAAGTTTTGATGTACAATCAAACCATAACACAGACTCAAAAACGCTGAGCAAGTTCATCGCTGACAATCTAAAAACAGTGAAGAATTGGCTCATAATGGGTAAGTCGGTGAATTAAGAATTCTCGTCTGGAAAGCAGGGGAGAATGTCAAATATTTTTGTTAATAGTAGCAAAAGGGTAACAAACAATGGATGCACAGACAATCAAAGAGCGCGTAGCAGAAATCGAAGTCAAGCGGGAATCTCTCGTGCGACTGTTAGATCGATCGGACTTGGGAGCCCTGAGAATAGATGTCAGTCAGGCGATCGAAGAAATTGACGATTTGTTAGAAGAATTCAAGCGCACTTTTAACAGTTGACAGTTGTTAGTTGTTAGTTGACAGTTGTGATTAGTAACGGACGTGTCAATTATTGACTAAATACGGTAAGAAACCGGGTTTCTACGAGTTTTAGGTTGAGTAACGATAAATCTCGGAAGAAACCCGGTTTCTGAACTCGGCGCGGGTGGGTAAAAAACCGGGTTTCTACGAGTTTTGGGGACAGGAACGATAAATCTCGGAAGAAACCCGGTTTCTGGGCTCGGTGCGGGTGGGTAAGAAACCGGGTTTCTACGAGTTTTGGGGACAGGAACGATAAATCTCGGAAGAAACCCGGTTTCTGAACTCGGTGCGCGCATCCTACTATACTTTTCAACAGTCAACAGTCAACAGTCAACAGTCAACTGACTAATTCATTGCCATATCCATCAAAATTTGCTGAGAGCTCACTTCCGGGTTATTAGCAGGAGGGCGCCGCTGAGAATAGTGTCCGCCCGGCTGCAAATCCCAAGCTTGGCGGTTGTCAGCCAGCATCACTCCTAAAATTTCTTGCAACTCCATCAGAATAGTTGGATCTTCGACTTGGACGATCGCCTCTACCCGTCTACTTAGATTACGCTGCATCCAGTCAGCAGAACCAATATACACCTCTTCGTCGCCACCATTGAAAAAATAAAACATCCGCGAGTGTTCTAAAAAGCGGCCGATAATACTGATAACTTTGATATTGTCGCTAACACCCTCAACACCCGGACGCAAACAGCAAATTCCCCGAATAATCAAATCAATCTTAACACCCGCTTGCGATGCTTCGTACAGAGCAACAATAATTTGAGGGTCAACTAAAGCATTCATTTTAGCGACAATCCGGCCGCAGCTACCCATGCCGGTTTCGGCATTCAAGCGACAGAATTCGGACTCGCGGCGAATTAAAGCTAAAAATCGATCGCGCATATTGACAGGCGCCACCAACAATTTACGATAAGTTATCTGCCGCGAATAACCAGTCAAGTAATTAAACAAGTCCGTCAAATCCGCACCCAAATCTTCGCGACAACTCAACAAACCCACATCCGTATACAGTCCAGCCGTTTTCGGATTGTAATTTCCCGTGCCGATGTGGACATAGCGGCGAATACATTTGTCCTCGCGGCGGACTACCATCACAATCTTGGTGTGGGTTTTGAGTCCCACCAAACCGTAAACTACGTGCACTCCCGCTTGTTCTAACTTGCGCGCCCAATTAATGTTATTTTCTTCGTCAAATCGGGCTTTGAGTTCTACTAAAACAGCTACTTGCTTGCCGTTTTCCGCTGCTTGAATTAAAGAACTGACGATCGGCGAATCACCAGAAGTGCGGTATAAAGTCATCTTAATAGCTAATACCGAGCGATCGTGCGCCGCCTCAGTAATAAACCGCTGGACAGTCGCCGCAAACGAGTGATAGGGATGATGTAGCATCAAATCGCCTTGACGGATGGCCGTGAAAATATCCTCACCCTCCTCAACATCCAACATCGATTTTCCTAAAATCATCGGCGATTCCGAATTCCGCAACCGGGGTGGCACAACCGGAGTCCAAGCCGGATCTTTGAGTTCCGGTACTGGCAGCCCGATCAAAGACATCAAATCCTTGAGGCCTAGCAGCCCCTCCACCGCGTAAACATCCTGCTCACCGAGCACCAACTCATCCATCAACATATCTCGCAGTGCAGGCGGCATGATCGCTTGAATTTCCAGGCGCACCGCAGAACCTGTAAATCGGCGTTTGCGGAGTTCTTGTTCGATCGCCAGCAGCAAATCCTCAGCCTCATCTTCCTCCACAGTCAAATCGGAATTGCGAGTAATCCGAAACGGGTGATATTCCTGAATGTCCATCCCCGGAAACAAAGCTTCTAAATTATGGGCAATTACCTGTTCGAGAGGTACTCCCGTCCACACCGGAATTTTGCCCCTTTGTTGCCACTGCAAATCCCCCGGTAAGGGCAAAAATCTCGGCAAAACCTGCGGTACTTTGACGCGCGCAAATAGTTCTTCGCGAGTGTCGGGATCTCTGACAACTACTGCTAAATTAAGACTGAGATTGGATAGAAATGGGAATGGATGACTGGGATCAACTGCGAGGGGTGTGAGCACAGGAAATACTTGTTCTTTGAAGTAGCGGTGCAAGTAATTTCGCTGTTCTTGATTGAGGTCAATGTAGTCAAGAATGTGGATGCCGCTTGCTGCTAATTTGGGCCGCAGGGTTTGCTCAAAATAGGCGTGTTGCTGAGTCACCATCGGCAAAAGCCGCTTGTTAATGGCATCTAGCTGTTCTTGGGGCTTGCTACCATCGGAGGTCAATTTGCTGACTTTTGCTTCTACTTGCTGTTTGAGGGCCGCTACTCGCACCATGAAGTATTCGTCTAGGTTTGAGCTAAAAATAGCGAGGAATTTGAGTCTTTCTAGGAGGGGCGTGCGGGGGTCTAGGGCTTCGTGGAGCACGCGGTTGTTGAATTCTAGCCAGCTTTGTTCTCGGTTGAAGTAGTATTGAGGATCGCTGAGGTTGATTTCGGTGTAGGTTTTGGTGGTGGTCTTTTTTTGCTTGGACATGGTTTGGGGGAGTCTTTTGGGGAGGCTCGATTGTATCTGTACCATTAGTATCGCAGTATTGCGGTAGCGGCGCGGTAGCGGGCGATTGAAATCGCGCCTACACAGACAAAACCCGCCTCCGCGGGTTGAAGAGAATATGTCATTGCGCGCGAAGCAAAGCAATCGCAGAGCCCAGACAACAGCGTCGCAATCCCAATATCACGCACCAATCCCTGCAATCCAATCCTGCACCGCATTCAACAAATCCTCTCCATCGGCGGCAAAACCTGTTAACGGCAATTCCAGCGGTGTATCGGTAATCCAGGCGATATGAATTCCCATGTGAGAGTCGGCTAGTTTGCGGGTGAAAGAGGAAAGCGCATTTTCGCAAGGGCACGAGTGCAAAATTAAGGCGATGTGCTGTTTTTGCAGCCGATTTTTGAGTTGCGGAATTAATCGCTTGAATTCGGGGGCATTGCGGATGGCGGGGATGTCTGTATCTGCGGGGAAGATTGTTTGATATAGTTGGGTACAGAGTTCTTGGGCGATCGCGCTGATATCGGTTTCGCCTTCTAGGGCGCGAATGTTGAGGGGCACGGGGAAGGCTTTATCGGTGGGTTTGAGTTGTTTGAGCAGTGTGGGGATATCTGTATTTTGTCGGTGGTTATCTGGTATTGGGGAATTGGTTGGTTGAGTGTGCCATGCTTGATAAAAGTCTGGGTAAGTCATATTTTGGGCACAGTCCCAGATGACTTTGTAGCAGTTTTTATAGAGATTAAAATCATTTTCGCGTACTTCGGAAGTTAGGTAATCTTTCAATCCAGAGACTGCCGTGGCAAAGTGCTTACCTTTCATAATTTTCCCTAAGCTTTCTGCCACTAAGCTCCGGGTAATTTCATCATCTGAATTACGGATTAACTCAACTAAAGCGGCGATGGCAACTGGGTTATCTTGGCTGATATTCCTTAAGCTTTCTGTCTCTTGCCACCAGGTTGCAATAGATGACTGGCAGGCGTCTAACGAGACTAAATATGTGGGCGCCCATGGGAGATATTTGCCTATTTGCCCTAAGCTATCTGCCCCTATCATCCTGGTATCTCCATGAGCTGAAAAGGAGATTGGGTATTCGAGTAAAATCGCTTCTGGGTGATTTTTGTCTATTTCTCCTAACTTTATTGCAGCTTGATTCCGGGTATTTTCACTGCCTGAATCGCGGATCAACTCGACTAAAGCGGATATCACTCTTTCCCGATCAGTATTTTTCAGAACTTCCCTTGAACGCTTTGCAATTGGATCGAAAAATGTCCCCCACTTCTTTTGTTCCTCGTCAAAACAACCAAATCCCCATTTGATAATCTGCGACACAATCTCATCACCCAGACTACAATCCTTAAACTCAGCAATCCCCGCAGCAGCTAGAAAATACGCCCGATACTTATAAAACTCCTCCCACCCATCCTTAAACTCAACCAACGCCTTAATAAACGCTTCCTTCTCCTCCTTCCCTACCTCCTCACGCCCCAACCACAGCAAAATAACCTCCTTCCACTGCTTCTCAAAAATCCGATATCGAGCATCAGGATGCTGCGGATTCCCAGGAAAATGATTCAAGAAAAAGTGCCAATTCTCAACCGCCAACGCCGCAAAATATTCCTGAAAAGTCGGATGATAAAAAGCATAAATCCCTTCCATCGTCTCCGCATCCCTCGCCACCAAATTCAGCCAACCCAAATCGCCAGCCAACTCAAACAGCGATGCACCCATCACCCGATATCCCACACTTTCTCGTAACTGAAACCGATCCGTTTCATTTAACATCCCAGCCAGAGCCAAATTCCCCAAAGCCGCATTCAAATCCTGCTGCTGAATCCAATTCAGGCGCGGTTCCTTCCACTGATACAAAGTAGTCACAAACCGCCGATAAAGCTTAGCCTTAGTATCCGGCAAATCCCCATCCAACGACTGCCAAGTACCGCACAGCAGCGAACATCTCAGCGGATTTTTTACTAAATCTCGAATTCGCTCTTTCCCCGATGCTGCTAATGCTTCCCGTAGCTGTTGGGAGAGATCCCCCCCAGCCCCCCTTGCTAAGGGGGGAGTAAGAGTTTCTACTTCTCCTGTCACCTCTTCTTCCTCTCTTGTCCCCCCCCTTAACAAGGGGGGGTTAGGGGGGGTTCCAAACCACTTATCGATAAACATTTCCACCTGTTCAGGATAGGAAAACTCCAGAGTACGATAAGTATCAAAAGTATCCAACGCAGAACCGATCGCATCCCAGACATTCTGCCGACAACTTAGCACAATCCGCGCCCTTTGAACACAGCCACCCGTTCTAATTTGCCGCTGAATTTCCGCCAAAGGATTACCATCACCCGCAGCCATCTCATCCGCCCCATCCAACACCAACCAAACCCGCTCAGCATTAAACAAAGCTAAAAAATCATCCTTAATATCCGCCGTCGCCTCAGCCTTCCCAACCCTCTTAATAGCCGCCAGCAGCCAACTATCAAATAAATAGGTTTCTAAATCCTTCCCCTGCAAATCTGCCAAAGACACCCAAATCACAATCGCCTCCGAAATTTCAGCAGCCACCCAATTAGCAATCTGCCGCAACAGCGTAGTTTTCCCCGCCCCCGGTTCCCCAATAATTCCTAACCGCTTCCCATTGCTTTTCGGGCTCCTTCCTCCCCGCAAAACCTGTTCCAGAAACTCGCTATGTTCAAAGGTTTGAGTAACTTCTTTTTCCCGGTACAAATCCGAACCTTCCTCAGCCGCCAAATCCGGGCGCTTATCAGGAACTTTGTGCCTTTCCACCAAACCCAGTGGCACATAAACATCATCAATTTGATGGTTACCAAAAGTGAGTTGATTGCTACTCAGCCGCTGCTGTTCTTTCTCATCTAAAATCTGCTGACAAATACTCTGCCAATCAATCGGTTGGTAAACAATGCGGCTCTTTTCCACAATCTCCTCAAGCCAAGCATACATCTCTTGGGTTGTGCGATCGATCCGCGTCAAAGTCTGCCCGGTAAATATCTGAAAAACCTTTTCATTTTCCTTGATTTCCTGAGCAAAGTATGCTGACACCAAGGCAAATAAATCTTGCTCTAACTTAATTTTGTATGGTGCGACATCGCAATTTTCCAGGGCAATTTCTAGCAGTTTTTGGTTAACTTCTGCTACCCGATTCTGCTTTAACTCATCTGTCGCAGTCAGCAGCAATTCTATCTCATCTAAACCCTCAATGGGAATCCCAGACGGAACAGTTTCTTTATCAACCTGTTCTAGTTCTAATTTGAGCTTTTCGAGCCTTCGTTTCAACCAATCAAAATCCCTGCGCCTGTCTTGCAGCGAATAGCTAAAACTCTCTCGGTTAGCGCTATTTTTCGGATCAATTTCCTGTTTGCACTCTGAGGCGATTTGTTGTTGAGCTTTCAGGAAAGAAGTTTTGAGCGCTTTTTCTAAATCGTGATTGACAATTTTCCCGTTTCGTGATACTTTTTTGATGCCACTCAAACAAAGGTGCTTTGCTGCATCATTGGCTTGAGTTCCCACGATGGCTTGCCATACGACTGTGAAAAGTCCTCCTAATAACGCAGCATCTAGCATTTGACAGTTCTCCTAATTTTAGGCGGCAAGGGGGATTAGTTTGATTATAGGCGATCGACTTTATTTGCGATCGTCGGTGACACACCCTACTACTACTTGATTAGACAAGATTGCAAAAATAACTAGGACGGGCTCCCCGGCCCGTTCCACAAAAAACATTTTTTCTTGTGGAACAGGCCGGAGAGCCTGTTACAAAATTTGATTAAAATGAATTTTGCAATCTTGTCTATTATAGGCGATCGACTTTATTTGCGATCGCACGAGTTCATAGGTGCGTCGCTTTGAGATTTTCGATATGCAAGTTAGGGATTGTTCATGGCGACACGCCCTACGATTACTGCGTCAAGCGGATTTTTAGAAGACACGAGATTTACCTGGAGCAATTGTCCTTGCTCTCTCAGGAAATGATGACGAATTACTGACTTCCAGTTAAATTTTAGATTTAAAATTAAATGCTGAATTAGTGGTATTAAGTGCTTGTAATACTGGCAGAGAAAAACTCACAGGCGATGGCGTGCTTGGGTTATTTCGTACTTTAATTAGTGCTGAAATTCCTAGTATTCTGGTTCTTTTGCGGTCAGTGCCAGATGCTGCGACAGTGGAATTAATGGCAGAATTGTATCGCCAGTTATAACAAAACTCGAATAAAGCTTAAGCGATGTTGATGAGAATGAAGATGCACCCAAATTCGTAATATTGAGCGGCGTTTATGCTGATTGGTGAAGCAGAATAAGATTATTATCTTTGCTTGCTACACTGCTTGAGGGTTGCAGCCAAACAAATCGGAGGTAGAGGCAAAAACATCTTTTTTAAGAATTAAATGCCGATCGCCATCTCGACTGATTAAGCCTTGCTGCTGCAATTTTCCCAACATTCGCGTTACAGTTACCCGAGTCGTACAAATAGCATTAGCAATATCTTGATGCGTTAAACGGATGCTTAAACGAGTTCCTTCAACGACAGGCTGACCGAAGTCCTGTTGCAATAATAGCAGAAGTTGATACAAACGGTCTTCTACTCGGCGCTGTCCGGCGATCGCCAAAATTGATTCCATTTGTCGCAGTCGCCGCACCATTTGAGGCAGCAACTCGTGAGCCAATTGAGGAGAAGCTTCGATTTCCACCATAGAATACCAGATCAAATAAACATCTGATGTTGCCGTAGCACGGTAAGTCTGCAAGGAAGTCAACCACAAACCGAAACACATCGAAGGCCCCACCCAACCCAAAAGTCCTTCTTCCCCGGTAGGATAAAGCGTACTCAGTTGTGCTAAACCTTGACAAACTTGCCAAAGCCCTTGGGACATTAAAGGAATGGTTTCGCCCTTGGCATAAAAATGCAAGTTTCGAGTCGCTCCTGTGTTATGCTGGACTTCCGCTAAAAGTGCTTTCGATGTTGGTGGCATATCTGTTATTTCCAGCTAAAAAACAGTGGTCTGAGACCTATGGATCTCACTCTAACTGACGAAGGTAAAGGTTAGGTAACGGCTAGGTTAGGGGGAAGATAAGCTTTAGTCGTTAGTCATTAGTTATTAGTTATTTGTTATTTGTTATTTGTTATACCAATTCTGAAAATTAGTGGTAAATATTCATTGTAAATGAGCATCTGTAGTAGGGAAAAGGCACTATCCTGTCTAAATATCGTGTAGGGAAACGGCACTGCCGTGTCCGAATTTCTGGACAATTGTTGATCCGATTTAAAACTGCTATAATCTGCACCAAAGCTTCGATCGCCTCACACCAAAAGGTCGATCGTCCTCAGCATTAAATTTAAGCAAAACCTGCGGCTACTTTTCCATGATGATCACAAAATCCTCAATCAGCACGTCAAAGGTGCGGGCTAACTTGTGCACTGCCGCAAAATCAACCATCGCCATCCCCTGAGAACGAGCATAATTGCTAATCGTACTGTATCCCACGCCCGATCGCTGGGCAACCTCCTTCAACGTCCATCCCTTCTCGGCCGCCAATTCTCGAACCCGCAACCTGACTAAACCTTTACTCATATTAGCTATTTACAAAATTTTGGATTTAGTATACTATCAAAAGGCGATCGCCCCCGGTCTGCAAACTAAAGACGATCGCCAGTTCAAATTAATCGTGACAGATAATTTCTGACTGATAATTTCTGTCGATCGCACCTAGCAGATACATCTATTTACCACCAGGTGCAACTACTATGATATCAGAGAATCAGTTAAGATCGTCAGAAATCGGCGCCTCAAAAATTATTCATAAGTCTTCGATTGTCAATGCGCGATCGAGATTTGTCACCGAAGAAACAGTCGCACTCCTGTTCAACATCACACCAGACGAAATTTATCGTATCGAATGCTGTCACAACATGGTGTATGTGCACGCCAAAGGCCTGAGTCGATTTGTCAGCTACGCCGATTTCCCCCCAATCTTACAAGTAAAAGAGCCCTGCGCTCAAGATTTTGCCGACTGGTATAAACGCTGGAATGCGAAGTTAGCACCTCAGTTTTGGACGCAATTCTATACCTACAATTTCAAAGAGGCTGTTTCAGTTGATAGCTTACTTGAATGGGGCCTCTTAGTCGCTACAGTCAAATCGGTAATTTCAGCCCCAGCATTGCAACAGCTACGAGATGTTTATACCGAAGAAAAAACATTGATGGAAACTTTTTAAACCAATTCCTTCTGGTAAAATTGCGATTGTTGGCTACGAGTAAATGTAAGGTGCGCAATGCGCACCCTACGGGATATAGATTATGCGCTTTGTAAGGTGCGCATTACGCACCCTACCGAATGAAATTCTACTCTAAAGTTCGTGGTGCTTAGATTCCCAAGCAAAGGGAGATTGTTGTGGGGATTAATGCGGATAAATCGGTTAGTCACGGGCACTGCGATAATAGATGAATTGCGATCGGTGTCTGGAGTCAAAATTGCGATCGGTATTATACGATAATTAATCATGGTACTAATATTACCGGAAATGAGGAGACGGCAGTGCCGTGTCCCTACAATTAATCACGGTATTAATATTACCGGAAATGAGGAGACGGCAGTGCCGTGTCCCTACAATTAATCACGGTATTA
>CASBQF010000132.1 GCA_949127775.1 Oscillatoriales cyanobacterium PMM_0080
ATGTAGGCGCATGGGAATAGCAAGATGCCAGACCAGCCTACGAAGACGAAACGATCGCGCTTAAGCCAGTCGTCGAGGACATCAAAGACTCCTCTTTCGTTCTGGGCGCGTCCGACTGCGATTGTCATAGCGGTAAGATCCTTTTGCTTGTTAAAAAACTAAGGTTTCTAATTAAAGTTAACATAAGTATACATTAGATTTTGATAAATTTTTAACAAAATTGGCAAAATTGATACACTTTGCCCGATCGACTGCGCTGACATTGGCGAAGTGTGACGCAGGTGCGGGCTATTGAATTAAGATTTGGGTTTAAGGCTGTTTACTTTTATGACTGCAAAAACGACGACTTCGATCGATTCTGTCCTGCGCTACCAGGTTTTGGGCTCCCGCCGCTTTAGCAATTTCTGGTGGGGGACAATTGTCAGCATTGGCGGGACTGGTTTCCTGCTGTCGGGCATTTCCAGCTACTTGCACGTCAATCTGCTGCCTTTTGCTGACCCGACTAAGCTCATTTTTATCCCTCAAGGCATCGCGATGGGTTTTTATGGCGTCTGTGGCGTACTGTTGGCGCTTTACCTGTGGCTGACTATTCTGTGGGATGTTGGCGGTGGCTACAATGAGTTCGATCGAGAAGCTGGCAACGTTCGGATCTTTCGCTGGGGATTTCCTGGCAAAAACCGCACACTTGATTTTAGTTGCAAAACATCCGAGGTGCAATCTGTGCGGGTGGACATTAAGGAAGGTCTCAATCCCCGTCGCAGTATTTATCTTAAGCTCAAAGACCGCCGTCAGTTTCCCCTGACTAGAGTCGGACAGCCGATTGCTTTGTCTGAGGTGGAAAATCAAGCGGCGGAATTGGCTCGATTTTTGCAAGTTCCTCTAGAAGGACTATAGGGATTTTCGATTTGCGATTTTAGATTTTAGATTGGTAGTATCTCGTAGGGTGCGCCGGGCCGCGCACCTTACCTACCTGGTAAGTGAAAAATATCGCTCTGCGAGTAAGCCCGTTACCAATTTTTGAATCTATCAATTAAAATTTCTAGTTGCCAAGTCCGTAATAGACTCAAAGTAAAAATACAAATGCAAATGCAAATCAAAATTCAGCGGTGGTTCTTCTCATTTTTAATAATTGGTGCGCTGTTTGTTGGGGGATGCGGTAGTTCTCCTGCTGCAAACTCGACTCCGACGAATCCGGCGTCGGGTGAAAGCATTTCTTTGTCTCCGTCTCCGTCTCCATCTCCTGCTGCTGTTGTGGCGGCAAGTTCGCAATTTAGCAATTTGGCGCGTTTGCAAGGAAAAGCAACGGTGGTGATGACGGTTAAAGGTGCTCCGATTACGATCGAACTTGATGGCACAAATGCGCCAATTACTGCGGGCAATTTTGTCGATTTGGTTCAGAAAGGTGTCTATGACGGGCTAGTATTTCACCGAGTTGTGCGGGAACCTCAGCCTTTTGTGGTTCAGGGCGGCGATCCGCAGGGAAAAGACCCTAAATTCCCGGCAGCACGACTGGGAACTGGAGGTTTTATTGACCCGAAAACTTCTACTGAACGCATGATTCCTTTGGAAATTAAAGCTAAAGGTGCTCCAAATCCAACTTATAGCGCGACGCTACAGGAAGCTGGGGTTAAGGAAAAACCTGTGTTGCTGCACAGTCGTGGGGCTGTGGCTATGGCTCGATCGCAGAGTCCTGATTCGGCTTCTTCTCAGTTTTACTTTACTTTGACCGATGTACCGTTTTTGGACGGCAGCTATGCGGTTTTTGGCTACGTGAAGCAGGGGATGGATGTGGTTGATAAGATTCAAGCGGGCGATCGCATTGAGAAGGCTACTGTTACTCAGGGTTTGGAAAATTTTAAGCCTGTTCAGTAGTCAGTAGTCATTAGTCAGTAGTCAGTAGTCATTAGTCATTAGTGAATGGATGTTGTTGTTACTGGAATTGGTGTTGTTTCAGCTTTAGGCAATTTAGAAAATAGCTGGAAACAACTGCTGTCTGGGAATTGTGGCATTCGGCAACATCAACCTTTTTTAGAAATTGAACCGCTACCTTTGGCTTTGATTGGCACAAAACCTGCTGATTTTATCACTTTGATTCGGCAGGTTTTGGCCGATGCTTTGCAAGATGCTAATTTGACTTTGCCTTTGCCTGATTGCGGAATTGCGATCGGTTCGAGCCGTGGTTTTCAGGGAAATTTGGAACGGTTGGCAAGAGAAGGAAGTTCGGCAACGGATTTTGTAACGGATTTAACGGATGGACTGAGGAAGTCCGAGGGGAGTTCGGCAACGGATTCTGTCACGGATGTCAGGCAGAAGGAGGAAGGAAGGGAATGCCCAATTCCCGATGCCCAATGCCCAATGCCCGATCGCCAATTACTAATTCCCGATTCTCAATTCATGAATTTTTTGCCTCACATGGGGGCGATCGCCGCTGCGAGGGCAATTGGGTCGATCGGGCCGGTGCTGGCGCCGATGGCTGCTTGTGCGACGGGCCTACAGTCGATCGCCCGTGCTGTTGATTTAATTCGTACCGGTGAGTGTCAGCAGGCGATCGCAGGTGCTGTAGAAGCCCCAATTACACCGCTGACTCTGGCTGGATTTGAGCGGATGGGTGCTTTGGCAAACACTGGCTGCTATCCGTTTGACGAACACCGGGAGGGCTTTGTGCTCGGCGAAGGCGGGGCTTTATTTGTATTAGAATCGGCTGATTTGGCAAGGCGTCGGGGCGCTAAAATTTATGGTCGAATTTCCGGTTTTGGCTTGACAAATGATGCAAGTCATGCTAACTCGCCGGATCTGGGGATGGAAAGTGCGATCGCGGCGGTAAATCAATCTTTGAAACGGAGCAATTTAGCGCAGGTTGATATAGATTTTATTCACGCTCACGGTACTGCAACTGATTTAAATGACCGACATGAAGCACTGTTAATTCAAAAATTGTTTCACCGAGGAGTTGCGGTTAGTTCGACTAAGGGGGCTACGGGTCATACTTTGGGAGCCTCGGGAGCTTTGGGCGTGGCTTTTTGTTTGATGGGTATTAAACATCAGATGTTGCCACCTTGCACCGGAATGAACAAACCGGGGTTTGAATTAGATTTTGTGAGAAATGCGCGCGCAACTCTTGTGAGAAATGCGCTTTGTTTGAGTTTTGGCTTTGGCGGGCAGAATGCTGCGATAGTTCTATCTGGCGATCGTTAATTTTTGGTCAATTAGGTCGATCGGCATTTAAAACAGTATGGTATCTTAATCAACGCATCAATGCCGATCGGCGAAAATAGAATCAAGAAACTGTTTCAACTAAGCCTCGGGTATTTTCACATGGATCTGGCATCTCATCGATTTATGTCTTATTTTGAACCTCTTCAAGCTGCTCACCTATGCCAAATAGCTATATTGGAGAGTTTTGCTGAGGAAACACTGGTTTTTGAAGAAGGACAAACAGCAGATTTTTTATATCTAGTTTTAGAAGGTGAAGTCGAGTTTAGCAAGCAAGTTGAAAACAATAAATACCAAACGATTGCTGTTGCTAAGCCCGACGATTTTTTTGGCGAACTCGGAGTTTTAGACGGAGAACCACGCAGTGCTAGAGCTGTGGCAGTTGGCGGCACGACTTTGGCAAAATTATGTCGCGAAGAACTGATAGCAACTCTCCAGTTTGCTAAAGGCAGTTCGGTACTGCAAATGTTTAATTTCATTATTAAAAATTTGCGCTCTACCACGGATCAATATGTTAGCCAGTTCGTACATAAACAAAAAATGGTATTGGTAGGAGAAATGGTGAGCACAATTATTCACGATTTCAAAAGTCCTTTTACTGGGATTAAACTCTCCAGCGAAATGCTCAAAGAAATGCACCCGGATGAGGAAACTCAGGAGTGGTGCGAACTTATTCAATTGCAGGTTCAGCGAATGTTGGGGATGGCTGAAGAAGTCTTAGAATTTTCGCGTGGTAACTCTGTATTAAATAAAAAACCAGTTAATTTAATTCAGACGTTGCAGCAGTTTGAAAAGTTGAATAGAGTTTATTTTGAGGCAGCAAAAGTAGATTTGGTGATACGCGTGACAGAAGTGATAGTGGAAGCGGACGAAAATAAGATTTTGCGCGTTTTGCAAAATTTAGTTGGGAATGCTGTTGAAGCTTTTGGCGGGCGCGGAGGTTTGGTAGAAATTGTTGTAGGACAAAGCGAGGAGTGGGCAGACATTAGCATTTATGATAATGGGCCTGGGATTCCGCAGTCAATTAAGGACAAGTTATTTGAACCGTTTGTGACTTATGGCAAGCGGACTGGTACTGGGTTGGGTACGGCGATTGCTAAGTCGATAGTTGATGCTCATAAAGGGGAAATTACTTATGAGTCGGAAAACGAAAAGGGGACAACTTTTTTTATCCGCTTACCTAAAGTTACAAGTTAAGTGATTGGCATAATCAAATTAAATTGAATTAATACCATTTTTACAAAGTTTTTCTATAAAAAAAGTGTTTAGTTGGTTTAGATGGGCGCTGTTTGGAGGGTGCGTCGCTGTGAGATTTTTGATATGCAAGTTATGGATTTTTCATGGCGACACACCCTACGACTTCTTTCTTCTTGTTGTTCTTCTTCCTTCTTCTTCCTTCCTTCTGCTATAATTTGTGGCGAGTTACATAATCAAGTAGAATTGAATTAACAAACTGCTAAAAATCTGATGCCAGTTACTATTCAAACCTTACCCGCAGAAGTGATCAATTTAATTGCCGCTGGCGAAGTGATTGACTCGATCGCCGCTGCGGTACGAGAATTAGTAGAAAATTCTTTGGATGCTGGCGCAACTCGCATCGTTGTGTCTGTTTGGCCCGAACAGTGGCGGCTGCAAGTTGCGGATAATGGTACGGGAATGGATCTGGAAAATTTGCAGCAGGCGGCTTCGCCTCACAGTACGAGCAAGATTACCACTGAAGCAGACCTTTACAAAATTGCTACTTTGGGATTTCGTGGGGAAGCTTTGCACAGTTTGGCTCAGTTGGGCTGTTTGGAGGTTTTGAGTCGGCCGAATGATTTGGGATTGGGTGATTTTTGGGAAAATCGAGAGTCTGCGGAAACCCCCGCTAGCTCATCCTTGAATCAGGGGAGAGTTGAAAATGCTCGATCGGGCTGGCGGGTAGTTTACAATAACTCTGGCGAGCCTGTGGAGGTAGAAACAGCGGCGATCGCTCCGGGTACGGTAGTCACTGTTGCTGATTTGTTTGGGAATTGGCCCGTGCGTCGCACTTTTTTGACTGCGGCACAGCAAATGCGATCGATCCAATCAATCATTCAGCAAATTGCTATTTGTCATCCGCAGGTTAATTGGCAGTTGCGTCAAGCAAATACGCCTTGTTTTTACATAACTCCTAGCAGTACGGCGGAGCAGATTTTACCTCAGTTTGTGCGGGGCGTGCGATCGAGCGATTTACAATATTTAAAGTTAGATTTGCCTGCAAGTCCTCAAAATCAGAAAGCTACAAATTTGCTGCGAGAAACTCAACTTGTGGGAGCGACAAGCAAGCCCAATTATCAATTCCCAATGCCCAATACCCGATGCCCAATGCCCGATGCCCAGTCTTTGGAGTTAGTAATTGGTTTGCCCGATCGCTGTCACCGCAGACGGCCGGATTGGGTTAAGGTTGCGGTGAATCGACGGGTTGTACGATCGCCCGAATTAGAGCAAACTATTCTGAGTGCCTTTGCTCGTACTTGTCCCCGCGATCGCTATCCCGTGTGTTTTGTTCACCTGCAACTCTCTCCTTCCGAAATTGACTGGAACCGACACCCGGCGAAAGTGGAAATTTATCTGCACGATCCGAGTTTTTGGCAAGCACAAGTTGGCGCCGCCATCGATCGGGCTTTGCACCTGAATGATGATGTTTTGCCAGATCCTCCAATTCCCGATCGAGTGGGACAGTTGCTGAAGGCATCGGAACAAAAAAGTGCTTACAGTGTCGGGGTTTCGGCTCGCCAGAATGATGACGACGGCGAACAGGCAACGGGTAATAAAATAGGATTGATCGAATTGAGGGCGATCGCACAAGTTCACAATACTTACATTGTTGCGGAACATTCCAGCGGGATGTGGTTGGTGGAACAACACATCGCCCACGAGCGCGTTTTGTACGAGCAATTGTGCGCCGCTTGGCAGCTAAAATCTCTCGAAAAACCAGTGATTCTCCGTCAATTATCTGCACTACAAATTGAGAATTTATCCCGGTTGGGTTTGGAAGTAGAAAGTTTTGGCGAACAGCTATGGGCGGCGCGCGAAGTTCCTGCATTATTGGCCGATCGAGATGACTGTGTAGATGCGCTTTTTGAACTCAGTAAAGTAGCTGATTTGCAAGCGGCTCAAGTCGCTACTGCTTGCCGCAGTGCGATGCGAAACGGTACTCCTTTGAGTGTTTTACAAATGCAAAATTTGTTGGATGAATGGCAGCAAACTCGCAATCCGCGCACTTGTCCTCACGGCCGCCCTATTTATTTTGCTTTGGAGGAATCGACTCTAGCTCGTATTTTCCGTCGCAGTTGGGTGATTGGTAAAAGTCATGGAATTTGAATGTTAAAAGTTCAGCGTTACATACGGGAATGTTTTTTTAACCGCAGAGGGCGCAGAGAACGCAGAGAGGAAGAGTAGAAAGATGTTTTTAATGTTTTTTTAAGTAGTATCAAATCCGGTAGCATCGGAATGATTATTAGCCAAAATTAGGAGACTACACGTGCCGTGTTCCTACCTCAGATTAATTGTAGGGACACGGCACTGCCGTCTCCTCTATGTTATAAGGCAATACGGTTTACTTAACACTATTTATACCCGGAGATCCCCCTAAATCCCCCTTAAGAAGGGGGACTTTGAGAGCATTCTTATCCCCCCCTTATTAAGGGGGGTTAGGGGGGATCTGCCTTAAGTAAACCGTATTGTGTTATAAGGAGTGCAGCCGGATTTGATATAACAGGATATTCGGATAAAATGTTAATTAAAATCAAATAAATCATCAATATGGATTTTCCCAGAGCCCGACAACTTTTTTATCTAGAAATCAATCAGCCGGATGGTTCGATCGACTTGGCGAAAGCTTCTCTCTACATGGCTTTGGAAGAATACCCAAATATTGACCCTGATGAGTATCTAGATGCTCTGGATGCGATCGCCGATGAAGTACGATCGCGCCTACCGCCACAAAATTATCCGCTGCGGATTATTCAAACTATTAACCGTTATTTATACGAAGATTGCCAGTTTTCGGGCAATGAGGTTGATTATTATGACCCTCGGAATAGCTTTTTGAATCAAGTTCTCGATCGCCGTACTGGCATTCCGATCTCTTTATCGTTGGTTTATTTGGAGGTTGCTAAACGCATTGATTTTCCGATGGTGGGTATTGGGATGCCTGGACATTTTTTAATTAGGCCGGATTTTGAGGATGCTGGCATTTTTGTTGATGCGTTTAACGGCGGCGAGATATTATTTCCTGAAGATTGTCAAGGGAGACTTTCTCAAATTTATGGTCAACCGATGGAGTTACAGCCGGCTTTTCTCGCCCCGGTAAGTAGGCGGCAGTTTTTGGGGCGAATGTTGGGAAATCTGAAGGCGATTTATTTGCAACAGCGTGATGCTGTCAGGGTGCTGGGCGCGATCGAACGGATTTTGCTGCTGTTTCCTGATGCGCTCTTAGAAAGGCGCGATCGCGGAATTCTCTACTATCAACTCGGGCGCTTGGCCGAGGCGCGCCAGGATTTGGGACTATACCTGACAAATGCTCCCAATGCCTCTGATGCTGCTAGAATTCGCCAATTGCTCGATCGACTCGATCGAGATATATAAGTTTTGCAAAGCTTTATCAAACTATCGCCGACGTGAGACTAACATATAAATCATCAATTGACACCTATCTTTTGATAGGTTAAATTTGCTTGACATAACTGTAGGATCGTAGGTCATTTACCAGAAAAAATTGGTTTAAAGCCGGAACCCCTAAAGGCGAGAAATTCAAATCAGACTATTCATTACTCCCATCCTCTTCCTTCTAGAGGTCGCTGTCAACCCTTCGACTTCGCTCAGGGCAAGCTGTCAACTGTCAACTATCAAAGGTACAAACCCATGAAGTTTCAACAAGGTCATCTAAACGAAATGCAACAGAAGTCAGCCAATTCAACCAAAAGAATCTCAAAGTCTTTATCATTAGGTTTGGCACTTTTGCTCTCGACAAGTGCAGTATTGCTGAGCAGCGCCAAAGCCTTTGCATTAGAAAAGGTGACTGTAAAATACGGTGCTGTTGACGTAACTTTACCGATCGGCGACTTGCAAAGTTTTGCACAAACGGGCAAACCATCACCTCAATTGCAAAGTGTTCTGAGTCTTGCGAAACAAACTCCCGAGTCGGTGCGCGAAATATTAACAAAAGAAGTGGCTTTAGATTCCCAATTAGTGGCGCGACTGGCAAATACTTATTTTGGGGAAATTGTTTTCAAACAATTGGGCGAGGTTGCTTATACGCCCGCAACTCGGGCTCAAAGCGCGCAGGCACTTCGCGATGCTTTAGTCGCAGCTTCTAAAGATGGTAAAGTATCGCTGATGGAAGTGATGCAAAGTTACAGCCTTCCGGCATTAGAAGTTGATGGCAATCAAGCTATGGCTATCTATCAGCGAGTGATTAAAGATGTGCAAGAGTTGCAAGCTATGTATCAGAATTCCCCGGCTTTGCAAGGTACGGCTGGTCAAGCAAGACAAATGATTTGTCAGCCAAATTCATCGAATATGAAGTAATTGGGAATTGGGAATTGGGAATTGGGAATTGGGAATTGGGAATTGGGCATTGGGAATTGGGAATTGGGCATTGCTATTAGCTCTTAATTTCATCTATTACCAATTATCCATTATTACCAATTATCCATTACCAATAGCGGTAAGGTGCGCAATGCGCACCCTACAAAATATATGTAGGGTGCACAATGCGCACAGGCTCATCTTGTAGGATGCCGTCAAAAAGCATTGAAAAAGTCAACCAGTATGTATTTAGATAGTATCAAAGTCAATCGGTGCGCAGTGCACTACAAATTACCCATTACCTATTCCCAATTACCCATTAACTATGCCTTGAGATAATTGCTCGGCTACCTGTTTGAGCCGACGGAGTTGGTCTTTCATATCTTTCTGTGTCCAAGGAGCGGCAAATTGATTGAAACCAAATCTAATTAAAGGATTGGGGATTTGAAATTCAAAGCGGTTAATTAAGAGAGTTCCTTGGATTTGGGGCTGGCATTCCCATCGATCGCATCCTTTGAAATATCCGTCAAAGCCCCAAACAATTAAACCGGGTTGTCGCTCCAACACAATACTCTCTAAAGTGGGTTGCAAAACGGGAATTTTTATGATAAATAAGCTGCGACTTCCTACAGAAGTATCCCATTCACCCTCGGGATCGCAGCGCAGCAACGGATTTAGCCATTTGTGCATTAAAGTGCGATCGACTATACAACGCTCCACCAAGGTAGCGGCAGCGTGAATTTCAATAGATTGCTCGAAAACTTGACGAATTGACATGAGAACCTGCAAGCTAGAAGCGTATTCTTACACTTTCTTATTTTCCTTGTCAAATTTGACGTTAACCTGAGAAAAAAATGAATGAAACTTGGCAAGAAATAACTCAACCGATATCGGGGCCATTAATGGGTTTGTCCGATAGACTTTTGGTACAAGCCCCGCCTGCGAATCCACTGGGAGAGGCCCAGAGCGGAATTAACGATTTATTTCAGGGATCGACAAGCATTGAAAATCTCGTGTGGGCGATCGGCATTCTGCTAATTGGCTTGATCGTATCAGCCCTCGTCTCATCTTTAGTCGGTGGATTGCTCAAGAAAACGACGATCGACAATCGGCTGGCTGCTTGGATTACCGGGCGCCCGGATGGAGAAGGATCTCCGCCGGTGGAAAAATGGATTTCCGGTGCGGTATTCTGGATCATTTTTATCTTTTTCCTAGTCGCCTTTTTCAACAGGCTGAACCTCACGGCTGTCTCGCAACCGCTGAATACTTTTCTCAATCAAATTGCTGGTGCTTTGCCGAAGTTGGCCAAAGCCCTGATTTTCTTGGGGATTGCTTGGGTGTTGGCCACCGTTGCTAAATTGGCTCTATCGCGCGCGATGCGGACTTTTGGCGTAGATGAGCGCTTGAATCAGCAGGTGGGTACTACAGCCGGTGAGGCTCCTTTGCTGCTGAGCGATACTCTGGCGAATGCGCTGTACTGGTTCATTTTTCTGCTGTTTTTGCCGTCGGTTCTCGAATCGCTGGATTTGCAGCAGGCTTTGCTACCAGTTAATAATTTGCTGAACCAAATTTTGGCAGCAATTCCGAAAATTCTGCAAGCTGTGCTGATCGGGTTTGTGGGCTGGCTGCTGGCTCAAGTGGTGCAGCGGATTGTCACAAATCTGCTGGCTGCTTCTGGGGCGGACAGTTTGGGCGCTCGGTTTGGCATTTCCCGGAGCTCGGGCGGACAATCGCTGTCGTGGATTGTCGGCACAATTGTCTATGTTTTGATTTTGATTCCCACGGCGATCGCAGCTTTGAATGCTTTGGACATTCAGGCGATTTCGCAGCCGGCGATCGCGATGCTCAACACGATTCTGGGCGCGCTTCCCAACATTTTTACAGCAGCGATAATTCTGGCTGTTGCTTACTTTTTGGGGCGCTGGATCGCCGATTTGGTGACTAATATCCTGACTGGAATTGGCTTTAACAATGTCTTTTCTTGGTTGGGAGTACAGCCGAAACAGCCGCTGATGATGCGTGCGCCTGGTTCGATCGATCCTGACGCAACGGTACTTCAGGAACCAGATATGCCGGCTCGCACGCCTTCGGAATTTGTCGGCATTGTGGTGCAGGTGGGCATCCTCCTGTTTGCTGTAGTGGCGGCTACTGACGTGCTGCGGATTCCAGCGCTGACGGCGATTGTCAGCGGTATTGTGCTGGTAGCCGGTCGGGTTTTGTCTGGTTTGATCGTATTTGCGATCGGCTTGTATTTGGCGAATCTGGCGTTTAGTTTGATTGCTAGCTCTGGAACTCGCCAAGCGCGGCTTCTGGGCCAAACGGCTCGGATCGCGGTGATTGCCTTTGTTTCGGCCTTGGCGCTGCAACAAATGGGCATTGGTAGCGATATTGTGAATTTAGCTTTCGGGCTGTTGCTCGGGGCGATCGCAGTTGGGATTGCTCTGGCTTTTGGTTTGGGCGGCCGCGAGATTGCGGGCGAGCAAATTCGCGAATGGTTAGCGTCGTTTAAACAAGATAAGACGCCACGTTCGTAAGTCTATAAAATGGCGTTTGTCAAGTACAAACGCCATTTTTTTATGCTTAAATTTATCGAACCTGCTAAGATAAAATCAGCGACAATTGAGGATACTTAAACCGTGACAGTTTTAACTCAACAAATCGAAGAAGAAATAGAATATCCCAGCAGCGACGGAGAACCGATGGCGGAAAGCGATATCGCACGCGATTACATGACTTACGGCGTGGAAGCTCTCAAGCTTTACTTTCACAAGCGATGGGATGTCTACGTGTCAGCAAATTCTTTCGTTTATTACGAAGAAGGTAACAAATCAGCAGTAGTTGCTCCCGATGTTTATGTAGTATTTGGAGTCAAAAAACGCCAAAGAGATAACTACAAAATATGGAAAGAAGCAGGGATAGCTCCGCAGTTTGTCTTGGAAATAACCTCAGAAACAACTCAAGATGTAGACCAAGAAACCAAACCAGAAACCTATCGAAGTTTGGGAGTAAAGGAATACTTTCAGTACGATCCGTCTGGGGATTATCTGAATCCGATACTGCAAGGAGTGCGTTTAGTTAACAACCGATATGAGCAAATTCCCATCAATAATATCGCCTTCGATACGCTGTGGCTATACAGTGAAGTATTGGGACTGGAATTGCACATCATCTCTGGAGAATTGAGATTTAGAAATCCTCAGACAGGGGAATTTCTGAAGACTTACCAGCAATCTGAAGAAGGACGGCTGGCCGAACAATCAGCACGGCTGGCCGAACAACAAGGACGGCTGGCCGAACAACAAGGACGGCTAGTGGCGGAATCAGCATTGCGATCGCTCGTTTCTCAACTGTTAAATTCAGGAATGAATTTAGAGCAAGTTGCACAAATGATGAATTTACAAATATCTGAGGTGCAGCGATTACTCGATGCGAATGAATAAGCGTGCGACAGAAAGCATTTCATTTGTAAGGAACGAAAATTTAATAACTTACACTCTTGAAAGTGGGATTGGCGTCCCGCCCGTTCTTTATGGACGGGCGAGACGCCCATCCCACAAGAATTATCAAAGTGTAAGTTATTTAATTCTCATTTGTAATGACGGCAGAACTGATGGGTAATCGGGAATTCTATCCGTTAAATCCGTTAAATCCGCTACACAATCCGCTGCCGAACTTCCTTCCATCCGTTACATTCGTTAAAAAATCCGTTGCCGAACTTTCTTCTGCTATTTACAACCTCGGATCGACAGGTTCGCTTTCCATTGCTAAAACTCCGAAAACGCACTCGTGAACTTGCCTCAAAGGAGCGCCCGCCACAAATCGTTCCAACGATTCTACACCGAGAGCAAACTCTCGCAAAGCTAAAGAACGCTTCCCGGAAAGCCCGCGCGATCGCAATTTGTCTAAATGCTCCGGCAAAGAATATTCCAAACCGTAAATAATGCGCAAATACTCTTTACCGCGACATTTGATCGCAGGCTGTATTAGTCCTTTGCTATTGTTAACAATAAATTCCATCGGTTTAACCACCATCCCTTCGCCCCCGGCATCAGTCATTTTTTCCCACCATTGAATCCCTGCGGATTGGCTGTCAAGATCGGCAATTCTCACTACTTTGTATTCAGTAGCTAACAGCAATTCTAAGTCAAAATTACAGATTTCTGCTATCTGTTCCATGTGCCAGCAGTGATTCTGATCGGTGTGAACATTTCCCTCGGTGGCCAAGATGTGGAAAGGCGCTAACTTGAGGTCGGAGATGGATTTCACGGGCCAGCAGTAGCGCTGGTAGGCATTGACATAGCGATCGGCTAAATCGGCTCGTTCCCGGTAGCTAGCCAACACAGAATCAACCGCAACTCCCCGCTGTTTCGCCTGTTCTAGCTGCTGAATCGCCTCCGCAAACCCGTGACGAGATGCGGTTCCCACAGCAGCGTATTGTTCTTGCAATAAACCTTGAGCTTTGGCAGACCAAGGCATTAATTCGCAGTCCAAACATACCCAATCAGTTTTAAATTTATCCCAAAAATTGCTGACAGAAAGAGCGCGATTTACCCGCGTTAAAAACTCTGTTTCTAAGGTGGAATTATCGAAGAAATGCCGTCCTGTACGGGTGTAACAAATGCCAATGCTATTGTTGAGAATTCCAAAGCGCCGTTTAGCCGCCGATGCGTCGCGGCAAACAATCACAACTGCACGGGAACCCATGTGCTTTTCTTCGCAGACAACTGTCGAGACGCCCTGTTGTTGGTAGTAGTTAAATGCTTCGGCTGGATGTTCTAAAAGCCCTGGTTCTTTGGAGGTAGCAGCGGGAGACATGGTGGGTGGTAAGTAAATCAGCCATTTGGGATTGGCGGCAAATCTGCTCATTACTTCTAGGGCTGCGATCGCATTTTCTTCGCGAATTACAATGTTACGTCGCAGGCGTGTTGAGATCGTGCGTTTTCCGAGTACGTCGGAAATGTCCAGCACGTCGTCAAATTGCTGTTGGGCGGTGAGATTTATTGCGGGAAAACTGTAATCTGGAGTTGTAATGGCTGGAAAGGCGATCGGTTTGGCAGGTTCGCAATAAATCATCGCAGCAGAAACGCTGACAAATTCTCTTTCTGGATACCGCAAAGCTGTTAGTTTCCCACCGAAAACGCAGCCAGTGTCAATATCAACAGTATTGTTCAACCATTCTGTTTCTGGAATCGGAGTATGTCCGTAAACAACTGCTGCTTGACCTCTATATTCGGCGGCCCAATTGTAGCGGACTGGTAAGCCGAATTCATCGATTTCGCCTGTGGTTTCTCCGTACAAGGCGAAATCTCGAACGCGGGCGGATGCGCGTCCCTGAAGTTCTGCTTTCATTCCGGCGTGGGCGACGACTAATTTGCCTCCGTCGAGGACGTAATGCCCGATTAAACTATCTAGAAATTGGCTAATTTCGCTAACTGCTGATTCGCGCGATTCATCGGGTAAGTCGGCAATTTCTGCTAAGGTTTGTTCGAGTCCGTGGTTGATTTTGACATTCTTGCCACTGAGTTTTCGCAATAATTTGATGTCGTGATTTCCGGGGACGCACAAAGCGGTTGATGCTGCTACCATGTTGCGGACGAGTTTGAGGGTGTCGAGAATGCGCGGGCCTCGATCGACCAAATCGCCCAAAAATACCGCTTTACGGCCTTCTGGATGGGCGTAGGTGGGATAATCCCAAAAGCCAGATGCGGTGGATTGTTCAACAATTTGATAGCCCAACTTTTGCAGCAATTGTGACAACTCGCCGCAGCATCCGTGAACGTCGCCGATGATGTCAAAGGGCCCAGTGTCCTGTTTGCGGTTGTTCCACAGCGGTTGTCTCTCGATTTGGACTGCTGCGATGTCTTCTGGAGAACGGAGGATGTGAACGTAGCGGAAGCCTTCGCGATCGAGATTTCGGATGGATCGTCTTAAATTTTGAACGTGGCGGCGAATGACGTGATTGCCGAAATTGCGGTTTGGACGCTGTTGATTGCGATCGGCACACAATTTTTCGGGCAAATCTAGCACAATTGCTACTAAAAAGCAATGATATTTGCGGGCTAATTCCAACAAAGGCTTGCGGCTTTCCGGCTGAACATTCGTAGCATCAATCACAGTTAATTTACCCGCAGCCAGACGTTTCGCAGCGATTAAATGCAGCACTTCAAAAGCGTCAGCGGTGGCCGCTTGATTGTTTTCGTCATCGGAAACCAGGGCGCGGCAGTAATCCGATGAAATGATTTCTGTCGGTTGGAAATGCTGGCGCGCAAACGTGGATTTGCCGGAACCGGATGCACCGATGAGCAGGACTAAAGATAGTTCGGGAATCTGAATTTTCATGGTTTAATAGTATATCAATTATTATTAAAAATGAGGTCAATTAAGATTTGTCGTTGGGTGGGGGCGGGTTTAATATCTTATTTGCTTTGAGGCAATTACTGTTGGCGAACCCGCCCCTACAGGAATTGGGAAACAATTACACAGCCTGGGAAGCATTTACGTATGTCAATAACCAGTTAACTACCATTTCCAATCAACCTCATCCCACTCAGTAGTCGTGCAATCATCAAGCAAGACATCATCATGTTGTTCAGTCATTTTTGCGAACGCTTCATCCCAACCTATTCGAGGTTTCTGGGCTGCACGAATAACGATCCGATCGCCCTCAACTTCGATTTCTACTTCTTCGGAAATACCAATCTGCTCTAACAAAGATTTGGGAATGCGAATTCCCTGAGAATTTCCAATTTGAACGATGCGGGTTTGGATAGATTTACTCATAGCTGAAGCCTCCATTTTTCCAAGTATAACTAGATTGTCAGTACAAACATAATGTAGATATTATTTTCACCGGGTGAATATTGCCATTTGCGTAGGCGAACCAACTTCTAAATCCTCCGATCCAACCGATCGAAACTCCACCCCAAAACCAAACCCTTCGCCAACTTTATTCGCCCAAGTCTGAAACTCATTTCTAGTCCACTCAAAACGGTGATCGCGGTGGCGAAATTTTCCCGCCTGCAAGTTTTCAAACCGAACATTGTACTCAATATTGGGAGTTGTGACGATCGCAATTTTCGGCCGAATAAACTCAAACAACACCCGTTCAAAAGCAGCCAACCGTTCTAAATCAAGGTGTTCGATCACCTCAATCACCGCTGCTGCGTCAAAATCCGTCAAGCGGCTGTCCCGATAAATCAGGGAACTTTGGATCAATTGTAACCGAGATTGCTGTGCGGGAGAAAAGCGATCGACCTGCAATCGTTCCTTGGCGATTTCCAAAGCCCGAAAAGAGACATCGACTCCAGTAATTTGGGCGATCCTCTGCGAGGGCTTCGCTAACGCACTTTCAGCCAAAAGCAATCGTAACAGTTTTCCCTCACCGCAGCCCAAATCTACCACTCGCTGAGCACCGCTGGCTTTTAAAACAGTCATCACAGCCTCTAAACGTTGTTCGTTGAGGCTAATTCGCTGTTCTAAAACTTCCTCTTCTAAAGCACGAGAAACTTCGACTTTTTCGGAATCAGTATGATCTTCTTCTGCTAATTGTGCCACAGCAAGGCGAGTCAAACGGCGCTGACGTTTCAAATAGCGATCGGCAATTTGTTGGCGGGCGGGATGCGAGTTTAACCAACCTTCACCGTGCCGCAATAACTTATCGATTTCATCATCACCCACCCAATAATGTTTATCGTCATCTAAAACAGGAATTAGTACATAAAGATGACTCAACAAATCCGCCAACCGCATTGTATTTTGCAGTTCCACAGCAAAGTAAGGACTCGCGCCCCACTCGGGAAATTGTTCGTCAAGAATCAGGGGTTTTGCTGTGACTTGATAGCCCAGCGGTTCAAACATTTGGCGCAGGAATTTTTCGCCGCCGCGACAGGGCAAAACCGACAGTTTAACTGTCAACGGAATGGCAGTTTCTGCGAGTTCTGGGCGGTCTTTGCAGTGCCCGGATAGGGCAGTACGGAAGACCTTGGCGAGGGCAACAGACAGAAACGAAGAGGCAACGTAGGGGCGATCGTTGACGTATTGTTCGATCGGGCGATCGTCCGATTTAGACTTACCGCGCACCAAACCAATCGGATCGACATCTAACAGCAAAGCCGCCGTACACCTTTCTGCGCTTGCTTCAGGATAAAACACACTGGCTTGTCCGAAAGCCATCGGGAAGCATTGAAGGCGATCGGGATGTTTGTGCAGCAAATAGCCTAAATCCGTAGCAGGGATGTGAGTTGTGGAGATAGTTAATAACATAATATTGGAAATTGGGCATCGGGCATCGGGCCTTGGTGAAAACTAACAAATAACTAATAACTTCTTTCTTCTTCCTGTTTCCTTCTTGCTGTTTCCTGTTTCCTGTTTCCTTCGTCTCCCAAATTCAACTTAGCCCGCAACTCATCCTTAATCCGATTTAAAATAGAATCCTCATCCAAAGAAGCCAAAATCTTACTCACCACAGCCTTCGGCCCATCATCACCCCAAGAAGCACCATTAGCCAAATAAGCCTTAGTAACTTGACCAATTCCGTAGCAAGAAACCCCAGCAATTGCAGCTTGAGTCACAGCCACAGAAATATAAGGCCCCAAAGCCAAACCACCAGTCGCCGGCGTCGCCAAACCTAACAATCCTTTCAAAGAACTTAAGCCAAAATTCGCCAACAATTCGCCCGCAGTAATTCCCCCCATACTAATCGCAATCTTTTGCAGCAATTCCACCGCGCCCGCTTCCGTCATCGCAATTCCGTAAACTTTAGAAAGTGTTAATATCATCACTACATCAATTACTGCACCGCTGAGAATATCAACTACAGTAATTGGATTCAGAGCGATCGCCACAGCCTTAGTCATTACCCCATTCCAGATAATCCGGTTAGCAGCATCCTCGCGAATCTCCATTTTTCGCTGCACCAACTGCTCGTTAATATCCCCCGCACAAAGCATAGTATTCAGCGCCACCAAAGATTTGCCTTCTCTGTCTAAAATCTCCAAAATCTTTAATTTTAAATCTTGGACTTGTGGCAAACTGCGCGTCATTTTGACTCCCATACTTCCATCGGGACGACGCACCGCTTGGGCTGTCAAAGGTGAAGCTGCCGACATCACAATTTCATCGGGAGATAACAATTCTCTCACGCGATCGTCCCGGATTTTATGATAAATTGCCAGTCTATCTGCATCGGGATACTGATCAATTTTATTAAACACTAATAACATCGGTTTTCCGGCTTCGCGCAACTGCGAAAGTGCCGCATATTCTACTTTCGTAATATCGCCAGCTACCACAAACAAAATCAAATCAGCTTGTTTAGCAACGCGGCGGGCTAAAAGTTCGCGAGTTTCGCCGTCAACTTCATCAATTCCCGGAGTATCGATTAATTCTACTTGCGATAAACGGTAAATAACTGGCGAAAAGCGATCGTCATCATCCTCATCAACACCATCTCCGACATCCCACTGGCCAATAGTTGTAGTGCGAGTCACCCCATGAGTCGGGCCCGTTTCAAACACATTTTGACCCAAAAGCGCGTTCAAAACCGAAGATTTCCCCCTTCCCACCATTCCAAACACAGCGATTTGCACGCAAGCGCGCTCTAGCTTGTCCAGCATGGTTTCCAAGCCGCCAATTTCCGGCTCCAGTCCAATTCGCTCTTGTGGTGTCAAGTCGAGATGTTCTACTATATCTCGCAGAGCATCTTTGGCGCGGCGCAGGTTGAGTTCTGCCTGAATGTCTGCGAAACTTAATATTGTGTCGTCTAATTCGCGATCGACATTTGAGAAATCCGATACTTCAGTCATTGTTACCTGATGTTATAGCTTTGCTTTACTTAAAGTTTCTACCGATATAATGCTATTCTAGCTTTTTCTGTGGGCTTTGTACATTAGGGACGAGATAATGCTCGCGACTGTCAAATTAAACCTGACCACCTTTGTATCTCTCGTTTATAGCCGAGGCCAGATCCCCCTTAAGAAGAGAGACTTTGACTGTTTCCGGTTCCCCCCTTCTTAAGGGGGGCTAGGGGGGATCTGGCCTCGGCGGCAAACAGAAATCTCTGAATAAGTTTGATCTTAACTTGACACCAATGAGCAATGCTGTGTCGCTACAAATATCATATAAAGTCCATTTAATTAACAACAATGATTAATCCCAGCAAAATAGCAAGTTATCCATTTTTATTACGTGTAACAATTTTTCTATTAATTTTAGCAACAATCTGGCTACCCGTCGCCGCACCAATTTATCTGTTAGTTAAAGATAGCAACCTCGCAACTATTCTGACAATGGGATTGTTGTTTACCGAGTTTTTGTTGCTACTTCCGCGCTGGGGAAAGCAGGTTTACGGACAAACGCAATTGCTCAAAAGTTACGGTTTGGTGAATACGCGACAAAACGGTTTTGAGCTTTTGACTGGATTGACGATCGGCATTTCGATCACTTTCACCCTATTTTTGGTGCAAGGACTGTGTGGCTTTGTCGCATGGCAAAATTCTCATAATTTGCCTCGAATCATCGCAGAAGGGCTATTGAGCGCCTTTGCAGTCGGTTTTGCCGAGGAGTTGGTATTTCGTGGTTGGTTGCTCGACGAGTTGCAGCGGGATTACAGTTATGCGATGTCTGTGCGGGCGAATAGTCTGGTGTTTGCCCTATCTCATTTTATCAAATCCGTGGAGGGAATGCTGCGGACTTGGCCTCAGTTTCCGGGCTTATTATTGTTGGGTTTGATCCTGGTTTTGGCAAAGCGCAGCCGTCAAAATCGATTGGGTTTGTCGATCGGGCTTCATGCAGGTTTAGTCTGGGGATACTATATAATTAACGTCGGTGAGTTAGTGCGATATTCTGGCTCTGTACCGGATTGGGTGACTGGAATTAATGGCAATCCGTTGGCTGGTGCGATCGGGCTATTGTTTTTGAGCGTGTTGGCTGTGGGAATGCGGCAAATGTCGGAACAGTCCAAAGGTTTGTAATATATTGGCAAGGTGCGTAGATATGTAGGGGCGGTGGATGGTGCGTGCCCGCCCAGATTTATCGCAGGGGACACACCCTACAACTAACCATAAAAATTGTCATCTAATATCTGCTCAAGAGAAAATGGACAAACATTAGGATATTCACTAACATCAGGAATTCGCACCCCCAAAGCAGCAAACTTACTTTCCTTGATAGCTAATTTACAAGCTTGAGGATAGGCTTTCTCAATTGCTGTTACCAGAAATTTTTTTAAAGAAGGTGTATCTTCTAAACTGCTTAAGACTCGCTGGCGATGTTCAATAATTGAATTATACCAACTCATTTTCATGGTATCTGGAGCATCAAATTGTACCTTCATTTTTAGCAAGTGAGCTAACAATATCATTAAATTACTTTTTAGTGCATTCTGCTCTGATTTACCCAAACTATTTAATTCCTCAATCAGATGTTCAATATCAAGGGATTCAAATTGACCATTTCTTAGATGCTGAATTGTTGAATCAATCCAGATTTGAAAATCCTGTTCATAG
>CASBQF010000133.1 GCA_949127775.1 Oscillatoriales cyanobacterium PMM_0080
GGCTCCCCCCCTTACCAAGGTGGGGCTGGGGGGGGTTCTCCTGGAAATCCGGGCGGAATGAAAGAAAACGAAGTGATTGCAATTTTGCAGGAACTTCTGGAGATTTTAGACTTCGTACACCAGCAAAACGTGATTCATCGCGATGTTAATCCGCGCAATATTCTGCGCCGAGATCGAGATAGTAAGTTAGTGTTAATTGACTTCGGCGCAGTCAAGGAAATTACCACTCAAATCACCAATCCTCAGCCCAAAAACAGCTTGAGCGTAAGCATCGGTACTCCTGGTTATATGCCCAGCGAACAAGCTCACGGCAACCCAAAACTTAGCAGCGATATCTATGCCGCAGGTGCGATCGCAATTCAATGTCTCACAGGCATAACTCCCCACCAATTACCAAAAGATCCCGACACAGAAGAGATTATTTGGCAGGACAAAACATCCGTTAGTCCTGAATTCGGAAAAATCTTAGATAAGATGGTAAAGTACGATTTTAGGCAACGTTACGCTAGTGCGGGCGAAACACTGCAAGCTATTAAAGAGTTGCAAAATTCTTTCAGCGGTACTATTCCGATATTGCCTCCGGTTCGTGCTGCCAAAAAGTCGCGTCAACCGCAAAGAAAACTATATTTCAAAATATTGGCGATCGCCAGTTTTATAGGAATCAGTATTATAGCATCAATTTATGGTGTCAATACTTTTAATTCTGCTAATGCAACTGATTTGCACAACCGAGGAATTACTCTTTACAATTTAAGCCGATTTGAAGAAGCTTTAGCAGCTTACGATCGAGCCATAACTCTGAGGCCGGATTACGCAGAAGTTTGGCAGGAAAAAGCCAAAACTTTATATGAGTTAAAAAAATACAAGGAGTCACAGTCAGCCTATGATCAAGCAATAGAATTAAAGCCTGAATATTTAGAGGCTTGGACGGGACGCGGTTATGCTTTGGATAAGTTAGAACAGTCAAAAGAGGCGATCGCCTCTTTTGACAACGCTTTGAAAATCCAGCCAAACTATCCCCAAGCTTGGGAAGGTAGAGGTGATGCACTGTTAGATTCACAGCGGTACGAAGAAGCGATCGCCTCCTACGAAAAAGCCGTCCAATTTCAGCCTGATTTGTACCGTGCTTGGTACAATCGGGGACAAGCTTATCAAAAACTAAAACAGTACGATCGAGCCGTAGAATCCTATCAAAAAGCAGTTGAGATCAAATTTGACAATTCTGAAGTTTGGTATAACTTAGGCAATGTTTTCCTCGAATTGAACAAAAACCAAGAAGCTTTTGAAGCCTACGAAAAAGCTGTACGTTTCCAGCCAAAATTTCATCAAGCGTGGTACAGTAAAGGCATCGCTTTGCTAAAAATGCGTCGGCATGAAGAAGCAGTAGCAGCCTACGAAACAACTGTCAAATTAAAGCCAGATTACGATCGAGCCTGGTACAATTTAGGTTGGTCATATCACGAATTGCGCAAGTACGAACAAGCAATTGAGTGTTATAACAAAGCCCTTGATTTGAACCCAAAAGAATCTCAAGCATGGTACAATAGAGGCAATGCACAATATAATTTGAAGCGGTACGAAGAGGCGATCGCCTCTTACAACGAAGCAGTTTATGTCAAGCCAGACTACTCAGAAGCCTGGTACAGTCGCGGTAACGCCCTTGTCGCGGTGAAAAGATTCGGAGATGCGATCGCCTCCTATGACAAAGCAATCCGCTACAAACCGGATTATGGAGCGGCAATAGAGGCAAAAAAGCGGGCTGAAAGTCAGCTAGGAACCATTCAGCCACAGCCCAAGCAACAATAATTACTAAGTTTGTAGTGAGGACTTTAGTCCTTTCCCTACAAGTAAATAAGAAAGACTTTAGTCCTTACTACAAACCTGACTTTTACCTAACAGCAGGACTAATTACCGTAACACGGCGACTGTCTACCAACATCGGCCAAAAACCGCGATCGCTCAATGCTTTTACCGCCGCAGTAGCAGCGTTTTGATCCGTTGTATAAGCGATGAATAAAAACGGACGTTGGCCATAGGAAGCAAGGCCTACTTGCGTACCTAATGCTTGCTTGACTTGGGCGGCTAATTCGGGTTGATTGAAGTAATCTACTAACACTGCATAACCAGGGCCCAGAGGTTGCGGATTAAAGGCGAAACTGTCATTTGGGCGATCGGGGGCTGGTATAGGAGACGCCGCTGGTTGAGGATCGTAGACTGGCAAATTTTGGGGTAATGACGCTGCGGGCGATCGAACTATATAAGCTTGCAATCCGACAACATCTTGGATATATTTAACCCAATCGCCAGCGATTTGCGAGTTGCGAAAGCCACCAACTCGCGTCACCGTATCATTGATATATCGACAAACTGTATTATCAGTATTTCCGGGGAAAGAGCGTTTTGCTTTTTCTTGCTCTTCCGGCGTTTTGGTGACAATTAACAGTAAATATTCGTCGGACTTCGGCGGTTCGCAGCTTGATTCAGCCTTAACAGAATTCGAGAAAACTGTCAAGGTTAAAAGGGCGATCGAAGTAGCAAAAAATAGGGGAAGAGAGACAAAATTTTTGTACAATTTACCCCTAATTTGCGTCACTTGCTTTGTCGTAAATTTTGCTATTTTGCTCATGCTGGCTGTAGGGATGCGAGGGCATCGGGAATAGTTGCTGATGGTGCTTGAAATTCACCTGTCAATACATATTCTAATCGTAGTTTTAACCAAGTAATAAACACAGGATCGGTAGAAATAATGGCGGCGGCTGGCTGAGGGCATTTTGCTTTAATTGCTGCCATTGCCGGTGCTTCTAGGAAAGCGGGTTGTTTAACTAACCAGAAGTCAATCTGTTTTTCTTGTTCGTTGTAGTTACGAATTCTTTCTTTAAATACTTCATCAAGGGCTTCTTCTTCTAGTAAAAAGCGTTGGCTGGCTAAAACGTAGTAGTAGGTTTGCATTTTTATTTTTGTCGTTGTTAGGGGTTGATGTCACCTCTACTGGCGTAGGGGCGGTTGGCTGAGTTGTTGGAGTTTTCTCGAAACTCCAAACTCTTGTGCCGTTTACTTTACCTTATTGCTGTCATTTTGGGTAGATGCAGAACTACGTAAACCATAAATGTTGCAAAATTTACCCAAATAGCGAGTTACTGCTGCAAAACCCATCCTCTCACCATGTTATATTTGTTAGTATCCACTTACTTAACTCAAACACAGTCAGGTAAATATGGCTTTTAGCAATTACAAAACGATCGGTGCAGTAATCAAAGAATTTCAGATTAATTACACTGAAGCTAATTTTATTCTAGAAACAGCTTTCAGTGTGTCTGACTACTTCCGCGAAGATTTGCAAATTATGATGATAGAAGGAGTCGTTGACAACTCAGAATTTGCAGTTTGCGAAAACTTGATTTATCCAGTGCTGAAAGAAGTTTGGAAGTGCTATCGCAGTAAATTTGTTTTGTGGAGTCATGAGGCTCTTAACTATGACACTAAACTGTCAGGTTTTCCTGAGTATATCTTGGCAAAACGTTCTCCTCTGGGCAAAGTTGTGTTTGACAAACCGTATTTGCTTTTAGTTGAAGCGAAGCAGGATAAATTTGAAGAAGGCTGGGCGCAGTGCATAGCGGAAATGATTGCCGCGCAGAGACTTAATGATGAATTACAGGTTATTGTTTTGGGTATTGTGTCTAATGGTAAAACTTGGCAATTTGGCAAGTTAGAAGGAAAAACTTTTACCAAAAATATTAATCCTTACACTATTTATGAACTCGACAAGCTTTTTGGTGCTGTCAATTACATCTTTCAACAATGTGAATCGCAGCTAAATCAATTGATACCTGTTTGATTTGTTGTTACTTTTTCAGCCTAAGCTGTACAAACCAAGTTACTATAGCAGTAAATAACCCAGCGGCGAGTGCGGCACTCAAGCTAAAGGTAATCTTAATGGCAAAAGGCAACCAAGCGCATGGAATATGTAGAGTAGAAAGCGCGAAATCGAGCGGGGGATTTAAGAAGGATGATTATATAAATAGTATGACTTAAAGATCGCAAACTTCTGGCTGTTGCTGATGCAACTAGAACAGAAAATAACATAATAACATTTAGCAAGTGTATTTAATTAGAAATGAAAATTACTTAAGTAGCCGACGTAATCCAATAAAATATTATAAGTAAAATGGGTGGAGTGATTCAC
>CASBQF010000134.1 GCA_949127775.1 Oscillatoriales cyanobacterium PMM_0080
CCTCTTGCAAAATTAATTTTAATCAAATTTGTAACAGGCAAGATGCCTGTTCCACAAGAAAAAAACTTTTTGTGGGATTGGCCGGAGAGCCCGTCCTAGTTATTTTTGCAAGAGGTCTAATCTATCTGTAGGGTGCGCCGAAGAGCACCTTACGACTACTTTTTATCCAAAGCTTCTATCCCAAACCATGCTTCTGATACTCCATATATTCGATAAATTTCAGATAAGTACGTTTTACCAGAATGACATCTTCTAAAGAACTTTTGGCGCTTCTTGTTGTTAAAAGATGTCGAATTAAAAATAAATATTTTATCCGCAGTCTCTGAAATTTGCTATTAAATTAGGCTATATTATAGCGGTTTCGAGTAAAATTAGATTTATTATGTCTGACTCTATTGCTCGCCGCTTGGAACAATACACGATCGCCCGATCGCACGAAGTGTTAATCGTCAAAGCTGAAATTGACGGTGAATACGATGAAATTGCGATTTTTAAAGGCTTTTCTAGCTCTTTGGTACGATCGACTGCTAGCGATCCAGAAATACCCGTTTTGCCAGAGGGAGCAAAAATTGTCAGTGTCGATCGGCTAGAGAGCCCCTACAACCCAAATAACCCCCGCTATCTTCAGCAGGGGCTATCTTGGGAAACAATGGAGTCTCTATTGTTGGAAATTGGGATTTAACAAAATAGCAGGGACACAAGAATGTTGTGTCTCTACAATTAATCATGGTAGGGAAACGGCACTGCCGTCTCCTCCATATCATTCCGGCACAGCCGGAATCGATATGACACAACATTGTTGTGTCCCTACCCGCGATCGTTAAACTGTGCCACCAGCAGCTTGAAAACGCGCGCGAGCTCGTTTGACTGCTTGCTTAGCTTGAATTTGCTCTTGCAAAGTCCCGTTATCGGACTTTTGCAAACGACTTTGTGCTTCGGTGTAAGCAACACGAGCAGTTTCTTTATCAATCGTTTCGCCTTTTTGGGCGCCGTTGACAAGAATAGTAACTTTGTTTTCTTGGACTTCTGCAAAGCCGCCCATCAGAGCAATAGACACCCATTCCTTACCAGCACGGACGCGCATCACTCCGGTATCCAAAGCAGTCAAAATCGGAGCATGACCGCTCAAAATACCCAATTGGCCTGTGGTGCTCGGCAAAATTACTTCTTCAGCATTAGAATCCCAAACAGTTTTGTCTGGGGCAACTACGCGCACAGTTAATGTCATAAATTGTCCTTAGTCATTAGTCAGTAGTCATTAGTTATTAGTCATTGGTCATTAGTTGTTAGTCATTAGTTGTTAGTCATTAGTTATTAGTCATTAGTTATTAGCTATTAACTAATGACTGATGACTGCTAACTAATGACTACTGTCAACTGTCAACTGTCAACTGACTAAAATTACTTAGCGTCAGCCTTCATTTTTTCAGCTTTGGCGATCGCCTCGTTGATATCGCCAACCAAATAGAAAGCTTGTTCAGGTAACTCATCAAGTTCGCCACCCAAAATCATTTGGAAGCCCTTGATAGTATCTGCCAGCTTGACGTACTTACCAGGAGAACCTGTGAACACTTCCGCCACAAAGAACGGTTGAGACAAGAAACGTTCAATTTTGCGAGCGCGAGAAACGGTCAAGCGGTCATCTTCCGACAGCTCATCCAAACCCAAAATCGCAATAATATCTTGCAATTCCTTGTAGCGTTGCAGAATAGACTGCACCTGACGCGCCACACCATAGTGTTCGTCGCCTACAATGCTAATTTGCAACATTGTGGAGGTAGATTCCAGGGGATCAACAGCCGGATAAATACCCTTTGCAGCCAAACCGCGAGACAACAAAGTTGTAGCGTCCAAGTGAGCAAAAGTCGTAGCCGGCGCTGGATCGGTGAAGTCATCCGCAGGTACGTACACAGCTTGAACCGAAGTAATCGAACCTTCGGTAGTAGAGGTAATCCGCTCTTGCAAATCGCCCATGTCTGTACCGAGAGTCGGCTGATATCCCACAGCCGAAGGCATCCGACCCAACAGAGCGGATACCTCAGAGCCCGCTTGCACGAACCGGAAGATATTATCAATGAACAAGAGCACGTCTTGCTTGCTGACATCGCGGAAGTATTCGGCCATCGCTAGAGCCGAAAGACCCACGCGCATCCGAGCACCAGGTGGCTCGTTCATTTGACCGTATACTAGGGCAATTTTCGACTTGCTGCGGTCTTTTTCGTCAATAACCCCAGATTCGATCATTTCCTTGTAAAGGTCATTACCTTCACGGGTGCGCTCGCCCACACCGCCAAACACGGACACGCCGCCGTGAGCCTTAGCGATGTTGTTCACGAGTTCCATCATGATCACGGTTTTGCCGACGCCTGCGCCGCCGAACAAACCGATTTTGCCACCGCGACGATAGGGAGCCAAAAGGTCGATGACCTTGATCCCTGTTTCAAACACCGAAGGCTTGGTTTCCAGTTCGGTGAAAGCCGGAGGCTGGCGGTGGATGGGCATACTTTCGGAAGTATCGACTGGGCCGAGGTTGTCTACGGGTTCGCCGATGACATTAAAAATACGGCCGAGAGTCGGGATACCAACTGGAACTTGGATTGCTTTCCCGGTATCTACTACTTCCATACCGCGCATTAAGCCGTCGGTGGTACTCATGGAAACTGCACGCACTTGGCTGTCTCCGAGCAGTTGCTGAACTTCGCAGGTAACAGAAATGTCTTGACCTGCTTCGTTTTTGCCGGCGATCGTAATAGCGTTATAGATTTGGGGCAGTTTGCCACCTGGGAATTTTACGTCTACAACTGGCCCGATGATTTGGGTGATGTAGCCTACGTTCGTTTTTACTGCGCTCGATACCATAAATAGTGCCTTTGTTAGGATGCTATTTTTTCCGTTGTGGAAAAAGTCTTAACATTTAGAAATGCTACTTTTCAGATTACCACTGAAGAGCCTCACTATTTAGATTTGTACGCTGCTGTGGTCGAGAGTCATTTTTCTGATTGCGGATGCTTTTTTTTGCCGCGAGCCGCAGCCAAAGCCCCGAACCCCAGAATTGTGCCGAATAATGTGATTGGTTCGGGGACTAACTCAGCCGACAAGCTGAATTGTTGAAAGTCTACGTCGCCTACTCCTCCCCCGTCGTCAAAGGAGATTTTTGTACCCTGAGTGAGTTGTGCTAGTGTCACAGCTTGAAACTGCTCTGGGCTCTTGCCACTATTGGCCTTGCTAAAGGGATTATTTTTGGCATCGTAGTTGAGGTTAAAGTCGCCCAAGACAGCCTGCTGGCAGCCCGTCGCCAAACAGTCACTTCTGCGAAACTTGCTATCGGCGGCAAACCAGAGGCTACTATTCATGAATGTGCTGGTGGAGACATATTGCTCGAAAGGCTTGCCACTGCCGGTGTCGCTCCATAGCAGGAGGGCGTAAATTTGATCCTGCAAAAATGTGAAGGTTTGGTTGATGGAGCCGTTATCTGAGGTGACTGCGTTGCCGAAGGTTCCTTTCCAGTCGTTGGCGGAGCCTTTATCTGATGCTTTTGTCTCATAAAACAGGCGGGATACATTGTTGTAGCCGCTGTTTGCGGGCAGGGATTTTGCTACCCATAGGCTGGATTGGTAACTGCCACGAGATTGGTCGAAGGTAAAGTTGATGGTTGTATCTCGATCGAACTGGATGCCGCTCGTGCCAAACATGAAGGCTCGCGCGGGCGTGCAAATGCTGAGCAAGATGGTAGTTGCCAAGCTGGCGACTGTAAAAGATGTTTTTTTGACTAATGTTAAGGTAGTCATAACCCTGATTCCTCCAGTATTGTTTGGTTAGTAAGGTAGAAAATGCAATTTTCCTGTCATGGGACATAGACGATCGCCAGATTTCGAGCTTTGGGACGCGATCGTCTTTCGCTGCGAACACACTTATTGACTCGCGCAGAAGTCACTCTACAGACCGATATCACCGGGAGTGTGTCATGAGAATAAATTAGCGATCGTGCTTCTGTGAGTTTTCACAGACACTCTTTCTGCCACAATTTAATCTTTAACAGCAAAATCTTCACCCAGTTTAGATTTCCAAGCTACTACATATATTAGTGTCGGTAACGGTCTCAAGCTGACTGCAAGACTTGCAAATATTAGCTTTCATCAAAAATACATAAAAAATTTTACTTAAGCTTTATGAAGTTTTGGTAAAGATCAGCAGATAATTATAAAGTTTTTGAAATAAATTCGGCTATTTGTGCAGTGGCTCTTCAAATTGTGCGGCGAACTGCTGGTGCTTGGATGTGGGGGGCAGCAAGTAGGGATTTGAGCGATTTTTTGCCGATCGAAATAAGTGGCAGAATAGGCGATCGATACTATATCTCTTTCAAAAATAATTAGGACACGCTAGGAGCAACGTCCCACAATTTTTATGCTTCTTGTGGGATAAAAATTGGGCGTTGCTGAGAAAGGAGTATGATTTGCCTCCGAAATTTAAAGTAGGGGCAATTCATGAATTGCCCCCTACTAAATTTCAGGGATTGCCTTCGCTAGGTGAATCATACCTAAATTCAGCAACGCCAAAAATTGTAAGTTATTAAATTTTCCTTCCTAAGTTGATTGAATAAGTTTTACAATCTGAAATTAATTAAATTTTAGATTTTAAATACAACCCCACAGGTGAATCTGGGGGCTTGAACTAATGTCCAAACTTTTTTTCTCACCGCGACTCTTGTCGGGGGATTGTATCCGTCTTTTGATCAAAGTGAGTCAAAAATTATCTCTAACCCGCAGATGCTCTATCTAGAGTTGAGCTGTCTCAGATTAGGTGCCGCAGTTCCATAATTGACTCGACAACCGATGTTAAACAAACTCGAACTGCACTCAAGAGGGACAATCTGCTGGTCGAGGAGGGCGCTGCAACTGACATACTCGTCGTTATTAGTATCTCTTACCATACATTCGATCGCCCTAGCACCCGATCGAGCCGCCCAACTCTTCATACCTGCGACTGCAATTATGTGCTGCCAGTAGAAACTCAATAGCAACACTCCAAACAGTACAGCAACTGCTAATCCTGCTTTCAACTTCCAACTATTTAGGACGTTTCCCAAACTATTTTTTACGTTTTCCACTCCAGAAATTGAGCTTTCAGTAGTTATTTCTGGAGTTGTCAAGTTTGTTTGTGTTTGTTCTGCTGGAATTTCTGACATAATGTATCTCCTATGATGGCTGGTACTTGCCTGGGATTGCAGTTCTGGGCGATCGCAACTGCAAACTCTATCAAATTTTAGCAAAACTAGACTGTCCCGACAACCGATTCGGGCACTCCGGCGAAGGAAGTATGTATATTGACGAAGTGCGCTCCTCTTCGATGGCTTCGCTAACGCGATTTCTCTGCCTTTTGAGGTATTGCGCAATTTGCGATCGGATATTTTGTACCTAGGCACTAACGTTGTTGCCGATATCTTGTAAACGGCTGAATGAATCAGCTTTTTTTTGAACCGCAGAGGCCGCAGAGGCCGCAGAGAAAGAGCAAGGAGAGATGTATTGACTTTTCCCAATCATTTATAATTTCAATAGCAGTTCCAATAACTCAGCTTCCGAAAGTATTTCGATTCCCAAAGATTGAGCTTTTTCCAACTTTGAACCAGCATCTTCTCCCACAATTACATAATCAGTTTTAGCACTAACAGAATTAGTGACTTTCCCTCCAGCTTGTTGAATCAAATCTTTAGCTTCATCTCGTTTGAGAGTGGGCAAAGTCCCAGTTAGTACAAATGTTTTGCCTGCAAATTGTAAATTTTGGTCTCCTAAATTTAGAGTTTTCACTTCTGAGTGCAATTGCAAGCCTGTATTTTTTAACCGTGCAATTAAACTTTGATTTGCTGGAACTCTAAACCACTGATAAACTGATTGAGCAATTTCCGGGCCGATGCCATAAACTCCCTCAATTGCTGCCGCCGATACCGTTGCTAAGTCTTCCATATTTGTGAATCTTTCTGTCAGCAATTGCGCGTTGACTGTGCCGACATGGCGGATGCCTAAGCCGTAAAGTACCCGCGAATAAGGTTTATTTTTCGATTGGGCGATCGCACTTACCAACTTTTCGGCTAGCTTTTTGCCCATCCGTTCCAAACTCATCAATCTTTCGGCCGTCAAATCGTACAAATCTGCCGCAGAATTGAGTAGGCTACTATCAACCATCTGCTGCACTAACTTTTCCCCAACACCGTTAATATCCAGAGCATCCCGGCTGCAAAAATGAATCAGGGAACCCCTCAAAATTGCCGGACAAGACGTATTGATGCAGCGAGTCACGGCCTCCCCCTTTTCCCTAACCACAGGCTGTGCGCATTCGGGACAGCAGTTAGGCATTTGAAAAAGTTGAGCATTTGGGGGACGAAGTTCCGGCAAAACTCGTACAACTTCGGGTATAATCTCCCCAGCTTTTCTAACAATTACAGTATCGCCGATGTGGAGATTGAGCTCGGAAAGTCGATCGCCATTATGCAGCGAAGCCCGCGAAACCGTTGTCCCCGCCAACTGCACGGGTTTTAGTTCCGCCACGGGCGTCAAAGCCCCGGTTCTGCCTACCTGTACGGTGACTGCTTCCACTATTGTAGGCACTTCTTGTGCTGGATACTTCAGGGCGATCGCCCAACGCGGAAATCTCTGAGTAAAACCCAACTGTTTTTGCAGCAAAACCGAATTAATCTTAACAACAACGCCATCTGTCATGTAAGGCAAATTTCGCCGCTCAGTATCCCAAAATTCGTAATACTCCCGAACCTCATCCAAAGAATAGCAAATCTTGCGATTCGGATTTACCTTAAATCCCATTGTCCGCAACAATTCCAACGAATCCCATTGCGTATCCTGCTCGTTACCCCCATCTAAATACAGAGTGTAAGCAAAGAAATCTAACCGTCGTTTATCCACAACTTTAGAATCCAATTGTCGCAGAGTACCCGCCGCCGCATTACGAGGATTAGCAAACAATTGTTCCCCCGCTTTTTCCCGTTCCTGATTAATTTCCTCAAACACAGCCAAAGACAAAAAAGCCTCTCCGCGCACTTCCACAATCGGCGGCGGATTATCTAAATTCAGCTTGAGAGGAATCGAGCGAATAGTTTTGACATTTTGAGTAATTTCTTCTCCTGCAATCCCATCTCCCCGAGTCGCACCGCGAACCAAAACCCCATTTTCATAGGTTAACGCTAAAGCAGAACCATCAATTTTTAACTCGCAAACATATTCAGCAGTTAATTGTTGATTTTCTCCTGCTACCCTTTGCCAGCGTTCCTGCCATTTGGTCAATTCCTCAAAATTAAAAGCATTTTCCAAACTGTAGAGAGGAATATTGTGCTTGACGCTAAAAAATTGAGTAGCAGGCTTTTCTCCCACCCGCTGAGTCGGACTTTCGGCAGTAATTAACTCAGGATAATCCGATTCTAACTCTTGTAATTGGCGATAAAGGCGATCGTACACCTCATCAGCCATAATCGGCACATCTAGAACATAATAAGCATAGCTAGCTTGCTGTAGCTGCTGCCTCAACTGTTGAATTTGCTGTTGAATCTCTTCTGCCATATTGATTTTAGATTTTAGATTTTAGATTCTAATATTTTACGAAATATGATATTAGATTATCAAGCTCAATTTTAACAAAAAAAGGAGCCAGCAACTAGGAACTCACAACTTATCCTAATTATGACTCGTATTTATAGCTACTTAATTCTGCGGGCAAATCCCTCACAAGTTCAGGTCGGAAAACTCGCTAAATTTCTTGTTATCCCCGGATATAGAAGGTTGGAGGTCGCGACTTTTTTCGCCGTTCAAATTGCTATTAGCGTGGGATTTGATAAATTCTTGAGCATTCGCCTTGTTGAAAGCGAGCGGTTCAGCGTGTTCTACCTGAAACACATTAGCATAGAGGTTAGCAATAATTTGTTTACCTCCCTGGGTTAATTCCAAGTAGTTCAAAGCTGCTGGAATATAGGGAAAAACTCCGTTCCAATAAAACTTGGCATAATTTTGTCGCAAATCTCCTGGGGATTTGTAGCCCAAAATTTTATTAGTGCCGACTTCCTCAAATTCGTAGAATAGGGCGCTTATTTTACGCAGGTAATTGGGATCGCTCAACTGACCGATCAAATCGGCGGCCCTGGCGAGTCCAGAATAATTGTTTCTGTCTTGATGAGTTTCGCTAGAAGGAACTGGAAAGCGAGTCAATTCAATATTGCGCTTAATTTGTTCGGCATCAATTAATGTGTGGCCACCGAAGCGTTCGTCAATGACGAGTTTTCCTCGATCGACATGATAAGGAGTTAGACTGGCGGAAGTTGCGCCGATCGGCACAGAAACCATGCCTCCATCAATACCCGTAGCGTAGAGTCCTACAGCTTCTTGGTCTTGGCGGCAAACACCTTTCACGTAGCCGATATCGTGGCACAGCAGCGAGATCAAGTAGTGCAGCCAGTCTTCCGGCGACACTCCCCCTTCGCGAATATGCTTGCCCCGAAGGATCTCTTGTCCCACCAAGGCGACGAGCATTGTGTGTTCCACATTGTGGTAGAGAGCATCACAGTTAGCGATATTTTCCAGAGCCATAGTCCCCGCCCAGGCGATAATTTCAGGGTAGTCAGGCTTGTACTTGCCGTAGGTGCGGCGGTAGCCAGCTTGCAGCTCTTGAACAAAAGCGTCAATCAGGATAGCAGTTGCATTGAACATCATAAATTTTGTCACTCAGATTGTAGTTACAAATTTGATCAAAAATATCTGGCAGCGCTGAAAAAATGATCGGTGGGCATGACCGCGGTTTGACCCCGGGCGCGTTGAATTTTCAATTTCAGCTAGTCTTTTCAGCTCAGAAAATTACTCTTAGGCTATGCTTCTCACGATAACCTAATTTCCGAAGTAAAAGATGGATTTTTTGGTATTAAATATTGGCGAAACAATTTATATTATTTCATCGACTAATTCCTAGAAGTCCTGGGTTTTACAGCCAAGCGGCCGCCCGCCGCCAGCAGATTCTTCACTCTGATCGGAAACCGATCGTTCAAAGGCATTGTCAAGGGTGCATTTCAACGAGTGCAAGGGCTGTCGCACCGTACAAATATATTGGCAAAAATGAGATGCACCCATTGTCAAGATGCCTCTACACACTCAAAACAACTATCTTTTGATGCTGCAATCCCGCTTAGGTTATGTTTTTCAAAATATTTTTCAAATGCTTTCTGGGTCGATCGCGTTCACCAGTTCGCTATGCTTTCGATCAGAAGTGTTACTTGCTCTTTTTGTTTGACGGCTTAATTCGTGTGCTAATTGGCCGGAGTTTTTCGGTACAAATAGATAGGATGGTTCGTCGCGTCAACAAATTTACTGGTCTCATAATTATAGAGCAAAAGTTATGGGGACTCAAGTCCCCTTAGTTGCTTCCGTCTCTTTCTCTGAAGCCGCGCTCGTTTCCTGCATACCGTATTATTTTGATGAAAGTTATGAAATGTCTGTTTCCGAGTCTCTACACTGCTGCCCTTCGCACTCGGCGGTCGATCGCCCCAAAATACCTAGGATTGTTTGCATTCACGGCTGTTTGCACCGCTGCACCTGCTTTGGGAGCTGAGAGAATTTACGTAACTTATGGGCCGCTAGAGGTATCAGTGCCGATCGCATCCTTGGCACTTTTTGCCACAGAAGGCAAAATCGACTCAAACTTGGACGGCTTTGCTCAGTATGCGAAAAAATCACAACTAGAACAGATTCAGAGAGTTCTGCAAGCTCGCGCTGAAATCAGAGCCGTGACGATCGCCCAATTTCTCTATACACCCCAAGGAGAAGTGCTGCTGGAACGTTTGGGCCGAGTAATTCAAACCAAAGGTAGACAGCCTGGATTTTATGCGATCCGAGCAGCTCTAATTTTAGCCGCCGCCGATCCAGAAGGCTTGACAATTGTCAATGTGTTGCGGAAATTCCCAACCTACGGCATCAGGATTGACATTAACCGTGGCTTAGGTCTCGCCGACGGACTAACGACATTGGTAAATCGTTCCAATCGGGCGATCGTCGGCATCGCCCAACTGTCGGAAACAGCAGGATCGGAACCGTTTGTTCCTAGTGGCGAAATACTACAGCCCCAGCTACCAGGCCCATATACTTGGAAAAAATCATCGGTAACTTTGACGAGTCCCGATCGCGATCGGACATTTGGAATCGACATTTATCTACCAAATGGCGGCCCTCGACCGGCCCCTGTCGTCGTAATTTCCCACGGTTTGGGTTCCGATCGCACTTCCTTCCAGTATCTAGCCAAACACTTAGCGTCCTATGGCTTTGCCGTCGCCGTCCCGGAACACCCCGGTAGCAACGCCCAACAAATCCAAGACTTAATAACAGGTAGATCCAGAGACTTATCAGAACCAGCAGAATTTGTCAACCGCCCCCTCGACATCAAAGATTTGCTCGATTATTTAACCAAACTTTCTACAACTGACCCAGCCTACCAAGGACAACTAGACTTGCAGCGAGTTGGCGTCATCGGTCAATCCTTTGGTGGCTATACAGCTTTGACCTTAGCCGGCGCGGGGATTAATTTTGCACAGCTAGACCAAGACTGTAAGTTAGAAAACGAAACTTGGAACCTCTCGCTGCTGTTGCAGTGTCGCGCCCGGGGGCTACAGCGCAAGGAGTACAATTTCACTGACGGGCGCGTCAAAGCTGCGATCGCCATCAACCCGATCGCCAGCAGCATTTTGGGAGAAACAAACCTCAGCAAAATCCAAATTCCCGTCATGATTGTGGCCGGTAGTGCCGATACAGTCGCCCCAGCTTTGCTCGAACAAATTCAACCGTTCACTTGGCTGACATCGCCGAACAAGTATCTGGTAATGATGAAGAACGGCACTCACTTCTCGACGATCGAGCAATCTTCTCAAAGCGTCTTTTTGCCACCGACTGGCGCGATCGGGCCGGAACCAGCTTTAGCCCGTCGTTATCTCAACGGACTCAGCGTAGCTTTCATGGAAAGCTATTTGAACAACAAATCAGATTTCCGCTCATATTTGGAGCCCTCATATGCTCTAACCATCTCCCGAGACAATCTCGGACTGAGAATTTTGCGATCGTTGACGCCGCAGCAAATCCAGCAGTTCAGTTCTACACCTATTCGCACTCCAGTTGCTCCAACTCCGATCGCTCCAGTTGCTCCAGCTCCGATCGCTCCCGTTCGTTAGGGTTGAGGTGTACCGAAGATCGCCCTGTCATCTGTTTTTCTGGCGCGGGCGATCGCGTCCCGCCCCGCCAGCTACGGCCCTCGGTCACACTCATCAGCTTTCCTGATGAATTTCATCAGTTCTACTGTCGCCAAACCCCTTTACAAAGCTTAGTAATACAGTTAATAATAGAAACATCATCAGAACATTGACAACCAAATACAGCAATCATAAACAAATGACAGCAACTTTACAGCAGCGCGAAAGCGCCAATCTGTGGGCTCAGTTTTGTAA
>CASBQF010000135.1 GCA_949127775.1 Oscillatoriales cyanobacterium PMM_0080
CCTGAAGATATTGGTTTTCGGCTGGGGCCGCGGATTAATGCTGTGGGGCGACTTGCTGACCCTCAAATTGCGATCGAATTGCTGACAACGGACGATCGCGAATTGGCGCTCAAAAGGGCTATGCAGTGCGAACAAATCAATCAACGCAGGCAGGAATTGTGCCAGGAAATCGAGCAGGAAGCCATTGCTTGGTGCGAAAAAAGCAATCTCGACTTGCAGCAGGAACGAGTTTTAGTTGTGGTGCAGCCCGGTTGGCACCACGGAGTGATCGGGATTGTCGCATCTCGGTTGCTGGAACGTTACGGCGTACCCGTTTTTATCGGTACTTTTGAAGATGAGGGCGGCGAAACTGGTAATATCATCCGGGGCTCGGCGAGGGGAATTCCTGAATTTAATGTATTTGACGGGCTGAATTTTTGCGCGGATTTATTAACTAAATTTGGCGGACACAAAGCGGCTGGGGGTTTCTCTATGCCAGCTAATAATCTCGAACAATTTGGCAATCAACTGTCAATTTTTGCGAATCAATGTTTGCAGCCGGAACATCTCAAGCCACTGGTTTCAGTAGATGTGCGAGCGAATTTGGCTGAGATTAATCTCGACCTTTACCGACAAATTGATGCGCTAGAACCTTGCGGGATTGAAAATAAGGCTCCTGTATTTTGGACGGCTGATGTTTGTATAACTGAACAAAAAGTTGTTGGCAAAGGAGGTCATGTTAAGTTAACTGCAACTCAAGATGGAGAAGTATCGGCTAGTGTGAAGGGGATTGCTTGGCGTTGGGGGGAATATTTTCCGTTGCCTCGTCGGGTTGATATTGCTTACCGATTGCGGGAAAATAGTTTTAATGGCAAGACTTCGGTTGAGTTAGAATTACTGGGTGTCCGCTTGCCGGCAAGTGCTGCTAGTTCGAGGCCGCCGATGTTTGGAAAAGTGGAGTTTGATTATTGCGATCGAGCTTATTCTTGTAGTCTATCTCCCGTAGGGTCGATCGAGGAATTGAGAATTCGCAACTCTCAAGGACAAGTTTTGGTGGTTGCGCCCGGACAAAACATCGGTTTGTTGGGCAACTCTCGCAAGGATGCTAGAGAAGTTGATGTATCTTTACCTTTTTTTGAGAATTTGATTCAAACTGCTAAACACGCCCTCGGTATTTGAAAAGGCAACTGGCGAAAGCCGGGGAAATTTAGGGGAATTTGGCGATCGAGCATTTAGAATTTTGAATAATTTAAAACTCAAAGCTCACAACTCTCGATCGCCGTTCGTAGCGTGCTACAATTACAAGTCGCCGCCTTTAGCTGCCAGCAGAAAAATCACGATCGGGCCCGAAAGCACGACTGCTGCGAGTAAAGCTACCTGAACAATGAGTTGGTAGTTGAGATTGCTCGCACCGCTAAAAAGATCGGTTATAAAGTCCATGTGTTCTCCTGACTGTAGTGATTAAGTCTAGATTGTTCAATTAGAAAATCCGCTTCTGATTTTACCGGGCGATCGACCCTATTTTTTAAGGAAGTTTACAAAATTCAACAAAAGTTAAAGAACGATCGACCTGCGGGCGATCGCCAATTCGGCTCAAAAACCCTGATCTTTGGCGATCGTAATTAGCCCGGTTCATCGATCGGGCTGCTTGGAGGCAAACCCGCCCGAAAAATCAACTCAGCAGTCAACCTCAATTCTGGGAAAGCCAGCGATTCAACTGTGTCATCGCCCCGAAACTGCTTTACCTGGTACTCCCCATCTACTAACTGGCAAACAGAAAGGGTTGGTTGCTTGGGATTGCCAATGAACTTGCGGCCACCTAAACCCAAATAGTCCACAATCCAGTATTCAGGGATGCCCATTTCTTCGTAATCAGCAAATTTGAAATGGTAATCATCTCGCCAGTTGGTGCTCACGACCTCTACAGCCAGCCGGATCGAAGACCCCATCGTGATAATGGATTCCTTTTTCCAGCGCGGTTCGTGTGCCAGAGAAGCTTGATCTAGGACGATCGCATCGGGCTGATAACCTGCCTCATCACGAATGGGTTTAAGCAGGTACTCTTTCGGTACGAGGTAAGGCAGTTTTTGTTGCCGAATCTCTAAAAACACTTCGCCAGAAATAAATCCGGCTACGGTCGAGTGGTCACCAGTTCCTAGAGGCATTTCGACAATTACTCCATTGTGTAACTCGTAGCGGTGAACTGAGTTCTCTGGATACCAAGCAACGAACTCGTCAAAAGTGAATGTTTTGGGTATTGTTTGGGCTTGGATCATGGTGTTATTCCTCCTTTTTCTTACTCCGCCTAGCCTGAGTTACCGACGGGGGTTTGGTTTCGGTGCGATCGGGGCTAGGGACGGCTCCGTACTTCGCTACGTAGTCCTTTGCAAAGTCTGTGACAACCAGGCTCATGTTTTTTCCTTGCCTTGCACAAGCGGCTTTAACTTGACAGACGGGAATTCCCCCGCTATGGATGTACTCATCTTAGCGGCGGGATGAAAGGCGATTGACATCTCCCCAGCCCTAAAGGGACGGGGATTCATAAGACCACAATTTAAGTCTTACGGGTGCTGACAAATCACCCCTACCAACTCCACTTAGATCGAGTCCAAGCATTGTTGCTACTTTCCGACCAATGTTTGCACAACCATTGCAGTCTGCATTAAATTAGCCACCCATTCGCAGTCCGATATAATCCACGTTTGATTCTTATTCCAGAAGCTTTCCACCCTTCGGGTTTCGCACCAAATTTAGGCAGTTCGTCAGCATCTAAAAAAGAAGTTTTTGAGGTATAGGATTCTTCGGTTTCGACAAATTTAATTCCGTACTGCTTGCACAATTGAGCAATTCTATCTTTTAACCGACCCGTGGGAATCTGAACAAATTTTTGATTAGTCTTTGCACCTAGATTTATCGAATTTTTCTGACTCTTGTTCCATCCAAATATAACTGTACCAATCTTGGACGATACACAATGATTGATGACCTTACGAGCAGCTTTATTAACCGCATCCCGCATTGTTCTATTTCTGCTTTCGGTCAGCCGTTCCAGTCTTTTCGACCAGAATCCATTGTTTTTCCCAGACATCAAGGTTGCGACTCGTTTGTTGTAGCCTTGATTGATGGATTTGAGATGCCTCCCATCTACGATGAATGAAGTGCCAATATTGCTGACACAAGTAATCCAGTTGTCCATCCCGTGGTCGATCATCAATACAGAGTCAGCGTTCACATCGGATTGGACAGTTGGTTTTTGGTAAACCAATTCCAGATATAAACATCCGTTTCTGGGTAAAATCCTGTACTCTCGAATAGAGGAATGATCTAAGTTAGACGGCATGGGCAAATAAAACGCATCTATGCCAAACCAAGCTTTAACTTTGCTCCCTAATGGAAATCGCAAGATTCCATCTTTTAATTTGACCGATCTACCTGTAAATGTCACTAGCGCTAATCCGCCTTGTCTGTATCCAGGAAGCCTTGGATGTTGCGTCACTGTCGCTTCTTTGATTCCAGTCAGCAAGCCCAAATAAGACTTGAAAGACTCAGCAACGCTAGTTAATATCTGCTGTGCAGTATCTGAATAGAAAACTTTGTAGTGGATGTTTTGATTTTCCGTTCCTAATACCTTGTGTAGCTTAGCTCTACTCGGTATTCTTCCGGTTTTGAAGAATAGTTGTCGGGCATAATAAGTCCCACAATTAATTAACTTTGAGGCTTCACTGCACAAGAATTATAAGACTGCTTTCAACTCCTTATCTGGACTAATTAGATTTTGCTGGCATCCATACATTCTATTTTCCTCCTAACTCTATCCTACCATAATATTTGCAAGAGTAAACCATATTCAAGGCGGTTCAAACCGCTGCCGACTTCCTCCCCGTGTCTAAAGCCAGGGGCTTCCGTCTCGTCTTTCGGTGAGAAGACGATTGCACCGCCGACCAATTCGACAAGCGTAACTCCGGGGCAATAAGATGGCGGTGTATGAGTAAACGAACAAATTCCTTGTATTTTCCTAGCATCCTTGCTATCATCTTATCAGAGATGTTGATAACCGATAATGTATCAAGCCTATAAATTCCGAATCTATCCAACAGCCGAGCAGCAAACGTATTTTGCGGGGGCTTTCGGTTGTTGTCGTTGGTTCTGGAATTATAGCTTAAACCTGTGTCAGCAGACCTACAAAGATACTGGTAAAAGTCTAAGTAGAAGTGCGATCCAAGGATTACTTCCAAATCTCAAAAAAGAATATCCTTGGCTAACAAATGCTTATTCTCAATCACTTCAAGTCGTTGCACTCAATCTATCTACGGCTTACAAAAACTTCTTCGATCGACGGGGCGGTTTTCCTAGTTTCAAATCGAAGCATGGTAGACAATCTATTAGTTATCCTCAGAACGTCAAAGTAGGTGATAATTTTATCAAATTGCCAATCATTGGTGAAGTGCATTGCATAATTCATCGAACACCAGAGGGCATCGTTAAAACCGTTACTATTTCTCAAAATACAGATGGTAAATACTATGCTTCGCTCTTGGTTGATGATGGACTAGGAACACCACAAAGTGATGCTAATGGCAAGGCGATCGGCTTAGATGTTGGTCTGATTGACTTTGCTGTAACCAGTGATGGCAGCAAGTATGCAAACCCTAAGCATCTCAAGAAACACAGTCGTAACCTCAAGCGCAAACAACAAAAGCTGAGTCGTAAACAGAAGGGAAGTAATACCAGACAAAAGGCTAAAAAAATAGTAGCCAAAGTTCATTCAAAAATTCAAAGAGTCCGGGTCGATTTTCTGCACAAGCTATCCCGCAAGATAGTCAACGAAAACCAAGTCATTGCAGTAGAAAATCTCAACATCAAAGGCATGGTACGTAATCATTGTCTAGCCAAAGCTATTAGCGATGCTGGATGGGGAATGTTTGGAACAATGCTCAAGTACAAAGCTGAGAAACGAGGCAATATCTACATGGAGATAGAGCGCTTTTTCCCCAGTTCTAAGACTTGCAATAATTGTCTCCACAAAGTATCCCAAATGCCTTTGAACGTGCGCCATTGGGACTGCCCTAAGTGCAAGAGTCGTAACGATAGAGATATCAACGCAGCGAAGAACATTAGGGATGAAGCCTTGCGGATCATTGCGTTAGGAACTAGCGCGTCTGCCAATGGACGGAATGTAAGTCAACCTGGTAAAACTTCGGTTTTGCTGGATGCTGTTCCGGTTGAAGTTGGAAGCCCCCGTCATAGCGTACTCGCTTGACGGTGGGTAGTTCACATTCGTTTCTTAGCAATTCAGATGTAAAAATTCGCAGTGAGATGATTTTCTCTTTAGAGTCTGACATGGGCAGTAGTGCAAGTTTTGCATTTACTGTGTATCTTCTCATTGCGTTGAGAGCGAATGCTAATTAAACTTTACTGCTAATACTTGCACAAGTGTTAGTTAATGCCATACTGACCCTCACAGCCACAAAGCAGCCAGCCCCAAGCATAAAACGGTCATCCGTACAGAAACCGTGGCTTGATGCCTTTCCCGGAGAGTGTTCGCAATCAAAAATTGAACCGTCTTTTCGCGAACTCCTCCTGCGGCGCGGGCACTTGGTATACTTGAAAAGCCCGAATCTCTTAGAGTTGGGCATTTTCGAGATAATGCTCCGAATCTAAAATCTAAAATCTAAAATCGAAAGAACTATGGCTACTTGGCGTTGCGTAAAGCAGTGCGGTGCTTGTTGTTACCTAGAACCAACAGAGCGCCCTGACTTAGACGAGTATTTATCTACAGACGAATTGGCACTCTACCTGAGCTTGGTCGGAGATGACGGTTGGTGTATCAATTTTGACAAAAAAAAGCGAGAATGCGGAATTTATGCCGATCGACCGCGCTTTTGTCGGGTAGACTCAGAAGTGTTTCAGGAAATGTACGGCGTTGAGCCGACGGAGTTGAACGATTTTGCGATCGACTGCTGCATAGAGCACATTGAAGACTTGTATGGCGATCGATCTTTGGAAATGATCCGTTTCAACCAAGAAGTCGGAAGTATTGGCTTACCTAACAAATAACAATCTCCCGGTTTCTCACCGAGAGAGTGTCAAAATAAACAAATCAAGGAAATATCGCGCAGTTGAGTTGAGCCATGAGCAATCGAGAGGGTTTTACAGGCGGATTTATTGCGGGAGCTGCTGTTGGTGGCTTGGTGGGTGCGGTTTTGGGCGCGGTGCTGTCGCGGCGCGCTAGTGAAGCTTTGCTGAGTGAGCCTTCAGACGCAAAGGCCCGAAAAATCCGCCAGACGAAAGCCAGCCACCTCGAAGACGAAGGTATGGAAGTAGCAAGGCTGAGTTTGGAAGATAAAATTGCCCAGCTAAATCAGGCCATAGATGACGTGCGGCTGCAACTGGGGGACGTAAACGGGAACGCGCAGGCACATAATAGTAGCGAAAGTTCGATCGTCCAAGACTCCTAAATCAGTTCAAGATTTTGGCTTAAGCCCAAGCGCATCTAGATTTTCAAGTCAAGTTTGATGAAATTCTGATGAGGAGGGCCGGAGATCCCTCCCGTAAACAGCCGGATGCTCTCATATCAAATCTGGTAGCATCGGAATTATTAGTAGCTCAAATTAGGAGACCGCGAGTGCCTTTGTCCCTACAACTAATCTGGCGTAGGGACACGGCAGGTGCAGTCTCCTCTATATGATTCCGGTGCAGCCGGAAACGATATCACTCTCCCGCTCTTGTCCTCCGATCCACCTATGCTAAACTCAAAGTAAAAGCATCTGTAAACTTTACTCAAACTTCAAGCACAAAATATGAGTTATTCCATAGGTCTTTTGGCAACCACGCTGTCCACATTTCTGCAAATCTATGTAGTCCTAATGATTTTTAGGGTGCTATTAAGCTGGTTCCCCAATATCAATTGGTACGATCCTCCTTTTTCAATTTTAAGTCAGTTAACAGACCCTTACCTGAATCTATTCCGATCGATTATTCCCCCCTTGGGAGGGATTGACTTTTCACCGCTGATTGCATTTTTTGTACTTCAGTTTGGCTCGGAATTCTTAATCGGTCTTTTGGGAAACTTGCAAACAGCGTTTTAGCAATAGCGTTTTAGCAATAGAGGACACAGCAATAGAGGACACAGCAATAGAGGACACGGCCACAATAGAGGACACGGCAGTGCCGTGTCCCTACCGCAAAATAATCATGAGTGCTGGCGACAGATGTAACTATCGCCCGATTAATAATTGTAGGGAAACGGCTCTCGCGTCCAGGACTGACTGTGAGTAATATTAATTCCGATTACCGGATTTGATATCAGTCCTGCCGCCACTATTGTTGAGCCCTCTTCGTCCGAACTATTGATGGTTGTATGAATTGAGATTAGCGGCGAACCAAACCAGTAAAACCTGTAGCTTTAAATTGCTTGAGCTTCAAAGGTGTTCTTTGATTGGAGGCCACCGAAATTCTGAGTTGAAAATCGCTAACTCCAGGAGGAACTTCTTCTATAGACCCCAAGCGAGTCCGGTTTTGCATTACTGGATTGTCGTCCGCATCATAAATGCGACCAAAAATATCAGCATTGACAACTGGTTTGCCACTGCTATTTTCAGCTTTCCCAGTAATCAAAAAACAGTTGGCTTCCATAGAACTGCCGCTGGTGACTGTTCCTTCTGCCATTTCTGCCGGACATTCGCGATAAGAAAGGTCGGAAAGCTTAATCTGCGTCAGAGCCCAAGCAGGTGGAGTGAATACCAAACTAAAAATTCCGATCGCGCAAGTAACAAAAAAAAGGCTGATAGCTCGAAATTTCATAAATTGCAGCCCAACTATATTTTAATTCTCAGCTTACCGCGAATTCATGGTCAAATTATTAACATCTGTAGGGAAACGGCATCTTGAGTGTCCGGCTCCGGGAGGACACTCAAGATGCCGTTTCCCTACCGCCAAAGAAATCGGATTAGCGCCGGGAGAACACGGCAGTGCCGTTTCCCTACCGCGATCAAAATCGGATTAATCTAAGCCTAAATGCTGGCGTAAGGCTTGGCGCATCACATCAACTGGGACGGATTCTTTGTCGAGCCAAATTTTTAAGGCGGCCGCTCCTTGTTGAACTAGCATTTCGAGTCCGTCAATGGTTTGGGCGCCTCGAAGCTGTGCATCTTTGAGAAACTGGGTAGGATTCGGGTTGTAAATTAGATCGTAGACGATCGCACCTGCGGAAATTTGGTCGATCGCATTTTCTGAAATCGGCGACTTTTCCCCATGCGGATACATTCCCACAGGCGTCGTGTTCACCAACAAATCCGCCTGCGAGATTAACATTGACAAATCATCCCAAGTATGTACTCGCAAATTCGGAACGGGCATCTCAGAAGTTACCCAACTGTCATGAAATTCCGCTAATTTTTGTTCGTTGCGGCCGACAACGTGAATTTGTGCACAACCCAATTGAGCGCATCCAGCCACAACAGCCCTCGCTGCGCCACCGTTGCCCAAAATTACCGCTACTTTCTGACTCCAATCTGAACCCCCCCTAGCCCCCCCTTGGTAAGGGGGGGGATTAGAAGGAACAGCCCTATCATTAGTTTCTAAGGCAGGTCGATCGTCTTTAGCCCCCCCTTGGTAAGGGGGGGTTGGGGGGGTTTGCAGCGGCGCGAGAAAGCCTTCTACGTCAGTATTTGTGCCGCACCAACCTTTGTCAGTTCGGTATACGGTATTGACTGCGCCGATCGCCCGGGCGATCGGAGAAACCTCCGCCAGCAGCGGTAAGATAGCTTGTTTGTGGGGAATGGTGATGCTAAATCCCCGAAGGTCGATCGCCCCAAAGCCTAAAAGAGCAACTTCTAAATCCTCTGGTTTTACCGGAAAGGCTAGGTAAACAAAATCGACGCCTAAATGGGAAATAGCAGCATTGTGCATCGCCGGCGACAGAGAATGTGCGATCGGATGACCGATTACTCCTAACAGTTTAGTAGTGCCTTTAATCATAGTAAGTCATTGCGAAAAAACAATAGTATCTTGTAGGGGCGGGTTTAGCAAATAATCTATGAAACCAGCCCATTTATCAAGGCAAAACCCGCCCGAATTGTAGGGGCGGGTTTAGCAAA
>CASBQF010000136.1 GCA_949127775.1 Oscillatoriales cyanobacterium PMM_0080
CGTCTCCTCTATATCTACAATTCATCTGGCGTAGGGACACGGCACGTGCAGTCTCCTGTATATCTACAATTAATCTGGCTATTCTATCTTTACTTTCCCCCAAACCCTCTGCCGCGATTAGGTGAAGGCGTACAGAGACAGTTTTCGATTTGCGATCGCAAACCCTCGATATCCAAACCCTGACCGATCATCACAAGCTGGTTCTTCGGCTCACCTTTCCACTCATCATCATCGATGGAAAATCGCTTGCCACTTAAGTGGAAAATATGCCGTTTCGGACTTTCTTCAAACCACATGATTCCTTTGGCACGAAACACGTTTGTTGGTAGTTGATTATCTAAGAAATATTGAAATTTTCTTAAAGAAAACGGCTGGTCACTCTGAAAAGAAAGTGAGGTAAATCCGTCATTTTCTAAATGGTGAGAATGATCGTGATGAGCATGATCGTGATGAGCATGATCGTGTTCATCGTTATGAGCGTGGTCGTGATGAGCGTGGTCGTGATGAGCGTGGTCGTGACTGCTAGGAGTTTCCTCAGATTGGAAATACTTATCAGATTCAAACAATCCTACACTCAGCACAAGCGCCAGTGGAACTTGCGATTTTACTGTTCGCAAAATTCGAGCGCCTTCTTTGATATCGCGAATCTTAACTTCCAACAAATCCAGCTCTGCGTTGTCAACCAAATCAGTTTTGTTCAGAACAATTATATCGCCGTAAGCAATTTGACTGTAAGCTGCTTCAGAGTTGAACAAATCTAAGCTGTAGTTGGCTGCGTCTACTACTGTAACGATGGAATCGAGACGAGTCATGTCTCGCAATTCTGTGCCTAAAAAAGTTAGAGCTACTGGTAGCGGATCGGCGAGTCCGGTGGTTTCTACTACTAGATAATCGAGCTTTTCTTGACGTTCTAAAACTTTGTAAACTGCATTTACCAAATCTTCGTTAATCGTGCAGCAGATGCAGCCGTTATTCAGCTCAACCATGTTGTCATCGCTGGTGACAATCAGTTCGTTGTCGATGCCGATTTCGCCAAATTCATTGACCAAAACTGCTGTTTTCACACCTTGCTGGTTGCTCAGGATATGGTTGAGCAGGGTTGTTTTGCCACTGCCAAGAAATCCTGTAATGATGGTAACGGGTAAGCCGTGTTTGGGAGCTTCCATTGCCGGTTCTGTCTCGGGCCCAGTTGTAGATTGCATAGCATTGACTATCAAATAATGTAGATCGCACTTTTCTTGTGGTTCTTATTGTATCTTACTTAGGACGAAGCCTGACTCAGCTCTGCGCTAGCATCTAGATTGTCTGTGATGTTGGAGGGAGAAGGCGAGAAGGCGAGAGGGAGAGAGGATTTTCTGAGTTTTAATCGGGAATTGAAATATCCAATTTAGATGGATAACAGCTTAAACCCGATCGCACTTGTTATTTTTTTGATAAAAATTTTGTCCAGAGTACCTGTCGTAATTGACCTGCAACCTGTTTTCTGGGTAAATGTAGCGACAAATTAGGGGGCTAGACTCAAGCGAGGGGCGATCGGCAAATCCCGGCTGCTCTATAATAGTTTTTGACGATCGAGTACCTTGGCCGCATCATATCGTTTCCGGTTGCATCGGAATTATCAGCCGAAATTAGGACACTGCACGTGCCGTATTTCTACTCAAAATAATCACATTGTAGGGACACGACACGTGTAGTCTCCTCTATCATGTCCAAGAGTGCAACCACAATTGATAAGTTGTCGCGCATTAAATTGTATATTCACCGCAGGCGGGACACCCCACTCATTGTTTGATTGTTTTTCAATATACAATTTAAATACCGAACAGCTCATCAAATATTTAAATCTCAACTATCAACTAAAACAGGGCGGTGGCTAACAACAGCCACCGCCCTCAACAAGATAGTATTACGCTATCTTGCGTCTATACTTACGCAGGAAGCAAGACTGAATCGATGATGTGGATGACGCCGTTATCAACAACAACATCGGCTGCGGTAACGGTAGAATCATTGATTTTGACGCCATTGGAAGCATCAATTTTGACTTCTGAACCTTCAACGGTCTTGGCAGATTTTAGCTTGACTACATCAGCAGCCATGACTTTGCCAGCAACGACATGATAAGTCAAGATTTTTGTGAGCTTAGGAATGTCCTTAAGCAGTGCTTCTACAGTACCTGCGGGAAGTTTAGCAAAAGCTTCGTCTGTAGGTGCGAAAACTGTGAAAGGGCCCGCGCCTTTGAGAGTATCTACTAAACCAGCGGCTGTAACGGCAGCAACTAGGGTTGTAAAAGAACCAGCCGCAACGGCGGTATCAACGATGTCAGCCACAGTAGTCACCTTGTTTTTGTAATCTGTAAATCACTATAGCGCTAAAAAGTTAATTTAGCTACATATTTTTTTTTATCTAGTTCAGCCTGGTTTTTTGATAGAAAATTTATTTTCTTTTAGAACTAATTTTAGGAAATACCTCTCTAAAGGTAGATTAAAATTTATCTACTTTACTGTATTTGGTATTAAAACAATGTGATTCTAAATACATTGGTCAGCCGATCGCGCCAGATATAGATCGACACTGTTCAAGGTAAACCGAAGGGCGATCGCGCCCGGCCCAGCTAGCTACGACATCTTGCTAAATTTGACAAAACATTCAACATCCTGCGTCGCCAATATCGCACCGCCAAAGCCCGCCACCCGACAGATCGCAACAGTTGAGCAAATCCCGATCTAAACTGTTAACAGCCATTAACTAAGGGAAGAGCCAGATGAGATACAAACTACTAGGTCACAGCGGACTTCGCGTTTCCGAAATCTGCCTCGGAACCATGACTTTTGGGGAAGACTGGGGTTGGGGAGGTTCCTACGAGGAAAGCCGTAAAATGTTTGATTGCTTTGCAGAAGCAGGCGGCAATTTCATTGATACCGCGAATTTATACACTAACGGTACTAGCGAAAAATATGTCGGCGATTTCATCGCAGCCGATCGCGAAAAATGGGTAGTCGCCACCAAATACAGCCTCAACACCAAGAATGGCGAAATCAACGGTTTCGGCAACCACCGCAAAAATATGGTGCAAGCAGTAGAGGCCAGTTTGAAGCGATTGCAAGTTGAATACATAGATTTGCTGTGGCTGCACGCTTGGGATTTTACCACACCAATCGAAGAAGTAATGCGCGCCTTTGACGATTTGGTGCGCGCCGGCAAAGTTCTCTACATCGGCATTTCCGATACGCCGGCTTGGATTGTTTCTTCTGCAAATACGATCGCCCAACTGCGCGGTTGGACACCATTTATCGGCTTACAAATAGAATACTCCTTAAAAGAGCGAACTCCCGAACGCGATTTGATCCCAATGGCAAAAGCCTTTGATATTGGCGTCACAGCTTGGAGCCCCCTAGCGGGCGGTTTGCTGACAGGAAAATACAACACTTCTGAAACAGCCAGCGAAGCTAAACGGCTTAATTCACCTGAATCTGGAAAAATTAGCGAACGCGATCTCAATATTGCTCGCGAAGTTAGCTTCATAGCAGCCGAAATTGGCAAACCTGCTTCTCAAGTAGCCCTAAATTGGCTGCGCCAGCAGTCAGTCGAAGTTATTCCGATTATTGGTTCGCGCAAACTCTCGCAACTCCAGGAAAATATCGCTTGTTTGGAGTTTGAATTAACTCCCGAACAAATGCAGCAGTTAAACAAAGTAAGTGCAATTGAATTGGGTTTCCCCCACGATTTCTTAAAGAGTTCGATGGTGCAAGATTTTGCCTTTGGAGGGGGAATGGCAAAAATTGACAGTCGCCGACTTTAATTGTATGGTGCGCAGCACTTTATACTAAATTCGGGTTTTCGACCCCCTTGATGATTCGGCGGTTGGAAAGAGACTGTCGGCGAATCAAGAAATGGTTTCACCCATCACCTCTGAAGGGCAATTCATGAATTGCCCCTACATTGAATCCGGACGATAGATTTAAATCGGATTAGTTGGAAACCATTCGGTAGGGGCAATTCATGAATTGCCCTGCTCTTTGTGAAATCATAAAGCCCAGTTTGCAAATCTTGTATAATTCGCTACAACAACTTGCGGTAGCCGATCGCGCGAGTCGAGAAAAAACAAGGTAAATTGCATCAAAGGGCAACAAAAAGCCGATCGCAACTTTTGTTTAGTTTTGGCAAAGACAGCAAGAAAGGGCGATCGGCTTTACCCGAAGAATTGCCATTTAATAGCCGTTATAACAGCTCGATCGCTATTTTAAGCTGATTTGAACGCACTACAAGCTAGGCGCGATCGAGCTCAAAGTCATCCTTCAGATAGAAGTAACTGCCGAAGAACTGGGTTAGATTTATCAACAATAGCAAGTCTCACAATATTAACTTATCTCAAAATTTCACTTCCGAAAAAAAGCAGATAAGCCTACTTTTTCGCAAGTAAACAATTGCTTGAGAAACTGAATACGGCGCTTGCTAATCGTAAAACTCCTCAGATAGATGTTGCAAATTCCCTGCTACATACTGCTGAAAAGTATATCATTTTGACAAATTTTAGAGGTCAATTATGTCCCCTTGCGAAAACTCATTCAACAATAATTATAGGAATAACGGTGCAGGATGGGAGATACGATTTACCTCGTTAGATACAGCGCGATCGCTTTCTCAACTAGCCCCCCCGCCTAAAGTGCGCGCCAACTTATCAAAGGAATCTGCTTTAGACACACCGGATCTTGTTTGTCTGTCACACTTGCGATGGAATTTCGTCTATCAGCGACCTCAACACCTGCTCAGCCGCTGTGCCAAAAATCGGCGCGTATTCTTTGTAGAAGAACCTGTTTTTAGTGCGGGTACTGATTGGCGGCTGGATGTCAGCATCCACGAAAGTGGAGTTTGGGTAGTAGTGCCGCACCTCAGCGACGAAATTAGCGAAGAAACAGGACAAAAAATTCAGCAAGAAATGCTGAATGACTTGTTGAAAACAGCAGAAATTCAGCAGTATATCCTGTGGTATTACACACCAATGGCTGTGAGTTTTACCAACCACTTAAAGCCGGTAGCCGTAGTCTACGACTGCATGGACGAACTGTCAGCATTCCAAGGTGCTCACCCGCAGTTAAAAGCTAACGAAAGCGAACTTTTGAAGCGCGCCAACGTAGTCTTTACGGGCGGACACAGCCTTTACGAAGCCAAGCAGCACCAGCACTCGAATATTCATGCTTTCCCCAGCAGCATCGAAAAAGAACACTTTGCTAAAGCCCGGTACTTTGTAGAAGAACCGGCAGATCAAAAAGATATTCCCCATCCGCGTCTGGGGTTTTTTGGTGTCATCGACGAACGCATGGATATCGAACTGCTACGCGGTATTGCGGAAGCGAAACCGGATTGGCATTTAGCAATCATTGGCCCCGTCGTCAAGATCGATCGGGCAATTCTGCCTAACAACCCAAACATTCACTATCTCGGCGGCAAATCTTATCAACAACTGCCGGAATATTTGGCAGGTTGGGATATCGCAATGCTGCCCTTTGCGATTAACGAATCGACTAAATTTATCAGTCCCACCAAAACTCCCGAATACCTCGCCGCCGGGAAACCAGTGATTTCAACTCCGATTCGCGACGTGGTTCACCCCTACGGAGAAAAAGGCTTAGTTCGCATTGCTAGCAATGCGTCAGAATTCGTAGCCTGCGCTGAAGAAATCCTCAAGGAAGGTGCAGATAGCACGAGTTGGTTGGACGAAGTAGATGAATTTTTAGCAGATAACTCTTGGGACAGTACCTGGGGAGAAATGCTGGGATTGATCGAAAGTGCGCTCGAAGTCAGAAGCAAGAATTCAGTAAGCTATTGACTGTTGACTGCTGACTGTTGACTGTTGGTTACAAATGCCCAATTCCCAATTCTCAATTCCCAATTCCCAAAAATCAGAGGTATTTAAATGTTTGACTATTTAATTGTCGGGGCTGGATTTGCAGGTAGCGTCATTGCCGAAAGACTAGCAAATCAGGCCGGAAAAACAGTCTTGATAATTGATACCCGCAACCACATCGGTGGCAACGCATACGATCACTACGATAATCACGGCATCCTCGTACACAAATACGGGCCCCACATTTTTCACACCAATTCGCGCCCTGTTTTCGAGTACCTTTCGCAGTTCACCGAGTGGCGGCCCTACGAACACCGGGTGCTTGCCAGCGTTGACGGTCAACTGCTACCAATTCCGATCAATCTCAACACTGTAAATAAACTTTATGGACTGAATCTAACTTCATTTGAAGTAGAAGATTTCTTTGCCAAAGTAGCAGAACCAAAGGATTATATTCGCACTTCTGAAGATGTCGTTGTCAGCAAAGTAGGTCGCGAACTTTACGATAAATTCTTCCGCAACTACACGCGCAAACAGTGGGGAATAGACCCGTCGGAACTTGACAAATCAGTGATTGCGCGCGTGCCAACCCGCACTAACCGGGACGATCGCTATTTCACCGATACCTATCAAGCAATGCCCCTGCACGGCTACACTCGGATGTTTGAAAAGATGCTCGCTCATCCAAATATCAAGGTGATGCTGAATACCGACTACCGCGAGATTGAGAGTTTTATTCCTTATGGGGAAATGATTTACACCGGGCCGGTCGATTCCTATTTCAGTTATTGTTATGGCAAGCTTCCTTACCGTTCCTTGGAATTCAAGCACGAGACGCTAAACGTACCCGTACACCAAGCAGCACCCGTGGTAAATTATCCGAATGAGCATTTATATACTCGCTGCACCGAGTTTAAATACCTCACCGGACAAGAGCATCAAAAAACAAGCATTGTCTACGAATATCCCCAAGCTGAGGGAGACCCTTATTATCCGGTTCCGCGTCCTGAAAATGCCGAAATTTACAAGAAATATAAGGCTTTGGCTGATGCAACTCCGGGAGTGTCTTTTGTGGGAAGGCTGGCGACTTACAGGTATTACAACATGGATCAAGTTGTCGCTCAAGCTTTGACAACTTACACTCAAATTACGACCAAGCCGGTCATTGAATTTGTGGAAAATCTTAACGGTTCTGCCTCTAATTTAAGCTCGTCAAAGGCAGTTTCCGAGATGCCAGCCCCAGCTTCTGTAGAAGTTGCCACTGCCAACGGTAACGGTAAATCTGCTAGCAAATAGCTGGATGCTGTGAGTTTGTAAGGAGGGAAAAGTCTACGGTGATAGTTGAAAATGTAAGGTGCGCCATAAGCACCCTACTTGGTTTTCTTCAAAAGTTATGTAACAATTCAAACCACGATTGAGGTAAAAATGAGCTTTCTCGTTAAAATAGTTTTGTCTCATGAAGTTTTGGAAAAATCTCAATTTTATAAGTTTCATAAAGAAATAGAGCGCCTAATTGAAAGCGGTGGAAAAATTCTGATGCTGGATTTCTCAAAGATAAATTTCCTGAAAAATCCCGAGTTAATGGCTATAGTGGCGATCGTCAAATTAGTTAGAGACCGCGAATGTATACTCTTGATATCTGCCATGAGTGAACAAGTGAGAATGCTGTTTGAACTCACGGGGCTAGAACAGATATTTCAGTGTTTGCCGCCTCCTGAAGACGTTCCCGTCACAAGTGACCTAGCTGAACATTTAGGAGATTTGCAAAGTGTTGCTAGCTAAACTTTGCAGTCAAGAGTGAGGCTGCTTGTAGCGCAGGGTGGTTCAGTGAGAATAGAATAATAGCTTAATTTTCAGCGCTGTTAGCTGACTGACGCACCCTACAAGTCTAGAAAAGCCGGAGACAAGACAAAGTAAAGCTGAGGCTGTTTTAAGTCAAAAAATTAAATTTTTTAACGATAAATTAGCTGGCAAAAAACTTGTCAAAGTCGGGGTAATTATCGCTAACCTATAAATATAACTTAGGGTAGATGTGCCGATGAGTTGGTTAGGTAGAGAACTAGAAAATTGCGATATTGAAGAGTCTTCCACTCTAGACAGTAAGGTGACTGTTAGAGGTCGAAAAACTGGTTATCCGCGCCCCCAATTGCGCCGGAGTAACTGGATTTGTCTGAACGGTGAGTGGCGATTTGCTTATGACGACGGGGGATGCTGCGTGCAGCCGATCGACATTACCGACTGGAGTCACACTATAGAAGTGCCGTTTGTTCCGGAATCGGCAAAAAGCGGGATCGGCGACACGAATTTTCACGCTAACTGTTGGTACGATCGCGAATTTGACGTACCACACACAGAAAGCAGAGTTCTCCTCCACTTCGGCGCCGTAGACTACCGCGCCCGCGTCTGGGTAAACGGTCAGTTTGTCATCGAACACGAAGGCGGACACACCCCTTTCACCGCAGACATTACAGCACTTATTAACCCCATCGGCCCGCAGCGGGTGACAGTTTGGGCCCAGGACGACCCCCAAGATTTGGCAAAACCGCGCGGGAAGCAAGATTGGCAAGTGGAACCGCACAGCATTTGGTATCCGCGCACAACTGGCATTTGGCAGACAGTGTGGGTAGAATTGGTGCCTCACACTTATATCGATCGCATCCGCTGGACTCCGCAGTTTGAACGCTGGGAAATCGGTTTTGAAGCGTTTGTCGCGGGCGATCGCCAGTCGGGGATTCAAATTAAAGTTAAACTGTCGATCGGCTGTATGCTGCTAGTTAACGACACCTACGAAGTCATCAACGGCGAAATCCACCGCCGCATCGCCCTTTCAGATCCGGGAATCGACGACTACCGCAACGAACTGCTGTGGAGTCCCGAAAAACCGACATTAATTAACGCGCAAGTGGAATTGTGGGCCGACGGCAAACTGCTCGACGAAATTAAATCTTACACCGCGATGCGGACTGTCAGCATTCAGCGCGATCGCTTCATGCTAAACGGCCGCCCCTACTACCTGAGACTGGTGCTCGATCAAGGTTACTGGCCCGACACCCTGATGACGGCGCCCTCCGACGAAGCCTTGCGCCGGGATGTCGAATTAGTCAAAGCAATGGGTTTCAACGGCGTGCGCAAACACCAAAAAATCGAAGATCCGCGATTTTTGTATTGGGCCGACGTGCTGGGGCTGTTAGTTTGGGAAGAAATGCCCAGCGCCTACCGCTTCACTCCCAAGGCCGTTGACAGATTGACGCGGGAGTGGACAGAAGCGATCGACCGCGACGCCAGTCATCCCTGTATCGTAGTCTGGGTGCCCTTCAACGAATCCTGGGGAGTGCCGAATTTAGTCGAAGCGCCAGCCCACCGCCACTACGTCCAAGCGCTGTATTTTCTGACAAAAACCCTCGATCCGACTCGCCCGGTAATTGGTAACGACGGTTGGGAAAGCACAGATACTGACATCCTGGCGATTCACGACTACGACAACAACCCGCAAACTTTAGCCAAGCGCTACGGGCCAGAAGTCCAGCTAGTCGATTTATTCGATCGCGGGCGTCCCGGAGGGCGAGTTCTCACCCTCGACGGCCACCCCCACCAAGGACAGCCGGTGATGCTGACGGAATTCGGCGGCATCGCCTGCGCCGGCCGCGAAAACCCCGATTTTCATAGGGTTTGGGGCTACGTGCGCGCCTCGGACACCCAGGAACTGCAACAGCGCTATACGGCGCTGTTGCACGTGGTAAATCGAGTGGAAATGTTCAGCGGATTTTGTTATACGCAGTTGACTGATACTTTCCAAGAAGCTAATGGTTTGCTGTATGCCGATCGCACTCCTAAGTTTCCCCTGAGTGCGATCGCTGCGGCAACTCTCGGCTGGGATATTCCCGAAGAAAGTTCGCAGCCGGAAGCTATTACTCAGTGCTAAATGGTTATTGGTTATTGGTTATTAGTTATTGGTTGTTGTTATTAGTTATTAGTGATTAGTTATTAGTGATTAGTGATTAGTTAATTGCTAACAATTACCAAGGTCTAAATTACGAATGACCAATAACCAATAACCAATAACCCATAACCAATAACCAATAACCAATAACTAATAACCAGCAATGTTTCAAAGTTTTTTCATGGGCGGTTTTGAATGTTCCACCCACAAATTGCGATCGGGAAAACGCCTTGATGTCACCGCCGCCACCGGCCACGATAAATTCGCAGTCGCCGACTACCAACGCTTGCAGCAGCAAGGCATTTACACAGTCCGCGAAGGCCTGCGCTGGCACTTAATCGAACAGTCGCCGGAACAATACGATTTTTCCAGCGCCCTGCCAATAATTCGCGCCGCCCGCGACACCAAAATGCAGGTAATTTGGGATTTGTTTCACTACGGCTGGCCCGACGATATTGATATTTTCAGTCCCGAATTCGTGTCCAGATTTGCCAAAATGGTGCGCGCTTTTATGCAAGTGCTCACAAACGAAACTGACCAAACACCATTCGTGACACCTGTCAATGAAATTTCATTTATTGCCTGGGCCGGCGGTGATGTCGCCTACATCAATCCCTTTGCGGAGGGGCGCGGAGACGAACTCAAAATTCAGTTAGTCAAAGCGGCGATCGCAGCGATAGAATCAGTTTGGGAAATCAATCCCAGCACTCGCATCGTGCAAATCGACCCGGTAATTAACATTATTGCCGCTCCTGACAAACCCCAGGATCGAGACCAGGCAGAAGGTTATCGCTTGTCTCAATATCAAGCTTGGGATATGTTGGCGGGACGCTTTCGCCCAGAGCTCGGCGGCCAGGAAAAATATCTCGATATTATTGGGGTGAATTATTACGATCGCAATCAGTGGATTCACAATCAAGATCCGATGAAATACACCGATCCGCTGTACCGCCCGTTTAGCGAGATGCTGCAAGAAGTGTTCGATCGCTACGGCCGCCCCTTATTTGTAGCAGAAACAGGCACTGAAGACGATTTTAGACCTGTCTGGTTTAATTATGTGTGCACTGAGGTAGCGGCGGCGCTGGAAGCAGGAGTGCCGATCGAGGGAGTTTGCTTGTATCCGATCGTCAACCATCCGGGTTGGGATGACGACAGGCACTGTTACAATGGTTTGTGGGATTATGGCGATGAAACGGGCGATCGGGAAATTTACCAGCCTTTGGCGGATGAATTGCAGTATCAAAGACAGCAGATTGAACCCTTGCTGAAGCCAAAAAATTCACAAATTTAAGACTTGCGTTCTAAGGCTAATGTAGGGTGCGCAATGCCCACCTTATATCCCAATACGGTTTAGTTAAAGCCGATCTCCCTGGCACCCCCCTTAAAAAGGGGGGGACAAGAAGTTACTCAAAGTCCCCCTTTTTAAGGGGGATTTAGGGGGATCTCTGAGAATAAACAACCTTATCTGAACCGTATTGCCTTATATCGTGGGACTAACAAATTTTCATAAAAATGCTTGATATTGAAAAAATTTGAATTTTGAGTCTTAACATGAGGTTGTTATTTTATGGTAAAACGATCGCTCCAAGTATCCGCTTCTGGAATTCAACGGGCGAAAGCAGCGTTTGCCATCAAGGGCTGGACTCAGGACAATCTAGCCGGAGAAGCCAACTTAAAGACTCGTCAGCCAATTGGGCGATTTTTCACAGGCAAATCTGTCGATCGCCAGACTTTTTTAGCCATTTGTACCATACTTGATTTAAATTGGCGAGAGATTGCCGAAAATCCGCCTGCGGAATTTCCAGAAGGAAATGCGGCCGAGACTCCCTCTGGGAATATTGACAGTTTAGTACAAGTTGTGCGATCGCAATATCGAGACACAATTCAAAACCAGTGCGGCATCTTGCAATTACTCGACATCAGCCGCCCAGTCAGCATTGACGACATCTACGTCGATGTCAACATTTTAGAAGAAATAGCCAGCCAACAGTGGTTTGAAATTGCCGACCTGCAAAACTTAGAGCCCGCCGAATTTGAGCGCGTCGGCTTAGGCGCAGTTGACGAAAAACAAATACCAGGAATGCAAGCCGTCGAAACCTACTCCAAACTCAGAGTATTAGGTAAACCAGGAGTCGGCAAAACCACCTTTTTGAAACATCTAGCCATTCTGTGCAACCGGGGCAAATTTGCCGCCCATCAAGTGCCAGTTTTCATCGCCCTGAGAGATTTTGCCGAAGAGTGCAGAGATGATGGCAAATTTAGCATCCTAAATTACATTCATCAGGCATTTCTCACATCAGGTGTACCCAATCCGTCTGTAATTGAAACTTTACTCAAAACGGGTAGAGTTTTGCTGTTGCTAGATGGCATGGATGAAGTGC
>CASBQF010000137.1 GCA_949127775.1 Oscillatoriales cyanobacterium PMM_0080
TCCAAGCCACAGGCAGCTTTACAGGAGCCAATTTCAACTACAGCGCCACCGACAACAGCGGCGCTACCAGTCCCGCTACTGCCACTGTTGCTGCTGTCCCAGGGGCGACGCCAACTCCGCTACCAACTCCGACGCCAACTCCAGCGCCGATTCCGACGCCCCTACCAAGTTTAGTTACTGAGCCAGATTTGGAGTGTGACTGCGAGCCTTTGGTAGGAAAACCGGGAATTAACTTTCCCCTACCAACACAACCGCCTCGGATTTCATTTAACAGGCCGATTACACAACTTGGAGAAGGACAAACTACCAAAGGAACCGATCGCAACGACGTGATCTTCGATGCCAAAGGCAACCAAAAAATCATTGGTTTTAAAGGTAATGACTTGCTTTTAGGCAAAGATGGTGCAGACGAAATTCAGGGCGATGAAGGCAATGACACCCTTTTTGGCGACACCGAACCGGATATTATTTACGCTGGCCGGGATAACGATTTCATCTTCGCTGGCAAAGATAACGACTGGATTGCTGGTGAGTTAGGGTCAGATACCATTTTGGGCGATCGAGGTAACGATACGATTCTCGGAGACACTGGGCAGAACAACTCCCAAAATCCTGACAATGCTCGCGATTTGATCTTCGGAGGCGACGGTGCAGACGTAATCAACGCTGGCGAGGGCAACGATACCATCCATGCTGGCAAAGATAATGATCTTGCCCTTGGAGGTAAAGAAAATGACTTGATCTGGGGCGAACTCGGCTCCGATACTCTGTTGGGTGGTACTGGAGACGACACCTTACTGGGCGGAAACCAAGACAAGGGAGCCATCGACAGCCAGGGACGCGACCTCCTGTACGGAGGCGACGGTAACGACTTCCTCAGTGGGCAAGAAAACGACGATACGCTGATTTCGGGCAAAGGTAACGATCGGACTTACGGAGGCAAAGGTAATGACCTAATATTTGGTCAACTCGGCTCCGATACTCTCTACGGCGGCGAAGGTATTGATACCATCCTCGGTGACAGCGGCAGTTCCAATCCTGTTGGGGATGCTGTTGAACAAGACTTAATCTTTGGTGGCACCGGTGGGGACATCATCGGCGGCGGTAACGGTGAAGATACCGTCCAAGCCGGCAAAGGCAACGATTGCGTTTGGGGCGGCAAGGATAATGACCTCATCTGGGGCGAAATCGGTAACGATAGCCTTACCGGAGATAGCGGTAACGACACTATTTACGGCGGTGTTCGAGATTTCCAGCGCGAAGATATCGATGGGATGGACTGGATCTTTGGTAACAGGGGCTCTGACTTGCTATTCGGTATGGAATCTGACGATACCATCGCCGGCGGTAAAGCCAACGATGACATTTACGGCGGCAAGGGTAACGACTTGATACACGGAGACCAAGGCGACGACTTGATTTACGGTGGTGACGGTAGCGATGAGATTTGTGGCGACGACGGCAACGATACCATTTTTGGCGATCGGTCTGATAATCGTGGAGTCCCAGCGGGTGCAAACGGTCAGCAAGAGTGCATCAACGGCGGTGCTGGCAACGATTTGGCCTACGGAAACGAAGGCGAAGATACCCTTAATGGCGATGCTGGTAACGATACCCTCTACGGCGGTAAAGATAACGACATCCTGTTTGGCGGCGAAGGAGATGACATTCTGTTTGGAGGCTCAGGTGACAATACTTTATCGGGAGGTGCTGGCAGCGATCAATTTGTTTTGGGTGCTCTCCAGGGCTCGAATACTATTCTTAACTTCGAGGTTGGCATCGATAAATTGGTGTTGACAGGTGGACTGAGTTTCCAGCAGTTGCAATTTAGCGCCACTCCTGACGGTTCGTTGTTGCGAGTAGTAGGAACCGATCGGGTTTTAGCTAACTTTGTCGGAGGTAATGGGGCGATCGGCTCCTCGGATTTCTTATCCAATCTCTTACGCGCTGAAGGTTAAAATTGGGGGCGAAAGTCTCCTATTCTCATGACAAAATGCCACAGCACTTTTGAGCTGCTGTGGCATTTTTCACATACCAGAAAAAAGAAGTGAATTCGTCCCCGTTCCCAGTTATCTCAATTCCGATGTAACCAAAATTAATATAACCCGAAATCAGGAAACGGCAGTGCCGTCTCCCTACAATTAATCGTGGTAGGGAAACGGCACTGCCGTGTCCTCTATCTAATTTCGGCGCAGCCGGAATTTATCTAATATCAATTCCGGTTACATCGAAATTATTAATATTACTGAAATCAAGAGACTGCACGTGCCGTTTTTTGCGCGATTAATCGTGGTAGGGAAACGGCACTGCCGTGTCCTCTATATAATTCCGGCGCAGCCGGAATTGATATTACCAATCCTGCACTATAGCAGTTCTCAAGCGTGGTGAGGTATGCCCTGTTTGGCCTGTTTGGCCTGTTTGGCCTGTTTGGCCTTTTATACCATTTTTCTGACCTATGTGCTATGGATGAACTCTTAGCCCCCCCCTTACTAAGGGGGGGTTGGTGGGGTAATCTCTAACGCTACTTTAAAAAAATGGTATTAAATACTGAGTTCACGAAAGCACAATCTGCTTGCGTAAAAACAGCCGTCGCGGCTGGCCGAAAACCCAACAAGTCCAATTCCAATCCACCTGTTGTAAGCGGTAGCCGGCTTGATAGTACAACTGTCTCGCCGGATGATTATTTTCCAAAACGTGGAGGTATATCTCCGAAAATCCCCATTCTTTGGCTATATCCTCGCAGTTGCTGAGTAATAATTGAGCAACTCCCTGCCGCCGATACTCCGGATGAACAGCTAAATTTGACAAATAAGGATAGTCAGAACTCGGGATTTGCCAAGGGAAGCGAGAACGCAGAGCCATTTCTATGGTTCCTGTTATGCACTGATCTCGTCGGTGCGATCGCACTTTCTGCGTTCCCTCCTCGCGTGAGACTAGCTCAGCAACCAGACAAATATAATGTTCTACTTTAGAACGCAGTCGATTTTTTAAATCTTCGTAAATGCCTAAACGCAACACCGGATATATCCATTCTACAAACCCCTCGCGGGAATAAAAACTCATGGCCAAAATATCGGCTAGCTGCGTTAAGTCGTTCAACGCAGCGACGCGGATCGAAAAGCCAGAAAGTCCGGGAGTTTGTTGTTGGTGAGACGGTGAGGAAAAAAAGGAAGTATTCACAATTCCAGGTCACTATATTAATACTTTTTACGCTAGTTTTTCAGATGCCAAACTGAGAAAAATTACTGACGTCATACTAATTTTATCACGTAATTTATAGGCGTTTATTAGCAGAATTAAATCACATTTTTTTGTGCTTAAGTTTAAGTAGGATCTAATGTAACTTAGAAAATTTCAGCATTTTAAACTAAATTTCGGCTCAATCAAAACCAATTCCCTAATACTAGATTTCTAGGTAGTGCCAAAGGTATTAAAAACAATCAAAAAGGTTTTAACGTCTGGTTGCCGACACCCTCGCACTCTTTGCTTACGGAAATACCCGATCGCCTAAAATGTATCGGTCAAGCGGTAATTGCAAAACTCGCAAAACTCAACGACGTTTGATTGATTTTAACATCGGGGACGCCAATCGATCGAATGTTCGTCGCCGACCCCAGAACCTGATAACCCAACTTTGGGCAGTTTTGGGCTTCATTGCCCGTCACGGGAGCGAGCCGGCTTTACCTGTTTTACCTTTTAGCTCGATCGAGGTGCTGCGACACTCTGCGCTGCGGGCGATCGAGACTTTCAAAACCTCGATCGAGCTAAATGGCCGGTTTCCACAAAGTACATCCCTAGCTAAGATTAACAGATGGATGCTCAAGCTTGCGGTGTTTCGTCGCAGTAATTTGCCGATCGAAAGTCTGCCCAAAGCACCAGAGATGCCACGATTAGGGGAAAAAGTGCAAGTCTAACTCCGATCGATCGTACAGCAATTGCACCCGCTCTCAGGGCGCTCCGGCGGCTCAGTTGGTCAATCAACCCCCTAATATCAGTCAGGGCAAGGGCGCTGGAGAGCGGGTGCATCTCATTTTCGCAAACATATTCGTAGGGGCTCTGGCATTTCGGTAGTAAATCTCTGGTTCTCGCTCATAAATTGTCTGTCAAAATGCTTCGCTTCGTTCTTCCACTCATTGATACGCAACCGCCGGAGCGCCGGCTAGATCCCGCGATCGGACTAAAGTTGCTGTAATCTTTCGAGAAAAACACAGGTGAATATATTGAGTGCATATTATATCGTGCTGCGAACTGTTTTCACCGAAAGACGAACGGGAAGCCCCTGGCTGTCTTACATGGGGAGGAACGTGGCTGCGACTTACTTAGTCGCCCACATTTCTATTCCTAATTAATAATTTGATATGAGGTGACAGAGTATGATACAAGAAGGAGGAGTCAAAATGTTTAGATGCCAACAAAATCTAATTAATCCCAATAAAGACCTCAAAGCAATTTTAGAATTCCTTTGCAGTGAATCATCAAAATTGACTAATTGCGGCATCTATTATGCTCGTCAAATGTACTTTAAGACACGTAAAATACCGAGTAGAGCAGATTTGCATAAAGTATTAGGTACTGAAAATCGCAACTTGCACTATAAAGCATTTTATTCGGATACCGCACAGCAGATTTTAACTACTGTTGCCGAATCTTTTAAGTCCTACATTGGACTATTAAAAGGCATTAAGGAAGGGACAGTAACTCAAAGACCGAGACTACCCGATTATCGACAGGGTGGTCTAGCTTTAGTGACGTATACATGGCGCTCCGTAAAGCTGAAAGACGGCCTATTGAGATTCCCGCTGGGTACTAAAGTGAAAGCCTGGTTTGGACTCGATGCTTTCTATCTACCTTTGCCCACAAACTTAGACCACAAAGCAATCAAAGAGTATCGAATCCTACCTAGAAACGGCTGCTTTTACTTGGAATTAATCTACAAAACTGAGACTGTTCAAGCAGATGTAGACCCATCTAAAGCTTTGATGATCGACCACGGAATCAACAATTGGCTGACTTGTGTAAGCAATAGTGGGACTAGCTTTATTATTGATGGGTTGCACCTAAAGTCTATTAATCAAGGATATAATAAGCGCGTTGCTTTTTTGAGGGAAGGGAAAGCGAATGATTATTGGTCAAAACGACTTGAGAGATTGACTGAAAATCGTAATCGAATGATGAGAGATGCTATCAACCAAGCTGCTCGGAAGGTGATTAATCATTGTTTGGCCAACAATCTGGGTACTGTGATATTCGGCTGGAACACTGGCCTGAAGAATGCCATTAATCTTGGGTCTAAAACAAATCAGAATTTTGTGCAAATTCCGACGGGCAGACTCAAGACTATAATTGCTAAACTGTGCGAAAGATACGGGATTAAGTTTGTAGAAACGGAAGAGTCATATACTTCCAAAGCTTCATTTGTTGACCTTGATTTGTTACCTAAATTCTGCGAAAAACCAGAAGGGTGGCAAGCAAGTGGCAAACGAGTTAAGCGCGGATTGTATCGTACTCTTGAAGGTTTGTTGATTAATGCTGACTGCAATGGTGCAGCTAATATCGGTCGAAAAGTAGCGGCAACTTTGGGGATGAGTCTCAAGGGAGTCAGTAGAGGTGCCTTGATAACGCCTTTGAGAGTCCCTTTGTGGTCTTAGTCAAGAATCCCCCTGATTCATCAGTGGGGAGTATCAAATACCAGATCAAACTGATCGGTGGAACGAGAATAGAAGATAAATTTGGCGAATCAAATCACAATCAGGACGCTTATTCCTATGTATTATGAGATATCGATACGACTGTTAGAAGTGCCGGATTTGATTTTCCTCTCCTGCATAAAGGTGAAGGTTAACAGTTGACAGTTGACAGTTGACAGTTGACAGTTGACGCTTCGACTACGCGAGCGGCACCGCAGTTGATAGCGAAGTTTTTAGGCAGGGGCTTAAATCCCCTGCCTAAAAACAATCCACCTTTAGGTGGGGGCTTAAATCCTCTGTGAAGGGTCAAGGACACTTCCGGCAAGACGAGTTTATGTAAAGATAGTTAAATAATCAAATTGGGGTGTACGACAGAAAACTGTAGCTTGTGAACAATTACGAATTGAACACCCAGATATCAAAAATTAATGTTGATTTTTGCTTCGGAAAATTCAGAGCAATTTCAGATTGATACATTATTGTGACTTCAACAATGGAAATCTCTAAAAAGCCTGTTTTGATCGGGCTTTGCTGGCTGTTCCCCAAGAATTATGGGAGATGTCTAATGGAAATCGGCGAATTATTCCTTTCATCAGACTTATTAATAAATCGAACTGCCCCGGGGCACAGGAGAACGGTGCATGAATTCCCAAGAAAATCCTAAGATAAAAATTCTGGTTGTCGATGACGAACCGGATAACCTCGACTTGCTTTACCGCACCTTCCATCGGGAGTACAAAGTGCTCAGAGCCGAATCTGGCCCCGCTGCCCTTGAAATTTTGGCAAGGGAGGGAGAAGTTGCCGTGATTATCTCCGATCAACGAATGCCAAAAATGAGCGGTACGGAGTTTCTCAGTCTGACGGCGGCTCAATACCCGGATGTGATCCGAATTATTTTAACTGGCTATACGGATGTTGAAGATTTAGTCGAAGCGATTAATGCTGGCAAAGTATTCAAATATGTTACCAAGCCTTGGGATGCTGAAGACCTCAGAGCTCTTGTCAGTCAAGCTGTTGATACTCACAATATCCTGAAGGCACGCACGAATGAACTGCGCAGAGCTCTCTCGCAAGAATCGCTGCTTTATGCCGTTACCAATACTATTCGATCGGCTCCCAATTACCAGCAAATGCTGCAAAGAATTGTGGAAACTATCGGGCAGATGTTTGAGGTGAGTTGCTGTCTGCTACGGCCTTTCCAAGACGGCAGGGTGGCCGATGAGTGGTTCGTTTACCAGAATGGCGATGCTGAAGCTAGACCAGATGATGATACTGCTGGACTTTCCCCAGATTTGCTGCCGGCTTTGGTTTGGGAAACTCTGGATGTGGAGGTGATTCAAGATGCCCAAACTGACTCACGAGTTTTAAACGGGGATAATCAGCGACAGCAGGCTTACCAAGCTGCGAATATTCGATCGAGCTTGATCGTACCGCTGTTTTACCAAATGGAACTGATGGCAGTCTTGGCGCTGCACTCCTTCGATCGACCGCGCCGATGGGCAGACCACGATGTACAGTTGGTAATTACGGTGGCAGACCAAGCGGCTTTGGCGCTTTCTCAAGCCCGGGCTTACGAACAGGTGCGGGCCCTGGCAAAGCGCGAGGCCTTGGTCAATACTATTACTACGGCAATTCGATCGAGCCTCGACCCCCAAAATATTTTTGCAGCCATTACTCAACAACTTGGTCAAGCTTTGCAAGTTGACGGCTGCGCCCTATCTCTGTGGACAGAAGATGATGAATACGTTCAGTGCGTAGGGCTCTACGACACAACTAGGGATAGTGTGTCTGTGGAACAGGGTTTTAACAATCCAGAGGTAGTTGGGAACCTTCCCGACGTTGAGGCTGCCGCTGCTGCGAGTGCTGCTCTTAACACTCGTGGCTGGGTTTTTGCCCATCCTTCCCTGCCTCAGTCTTTGGTGCCGATTCGGGGCAATCCGGTGTTGCTACAAGTTATGGTATCAAAAGAGCCGGTGGCGATCGAAGACCTCAACGAACGCCCCGATTTAAATGTTACAGAACTGCAAGTTCGATCGCCAGCTCGCGCCCTGTTAGTCGTTCCTTTGCTCTCGGAAGGCCAAATCATCGGCAGCATTTCCCTGCGCCAAAATCGTAGCACTCGCTCTTGGAACCTCTCAGACATTGACCTGGCTCAAATAGTGGCAACTCAAGCGGCTCTGGCCGTGCAGCAGTCGCGCCTCTACCAGACTACCAGACAGCAGGCAGAACGGCTCCTGGAAGCCGATCGGCTCAAAACCGAATTTTTCCAAAATATCTCCCACGAATTCCGCACGCCTCTAACACTAACTATCGGGCCTCTCGAATCAGCTTGCGGCCGCAAAGAAGACTTACCCTACGAACAAGCAGTAATCGCCTTGCGCAATTCCCGCCGCCTCCTGCGCTTGGTAAATCAACTACTGGACTTGCAGCGTCTCGATGCCGGACGGATGCAGCCGAGTTTTCGCCCCTGCGATTTAGTCGGTTTTTGTTACTCTACCGCAGAGTCATTCCGCTCCTACTGCGAGAAAAAAGGACTGCAATTAATTACCCAACTGCAAGAATGTCCATTACTTTATTTGGATATTGAAAGATTTGACAAAGTTATTTACAACCTGCTATCAAATGCTGTCAAATTCACCCCAGAAGGCGGAACAATCACACTGACAGTGGAACCAGCGGGCGCTCACTGCTTGTTGCAAGTAAAAGACACCGGCATCGGCATTCGCACCGAACAAATTCCCTATTTGTTTGAGCGCTTTCACCAAGCCGAAGGTTCTGCCAGCCGTTCCTACGAAGGCAGCGGTTTAGGTTTGGCACTTGTCAAAGAATTAGTCGAACTCCACGGCGGTCAAATTTCCGTCGAGTCAGTTTACGGGGAAGGTACTACTTTTACCGTTTGGCTGCACTTCGGTTCTACTCACTTACCTCCAGAACGGGTACTAGAAATCCCCGCCGAGTTTCACTCATCCAAAGCAGCGGTGGAACTGGCAGATGTGGAAGCAGATTTGTCGGAAGATGCGGCAGAAAATCCTAACTTAGAGGCTCTCGAACCGATAAATTCAGAAACAGCAGTCGGAACGGTTTTGGTGGTTGACGACAATCCAGATTTGCGCTTTTATGTATCGGGAATTCTGCGAGATTCCGGCTTTGCAGTTTTCCTTGCCCGCAACGGACAAGAAGGATTTGCCGTGGCAAAAAGTCGCCGTCCAGATTTGATTTTAACGGATTTGATGATGCCTTTGGTCTCTGGTTTGGATTTGATTAGGATGATTCGAGAGGATGAGGAATTGAAGGGAACTCCGGCAATTTTGCTGACTGCCAAAGCGGACGAGGATACTCGAATTGAAGGAGTAGAACGGGGTGCTGATGCTTATTTGTCTAAGCCTTTTAACGATCGCGAATTGTTGGCAGAAGTACGAAATTTAATCGCCCTCAAACAAAACGAGCGCCGAGTGCAGCAGTTGAACAGTTATTTAACTGAGTCGGTGCTGCGCCGATTTTTGCCGCCGTCGATGGTGAAGGCCGCAGCGGCTGGAGATTTGGCCCTGGATTTGCGTCCGGAACCGCGTTTGATTACTATTTTGTTTAGTGATATTGTCGGTTTTACTGAAATGGCAAATACGTTACGCTCGCGCCGGGTAGCTGAGCTGTTGAATGAATATTTGGCGGCAATGACTAAGGCGATTTTTGATAGCGGCGGTACGGTGGACAAGTTTGTCGGAGATGCGGTAATGGCTCTCTTTGGTGCGCCGGAGGAACTAACGCCTAATGAGCAAGTACGCCGCGCTTTAGCTGCTGCAAGGCAAATGCTGCGAGCTCTTAAGGAGCTTAATCAGCGCTGGTTGGAGCAGGGAATTGTGGGGGAAAATGGGGTTCCTGCGGTGCGGTTTCGCTGCGGAATTCACCAGGGTACTGCGGTTGTGGGGATGTTTGGCGGCCCGGATCGATCGGACTATACGGCGATCGGGCCAAGCGTCAATATTGCCGCCCGTTTGCAAGAGGTAGCGGAACCAAACACTGTGCTGATTTCGGCGGCGGTTGCAGACTATGTTGAGGAAGGTCGAATTATTAAATATAAGCCACTGAAACTCAAGGGAATTGATGAAACGGTATTGACTTTTGTACTGAATTGTGATTAGGTTCCTGTGGTTTTGACTAGGTTCGGTGTGTTGGGTGATTGTGGGAAAAAACAGTCCGTCAGGGCGATCGCAACTCGTAGAATCATCGGAGTGTTTGGTATTTGGTGTCAGGGGCGATCGTCTACGGAATAGCTTCGCTTCACGCTTTTTATTGACTATTTGATATGATTACTCTGGTGGCTCAGTATCTAGAGGAGCTTGACGGTTGTGACGAATGTGTAATATTGCAATGATATCGCCCTCGACTACAAACAGAATCCGATAGGTTCTTGCTTTACCAACCCACAATTGTCGAATTTCCCGACCAACGATCGCACCTTCGGGTGCAACTGAACAACGGTAAGGAAACTGTTGCAAGGATGCGATCGCATCTTGGAGGTCGTAATACCAATTGTTTGCTGCGTCAGCACTCAGATAATCGCACATCCAACGGTAGGCGGTTTCAATTTCTGCAAAGGCGGGTGGTTGAATTAGGACTTGATAAGTCATAGACGGGGGGGGATGTTGAACTCCTGCTGTAGCGCTCTCATGGCTCGATCGGCTGGGATTCCTTCGCCTCGATCGAAGCTTTCGAGTCCTTTGCGGATACCGATAATGGTTTCGAGGTAGTCGATTCGCTCTAACAGTTGTTCGTAGGTATTGAGTTGGGGGTGTGGAGTAGATTTGAGCGATCGCACCAAGCTAAGAAGATCGGCGAGCTGTTCGTCAGGGGTGCTATCTATTTCTTGGATCAGGAGTTCTTTGATTGTCATCGCGGCGTCTGGTGGAGGATTGATACTTTGAGTATAACGAGTCTTGATCGCTATGAGTTTTGATGGGCGATGCTCTTTGTAGAATCATCGCACTGTTTGAGCTTTGATTTGAGGGGCGATCACCCTTTTGTTTGCTGCTGGGGCGATCGGCCTACGGGATAGCTACGCTTCACGCCTTGTGTGCAATCAGCGCCCTTTGAGATGGTGGAAATGGAGCGGATTGTCGGTGGAAACAGAGGTTGGGCTGACACGAGGGTTAACGGAATATGTCGGATGGGGCGATCGCCTTTCACCAAAGTCAGATGAAACGCCGATGAATGTTGGGTTGAGGGAGGAAAGTTAACCTGCGGAAGGGTTAGCATCGCAGGCTTCAGTCTAATCATCACACCGCTTGGTCATTGTACGAAGTGCGATCGATAGGCCAATTCCTCTGTATCTATACGATCGATCAAGATACTGGTCAAGGTCAAGAGCCTTGAGGTAAACTATAATTGCTCAAAGTTTCTGGAGTCTGACATGGAAACAATGAAATTGCGATCGCATATTGGAACCGATGGTATATTGCTTCTCCAAATGCCCACTGAGTTTAAAGATACTTCTGTTGAAGTTCTAGTAGTTGTACAGCCTCTAACATCTGAGGCAGTTAAACCGAAGTATAACGCTTGGGGAAAGCTAACTACTAAAAAATCAATTCAAGCAGCAATTGCTAAAATGCTACAACTGCGTCAAGAAATTGCTTTAGATAAAAATTCAATACGTTCCATGATTGAAGAAGGGCGCAGGTTTTAATGCAGTTTATATTGGATTGTTCTGTAGCAATCAGTTGGTGTTTAGTAGATGAAGACAATGATTATGCCAATGCTATACTTGCGATGATGCCGGATTGTGAAGCATTTGTACCAGGCATTTGGTCGCTAGAAGTTGCTAATACTCTCCTGGTTGCTGAGCGACGCAACCGTATGACGACTGAGCAATCTGAGATGGCAATTTCTTTGTTACAATCACTTTTAATTCAGGTGGATGAAGCTACAGATAGCAACGCACTCTCGTCAACTCTGGTACTAGGAAGACAAGAAGGTTTAGCTGCTTATGATGCAGCTTATTTAGAGTTGGCTCTACGATTGGAATTGCCGATCGCCACACTTGATACCCGCTTGGCCCAAGCGGCAACTCGCTGCGGTGTGGGGTTGGTAGTTATTGATGGATAAACGCCAGAGACGGATTGAGCGTAATGCAACCGACAACAGGTAATTGCTGCATTAGTTTCAGGCGATCGCTAATGTACGGTTATTAGAAGGATTATGAGAGATTGGAATGCTTTAAAAGAACGCTATTTACGAGACGAACTACCGATTCGTTTGGGCAATTTAGCATCTAATTTGGCACGAATTAAATCTCGCTGTCAAAATTCAGCTAATGGCGAAATGGTTGAAGGTTTACTGCAAGAAAGTAAGCTGTTTATTGAATGGACTGCTCAAGATGCAGAGATAGAAATAGCTGCTGAGTTAGTCGAGTTGCAGATTCAGTTAGCTTGCTGGCAATATTCTTGGGCTGGGATTTGGGAGGATTCGGAGCAACGAATGATGGTGGCCCAAGAAACAAAAATTTGGTCGGAGAAAGTGCTGAATATGTCTGGTTTGTTGGCTGTCAATTAGGTAGCGTGCGATCGCACTTTTGTTTGCTGTGGCGATCGCCCTCCATGCAATAATTACATTAGATCGTTGCGTGTTGATAACCAACGCTCAAAAGATTTCTGACTTTCGCCACTTCGCCGACCTGCTAACAACCCTTCAATTCCAATATGCTCGTCGATATCAGTCCATTCAATTGCATAGCCATCACCCAGCAATTGCCAGTTTTGTCGCTCTGCGGGTGAGGCGTGCATCAAACGAGGATACCAAACCAGAGGAACGCTGATGCTCCGACCGTCAGCTAGGTCTACAATTAGCTTATCATCAGTGACTCTGACGAAGCTGGCGATTGGTTCCGCCTCAAGTATCAAAGTAGTCATGCCAGGCCTCCAGCAACAGTGTTTGATGTTCTTCCACCAGTTTAGCAATCTGGCTCAACTCGTGATCCTTAAAGCCTCGGTTCTTCTCCAGAGTGATTGGTTCGAGCCAATATTTGGCAAGTTGTCGATCGCGCTTCACATGAATATGAGGTGGTTCACCGCGATCGGAACTAAAAAAGATGAATCCATAGGGCCCCACTTGCAAAACTGTAGGCATAGGCAGATATGATATCACTTACAACACAGGACTTGTGCCGAGCTTTAACTAAAGACACGAACAATCAAATATAGTACATTTTATTAGGATCGAACAATATGGATCTACCGTACTTGGTGTACCAAATTATCAACGAGTTTCCTGTCTGAAACCTAGCTGTATGAGTTTTTAATGCGATCGCCCTTTGTTTGCTGTGGCGATCGCCCTACAGGATAGCTACGCCGCGCGTCCCTGTGTGCAATCATCGCCCTTTCAAAGGTGGAAACTGATTGGATTGTCAGTGGAAAAAGAGGTTGGGTGACACGAGGGTTAATGGAATATGTCGGATTGGGCGATCGGACTTTACCTTGTTAAATTCTGCACTCTTCTAGGTAGTCTGCGAGTGAGGGGAGCAACCTATTATTCCATGGAAGTCGTTGAATAAATGGGGGTCTTCGATAGCAGAGCACTGGGAAGTGACCGATTGGCGCATTCAGGCTAAAGTGCATCTCTTTATATGCTAATATCCAGGAACCATCAGGCAGTTTCCAACCTACTTGGTCGCCAAACTTTTCCCATGCTTCAGAGTTATACTTGCCTGGTTGTCCACCGCAATCTAGATAAATATCTCTCTGCTTACTGAAACCAAATCGCTCTCCACTATGGTTTATCCATAGCTGATTTAATCTTCTTAGAGTCTCGCACGGTATTAGTTGAATGTTATCATAGCTCAATCCGAATAGTTCATCGTTACCAGCAGCGTGCTTTATCAATGTAAAAGTCTCTCGATCAGCCTTCTCCCATTGTCTTTGCCTAAGAAAAATTTCTAGCTTGTCATAGCTAGGAAGAAGGTTTGATGGTTGAACATCAGAATTATCTTTCGGAATCTCATTTGTCGTTTTCTTGTCACGATTAGAAGGCTGAGTACCTTGAGTAACACTGTTCGCGGACTGCGGTAAAGTAGATGGTTGTAGTTTAGCTGATGGCTGAGTAGATGGGGGTTTTGATCGTATATCTTGTCCGCCATCACTGATTTTTCCTGGTTTATCCTTAAAAAGTATGTCGAGTATTGTGATAGAAATAGCACCAGAAAACATCAATATGATGAATTCTCGACAAAACATCAAGATGAATTCTCGGCGATTAATACCTTGATATATTACTCGGGGAAAAAAATTGCTCCTCGAAAGTCCTGATTGCCTCCTTGAATCAAAACCCCGACTTGTTTTGCAACTTCACCCATATTGATGATAATACTGGACTGACGCTTAACAGCATCATCAGCAAGAATTTTAATGTCTCTCTGTAAGTCTGGCTCGTCTTTTGCGGCTTCTTCAACCTTACTAATCAGCATATCAATGCCGAAATTTTTTGGGTACTGTTGCACCAGTTCACGTTGCTGAGCCACTTTTTCAATAGCAGTTGCTGTCGCTGGATCTTTTGTTCTCAGTGAATTCAGGAAGTTGTGGACCAAGTTCCATGTATTTTCACTCAGTATATCACCTGTTTTTTCAAAAGCCTTTGTAGCAACTATCACGGCAATTGCTCCCATTGAAAGGCTGGCTGGATCGGGCATTTTTCAGTTCTCCTATTTTTAACATCACTGTTTGCGTAACTAACGTCAGCACCCTGAAATGAATCACTTTCGTAATTATGAGCCACTTCAGATTTCTTTAAAGTCATCAATGTAATGAAAATGTCGGAGATACACCCAAGGTAATAATCATTACCCGTATTATACTTTTCTATTATTCCTGAGAAATCAAAATTTTTTCTGGTCAAAATGCTCGATTTTGTTGGCAGTTTTGTTAGCTACTCCAACTTGCCCTACGTAAAAAATGTTGGCAAATGCCATAAAATGTTGGAAAAAGTTAGGTATAATACGGAAAATCAGCACATCTACGATACTGCATGAATTTTAAGGAAGTGTTGAAAATGGCTGACGAGATGGTATTTGCCAAAACTGGTAAGCACCTTGATGACTTACAAGAGGCAATTCTGCGAGGAACCATGCAAGGTGAAAAATACACCAAAATTGCTGATGAGATTCACTGTAACGAGAGTTATGTCAGAGATATTGGCTCAAAGTTATGGCAAATACTTTCAGAAGAGTTAGGAGAAGATGTCAGTAAAACGAATTTTAGATCGGCAATGCAAAGATTGCAAGTCTCGATAGTTTCACATTATGCACAAGACTCTGTGCAAATAGGCTTAGTTAATTTTTGTGGAGAAGCTAGACACCCGCCAAACATACCAAATCCACACCCACCAAATCAAGAAACATCGCATCAAGATTTAAGCGAAATGCCGGAATTGGGTGATTTCTTCGATCGCACCCACGAACTAAAAACCCTCACAACCTGGATTCTACAACAAAACTGCCGCCTCATCACCCTGACCGGCATCAGCGGTATCGGCAAAACATCCCTAGCAGTCCAACTCGTACAACAAATCAAACACGAGTTTGAATACGCAGTTTGGTACACCCTAGACGAATTCCCCACCATCGATAAATTTCAATCAAACCTAATACAGCTTTTTTCCAATTCCGAAAACCTAGATTCATCCCCAACAAATCAGAAACGCTTACCACTAATTAAATATTTACAAAACCATCGATGTTTAGTAGTCCTGGATGACGTTCACAACCTTTTCTGTAGCGGCGAATTAGCAGGAAAATATAAACCAAACTACGAAGAATATCGCTCTTTATTCAAACAAATAGAAAAATTATCCCATCAAAGTTGCTTTCTGCTAATCGGTTGGGAACCGCCCAAAGAAGTTCCTCAACTCACCAGCCAAAATACTCCCATTCGTACCTTACAACTCACTGGTTTAGACACCGCAGCCGCACGGGAAATCCTTAGAGATAAAGGATTAGCCGAAATCGATAACTGCGAAGCACTCATTCACCGCTACCAAGGCAATCCCTCATGGTTGAAAAGCGTGGCGACTTTGATTCAAGAGTTGGGAATCGGTGCGGCAGAGTTACTAATAGATGATACCGTATTGTTGCCCGAAGATTTGAAAGATGTTTTACAGCAGCAGTTTAGTCGCTTGTCGGAAATAGAAAAACAAGTCCTCTCTTTGTTTTGTAGAGAAAGCGAACCAGTTAACCTGGCAAAATTACTAGAATGTGGCACTGTGCGATCGCCAGATTTGCTCAATGCGCTACAATCTTTATCGCGGCGTTGCTTCATCGACAAAGCTGGAAGTTTTTATACTTTGCCACCTGTCTTGAGGCAGTATGTCCAAGAATTATGATTTAACTGTTAAAATTTTGATAATATTGTGTTGACTTTTCTCGGTCTTTTGTTGTATTATAAAACTCATATATCATAATGGAAATAGCGACAATTTTATTTTTTTTGCACAAGTTCCCATTATATAAAAAGTATATGTCAATTCCCAAGAATTTGCAATACTAAAACTATACTTTTTTACCGCCGATCGCACTTAAGCACCAATCAATGAAATATTCCGCATCCAGCCCCAGAAACAACAGCCAAACCTCTCGCTTTGACGGATTATCTTTGGACGATCGCAATCCCGACTTCATAAAACTCTTGCTGCCACTGTGGGAATGGCTGTACCGCTACTATTTTCGCGTTCAAAGCGATGGCTGGCACCACGTCCCCGCACGCGGAAAAATGCTGATAGTCGGTTCTCACAACGGGGGAATCGCCACACCAGATATGTTTATGTTCCTATACGAATGGTTCCACAGGTACGGTACGGAGCGATCGGCATACGGATTGATGCACCCGACGGTTTGGCAAGTTTCTCCTGATGTCGCTGGAATGGCGGTGCGGTGCGGCGCGATCAAAGCAAATCCGAAAATGGCGATCGCAGCTTTGCGAAAAAATGCCCCGGTTCTCGTCTATCCGGGCGGCGCAGAAGATACTTTTCGTCCCCATCACTTGCGCAATAAAATTCACTTTGCCGGACGTAAAGGATTTATTAAATTAGCATTGCGAGAATCAGTGCCGATCGTCCCAATTATATCCCACGGCGCCCACGATACTTTAATAGTGTTAGCCGATTTGTATGAACAAGCAAAACAATTGCATGAATTGGGGATACCGTGGTTATTTGGCATCGATCCGGTGGTGTTTCCGGTGTATTTGGGATTGCCTTGGGGACTGAGTATTGGGCCTTTGCCGAACTTGCCTTTTCCCGTGCAAATTCGGACTCGCGTGTGCGAACCGATCGTATTTGAGAGGTACGGTAAAGAGGCTGCGGGCGATCGCGATTATGTCGATGCTTGTTTCGATTTAGTTACCAATCAAATGCAAGCACAATTAGATTGTTTGGTTGGTAATTGAGGATTGGCAATTGTCATAAGCTGTGGTGGATTTAATTTTAACAATCCTCTGTCTTTCAACTATGAGTGGGGCAGGTGCGCGAACCCGCCCCCAAATTCAATCTAATGTATTAAGCTCTTCTGAAAATAACATACTTTTTTGCTTTTTTGGTCTGTGCTTTGAGAAATCGCGATCGCCAAAAGCAAGTAAATATGATTGAAATTATTATAACCTTAGCAAAACAGCTTAATAACTAACAACTCTTTTTCTCTCTATTCTCTGACTCTGCGTTCTCTGCGCCCTCTGCGGTTCGTTTAAAAAATCTAGTTCACAACTTAAACAAAATTGGCATAAGTAAATCGACACGAAAAAACAATCATATCTTGTAGGGTCAGGTAGGGGCGGGTTTAGCGCAGGATCTATACTACGAGCGAGTTGATGAGTGCAAAACCCGCCCTCTCCCCATGCAATGTTTATTTGCACCTATCTAGTTAACACAAATATTCCTAAAGTGATAGCCGGCCACAGACATATTTATACACTTCCGACTGTAGGGGGATGCTTTAGCTCGTCAATAAAGCGATGCTTGGCATTGAGGGCAGAAAGCCGAAACTATACATTAGCCGATCGCGCCAACTCACTCAACTATGCGCACCACCCTTTAACGAGGAATATACTATGTATCAAAATTTGCCAATAAATCCACAACTGTATAACATCGGGTTCTGGCTGGCTCAAGTGCCTGTAGAACAGACTACTACAACAACAAGCAGAGTAGAAGATGCAGCACTTCTCTATTCTGGGCCACAATTTTTTATCGCCCTCATAGCTGGAGTCGTATTAGCCTGCGCTTTCCAACTCTTGCTCACAAATTTATCAGTAGCCGCGGGCCTTTCCTACATCGGAAAATCCCACGATGACGCACACCACTCCGACAGTGGCAGCCCCCCAGTGCGCCAGATCGGCACCAAAGTCGGCACTTGGACGCTAATCACCGTCACCGTCGCCCTCTTCTTCGCTTGCTTGCTAGCAGTTAAGCTGAGCTTGATTAGCAGTCCTGGTTTAGGTGCGATCGTCGGTTTAGTCATCTGGGCCGCTTATTTCTCACTCCTCGTCTGGGTGAGCTCCACCACCGTCGGTTCTTTGATCGGTTCCGTTGTTAACACGGCCACATCAGGCGTTCAAGCTATTTTCGGCACCGCAGCCGCAGCCCTGGGCGCCAAAGCAGCTAGCAATCAAGTAGTGGCCACAGCCAAAGCAGCAGCAGCAGCAGTGGGCCACGAACTCGGTAGCGCGATCGACCCCACCAGCTTGCGCGAAAACGTCGAAGACTACATTCAAGCCCTCAAACCGCCGGAATTAGACATCAAAGCGATGCGCAGCGAGTTTGAAAAGTTGCTCAACGATCCGCAACTCAAAACCATTGCGGGCGAAAATTTGCCGAATCTCGATCGGCAAACTCTCATAGATTTAGTCAGTTCGCGATCGGATTTATCAAAACGCGATGTCAATCGGATTGTAGACCAACTCCAAGATGCTTGGAAACAAGTCGGAAAACCAGACCAGAAATCAGACGGCATCGGCCAATTGATAGATTATCTGAAATCAGCAAAATCTGGAGATTTGCTCTCCGATACACTGACAAGTAGAGTCGAAAAAGTCCTCGGAAATCTGGGCAGTCAAAATCCCGGACAAAGCTCGACCATGATGTCGCAAGCAACGTCAATGGCAGTCAATGCTTTAATGGGAGTAGTATTAGGTCGCACGGATATTTCCGACTTCGATGTCGAAAAAGTAATGGGTCAGCTTAAAACAGCTAAGGACAAAGTTAGCCAGCAAGCTGATAAAATTACTGCTCAAGTCAAAGGCGAACCTGAAACTTATAGCCCAATTCGTGCTGATGTCGAAAACTACTTGCTCAACACTTATTCGTGGCAGATGAACCCTACCGCGATCGAGCGCGAATTTCGTGACGTGCTCTACGATCCGACGGCAGATCCGGGAACTGTGCGCCGCGAATTAGAAAAACTCAAACAGTCTAATTTTGCCGAAATCCTGGCCAGTCGCGGCGTTTTTACCCAAGACAAAATTAAAGAAATTTCCCAGGAGTTAGAAGGAATCAGACAGCGAGTTTTGCAAACTGTGATTTTTGCGGAAGAGCAAGAAAAAGCTCGCGATTTGCAGTGGCGCGTGGAAACTTATTTGAAGTTGACGCCGAAAGAGGAACTGACAGCAGCAGCTATCGGCAGCAATTTCCAGAAAATTTTAGAGGATTCTGATGCGAATTACGAACAATTGCGCGATCGGCTTGCTCCTTACACCCGCGACAGTTTCATCCAAATCCTCAGAGGCCGCGAAGGCTTCGGTTTCCAGGAAGTAGAACAGATTGTTAAAGAGTTGGAAAGGACGCGAGATGTAGTTTTAGCAGATTCTCAAGGTTTGCAAGAAGCTGCGCAAGTCCGACTAGACAATCAGTGGCAAAAAGTTCAAGAATACTTGAAGTCTACGGGCAAAGATGAACTCAATCCCGAAGGCCTCAAACGCGATTTCAAAACTCTGCTCGAAAATCCCGAAGCAGGAATGTGGGCGCTCAAATCTAGAGCTTCTAAGTTCGATCGCGAAACTTTGGTAAAATTGCTATCTCAGCGCAAAGACCTCAGCGAAGACCAAGTAAATCAGCTTCTGGATGGCGCCGAAGAAAATTGGCACAGCGCTGTCGCTGCGCCGCAAAAGTTGGCAGAAAAAGCTAAGGATCAGTACGACCAAAGCACCACCGCCCTAGCAGATTATCTCCGCAATACTGGTAAGTCAGAACTCAATCCTGAAGGGATTCAGCGGGATTTGACCAAATTGATGGAAAATCCCAAGGAAGGAGCTTTAGCGCTGCGTGGAAGGCTATCTCAGGTCGATCGCGAAACTTTGGTAAAACTGCTTTCTCAGAGAGATGATTTGACCGAGGAACAAGTCAACCAAATCATCGACCAAGTGCAGAATACTCTCGGCTCGATCGTGAAAGCACCGCGACGTTTGGCGAAGCGGGTGCAAAGTCAAGTGCAAGATTTTCAGGGTATTTTAGAGGATTATTTGCGCAATACGGGCAAGGATGAATTAAATCCCGAAGCTATCAAGCGCGATTTGCAACTGCTGCTGCACGACCCGAAAGTAGGGGCTTATAGTTTGGGTGAACGACTGTCGCATATCGATCGAGCGACTATGATTTCTCTGCTGTCTCAGCGGCAGGATATTTCGGAAGCAGAAGCGACTCGGATTGTCGATCAAATTTTGTCGGTGCGCGACCAATTTCAACAACAAATTCAGAAAATACAGGAGGGCATTCAATCGGTAATTGACGGCATTCTCGGAAAAGTTCGGGATTACCTCAATGGGCTCGATCGCCCAGAACTCAATTACGAGGGTATCACGCGGGATGTGCGGAAGTTATTTGACGATCCGCAAGCCGGATTTGATGCTTTGCGCGATCGGCTGGGTCATTTCAACCGCGATACTCTAGTCGCCCTAATTAGTTCGCGCGAGGACATTTCGGAAGCAGATGCTAACCGCTTAATCGACCAAATCGAAAAAAGCAGAAACACAGTCTTGCAAAGAGCAGAACGTTTGCAGCAAGAAGCGCAGCTTCGTCTCGAAAGCATTAAAGTGCAAGCCGAAAAACAAGCCGAAGAAACCCGGAAAGCAGCGGAAGTTGCCTCCTGGTGGCTATTTTTTACGGCTCTTTCCTCGGCTTTTGCGGCTGCGGGCGCTGGTGCTTTAGCGGTAATTAGGTAACAATATTTCGGACAGTTGTTGATGGGAAACCATAGAATAAGTGTTTGAAGGCGATTCGAGAATCGAGCTAGAAACAGAAAATAGAGTGTTTCAGGCTAAGAATTTTAACCTGTGTGGACTATTATTATAAAATAATAGTCTAGACAGGTTAAAATTTTATTTTATGTACCATTTAGCGTTAGGTCGCCCGATCGATCTAGAGAGTATCGCCCACGATGCTGAAGTTGGCCTGTGTCCGCGCCATGTGATGTGGGGAATCAGCCAGCGACTGGGGGCAACTATCCATCAACCGTCAGGCCATCCGGTGTCAGTGTTCGACAAAATACGATCTAAAATTTCTAGTCGCCCGGAAAATTGGGCTCTAGCCCGCCAACTGTCTGAGCAACTTGATAGCAATGATACGATCTTCTGCACTGGCGAAGATGTAGGTATTCCCATCGCAATACTTTGCGGGGCTAAGCGTAATCGACCAAAAATTGCTATATTTTTCCATAATATCGATCGACCACGAGGCCGATTGGTGATGAAACTGTTTCGATTGGCTGATAAGATTGACTTGTTTGTAAGTAATGCCAGCCTTCAGTTAGATTGCCTCCGTAATTTGGGAGTGCCTGAAAGTCGTCTGTTGATGTTACCAGAACAGACAGATACAGCTTTTTTCACCCCTGGTGTTTCAACGTCTAATCAGCAACGCCCAATTATTGCTAGTGTGGGCCTGGAAAAGCGGGACTATCGACTCTTGGCGGAAGCGACGGCGGATCTTGATGTTGATGTGAAGATTAGCGGTTTCTCGAAGGATGCGATCGCAATGGGCAAGGCTTTCCCAGAAACTTTGCCAGCAAATATGTCACACAAATTCTATTCTTGGCCTGATTTGGTGCAACTCTACCGCGATGCCGATCTAGTTGCTGTCACCCTTACAGAGAATAAGTTCTGTGCTGGGTTGACTTCGATGTTAGAGGCGATGGCCTGTCAAAGGCCGGTGGTGGTGACGAAAACTCAAGGGTTGGCTGATTATCTTGCACATCCTGGTATCGCTACAGTGGTTAATTCAGGGGATGCGATCGGTTTGCGCGAGGCGATCGAAAAGCTCTTAAACAATCCCCAGGAAGCCCAAGCCCAAGCAAGACGTGGTTATAAATTGGCGATCGAAGAACACAACAGCGAATATTATATTGAGGTTCTTGCAGCGCGGCTGACTTCACTCTAGTTGCAAATTCAAAACTTAGAAGTTAAACATTGGCTCAAAGAATAGAAAATAGAGAATTAAGTATTTTCTATTTTCTATCTTTTGAAAAAAAAGAAAAAATCTCTCCCAGCAACAGCAATAATTGGGACTTTACCCCATCATCTGTAAAACCAGCCGCCTGTCACGAATATACGACAGTATCAAATTTTAATTATTTTCAACTATTTCGTTGAATCTGAGAAAATATTGATGTTTAGGCGATGAAGGAGAGTTTACAGGTTGTGCATAATAGATGACTAGGACTGTGAAAATACTACACTGACTGTGGGAGCGACATACCGGATACCTTGGAAATACCAACGGCTTTTACAAGTGGGCCCACAACAGTCAGTCAAAACACGCAGCCCCCCGAAGAGCCAATGCTATGCTAAACAACCCACGTCTCAAACCTCCCCAGGCTTGTTGCCTAGTAGCACGGTGAGGAGGCCGACGCCATGCAACTCCGAAAAAAAACACTATTAATTATTGGTGCAGCACTGATCGGCTTGATTTTGGTTCTCTATGCCACTGCATCAACTATTCTGCTGCACGATTTTCAGAACCTGGAGACACAATACGTCCGCCAGGATGTCGCACGGGCTTTGGACGCTTTAGATGATGACTTGTCGAGTTTAGACACTAGCGCCCAAGATTATGCCGAGTGGGATGATACTTACTCTTTTGTCGATACACGGAACCAAAATTTTGTCAAGTCAAATTTTGTCGATTCGACATTTGTTTACTTGAGACTAAACTTATTGGTGCTGCTAGACTCCAGCGGTAAAACGATCTTTGCTAAAGGTTTTGACCTGAAGTCGAAAACCGAAATTCCGATTCCTGAAAGCTTAAAACAGCACTTGATCGAGACGCTGCTGGACTCCTCGACTGTCGATCGCCCCAAAACAGGTGTCCTCACCCTCCCAGAAGTCACGCTGCTGATTGCCTCAAAGCCGATCGTTAACAGTAACGCGATCGGCCCCCCACGCGGGACGCTGATCCTGGGACGCTACCTCGACAACACCGAAATAAGTTTGCTTTCGGAACTGACTCACCTGTCAGTGGATTTTAGATTGCCGAGTTTAGATTTTAAAGTGGGAGCCACGAACTACTCCGGGCCAGGCGCGAAGGCGATGGCTCGCGAGAGCCAGGATTTGGCAAATCTCAAACTCAAAATTTCCAACCTCAAATCAGTAGAAATTTTAGTCGAGCCGCTCAGCGACAGCGTAGTCGCAGGATACGCCCTGATTCGCGACATCCAGGGCAACCTAGGGCTGCTGCTGCGAGTAGAGGTCGATCGCATCATTTACCGCCAAGGTCAGGCTACCTTGAATCTGTTTACCCTATCAACACTGGCAGTAGGTTTAGTCTTTAGTGCGATCGCCCTGCTGTTGCTAGAAAAATTAGTCTTGGCGAGATTGGCAGACTTGAGCACTAGCGTCAGCAACATCGCAGCCAACGGTGACGCAAACTTAAGGGTTCAGATGTCCGGATCGGATGAACTCACAAGTTTGGCCGACACCATCAACCGAATGCTAGAAGCATTGGGAAATTCTCAAGTCGAACGCAATGAGAGCGAAAATCGGTATCGGTTGATGGCAGAAAACTCAACCGACATGATCACCAGACACAACCCCGAAGGTGTGTTTGTGTACGCCTCCCCCGCCAGCTACGCTTTGCTGGGATATGAACCTTCTGAACTGATCGGCCGCATCCCCAACGATTATTTTCACCCCGACGATTTAGAAAACATCGCCCGTGCTCACTCGAAAGTCCTGGCGCTGCCAGTTACTTACACCGTCAGCTATCGCATTCGCCGCAAAGACGGCAAATACATTTGGTTTGAAACCACCAGCCGGACGATTCGCGATCCGCAAACCGGCGCCGTCCAAGAAATTATCGGCATTTCCCGCGACATTAGCGTGCGCAAGCAAACAGAGCAAGAACTGCGAGAAAGCGAAGCTGCCATTAAAGCTTTGTATCAAGTGACTTCGGCTCCCCGTACAGACCCCCAGGGCCGTCTCTCTACCTTCGATTTGCGCCTCCAGGAACTGCTGGCAATGGGATGCCGACAGTTGGGTCTGTCCGTGGGTATTTTGTCGCGCATTCAAGGCGACGACTATCAAATAATGGCTGTTGAGTGTCCCGATGGGTCGATCGCCCCTTCACAAATCTACGATCTAGAAAAAACTTTCTGCGTAGCCACAGCAATGGCAAAAGAACCGATGTACTTTGAGTCGGTGAGGTTTGCGGCTTTGTGTTTCGACACTCCCGATCCTGCCTTCAATATCGAAGCTTACATGGGAATTCCCGTCACAGTCGCAGGTGAAGTTTACGGCACTTTGTGCTTCTTTTCTCCGACTCTGCTCACAGAACCATTTCGAGTGGTAGACAGAGAGTTGGTAAAACTAATGGCTCAGTGGGTAGCAAGCGAACTCGAACGTCAGAAAACAGGCGTAGACTTGGCAAAAGCTCGCGACGAAGCACTGGCGGCTACTAGAGCCAAAAGTGAATTTTTAGCCACTATGAGCCACGAAATTCGCACTCCGATGAATGGCGTTATTGGCATGACAGGCTTGCTGCTGAATACCCGCTTAACTCGCGAACAGTGCGATTTTGTAGAAACTATCCGCAGCAGTGGCGATGCTTTGCTGACGCTGATCAATGATATTTTAGATTTCTCGAAAATTGAGTCGGGTAAATTGGATTTGGAAGAACATCCGTTTGACATCCGCACTTGCATTGAGGAATCTATAGACTTGGTAGCTGCTAAGGGAGCACAAAAAAAACTGGAATTGGGTTACTTGATCGATCGCGCAGTACCGACAACGGCGATCGGGGACAGCGCCCGCTTGAGGCAAATTTTAATCAACTTGCTCAGCAATGCTGTTAAATTTACTGAAGCTGGAGAAGTGGTGGTTTCGGTGACAGCCAAACAGATTTCAGCGCCAGCGACTAAGGTTAAAGAACGGCTAGAAATTAATGGCGAACCGTTAGAAATTGACCAAGTATACGAAATACAATTTGCGGTGAAAGATACTGGTATTGGCATTCCGGGCGATCGCATGGATCGGCTGTTTAAATCTTTCAGCCAGGTGGATTCTTCAACGAGTCGGCAATACGGCGGTACCGGCTTGGGTTTGGCAATTAGCAAACGTTTAGCCGAAATGATGGGCGGCAGGATGTGGGTGGAAAGTATGGGAAGTCTGGCGGGCAATCCTCCCGCAGATTTTGCAGCGGCAGTTTTTGATTTGGAATCGGGAGCATCTTCCGAAATTGCCGAAAAATATGACTCTGGGAAATCTGTACTCAGCAGCCAGCCGCAGAGTCAAAATCCCAAATCCGTTGGCTCTACCTTTTATTTCAGCACGATCGTTTCTGGCTGTAACAGTTCCTTGCCAGTTAATCTGAGCAATTCTCAACCAGAATTAGCTGGTAAGCGAGTCTTAATTGTCGATGACAATGCTACCAACCGCCAAATTTTGACTCTGCAAGCTCAATCTTGGGGAATGGTGGCTAGGGCTTCAGCTTCGGCTCGTTTGGCTTTAGATTGGCTCGCTGCTAAAGAAGTGTTTGACTTGGCAGTTTTGGATATGCAAATGCCAGAAATAGACGGGTTGGCTTTAGCGGCCCAAATTCGCCAGTATCCAGATTGCCAAAATTTGCCGTTAGTGATGCTAACTTCGATCGGCAGACAAGAAATTAACACCCCTACGATTGAGGTAGATTTTGCGGCTTTTTTGAACAAGCCGATCAAACAATCTCAGCTTTACAATGTCTTAATCAGTATTTTTGGGAAAGAGGTAACAGAAGTTAAAGTACAGCGCTCTCTTCTCGGGCCTTTCGTGCAAAGCATACCGATGCTGGCTTTAGAATTACCCCTGCGAATTTTGTTGGCTGACGATCATTTGGTAAATCAGAAGGTGGCTTTGCAAATTTTGCAGCGGATGGGGTATCGCGCCGATGTGGCGGGAAACGGTATCGAAGTGCTCGAAGCTTTGCACCGCCAGCCTTACGATGTTGTGCTGATGGATGTGCAAATGCCGGAAATGGACGGTTTGGAAGCTACCCGCCACATCCGCGAGCAATTTTGTGCAGATTTGACTACCCAAAATTCCACTGGAGAGTCTGAAGTTTCGGCAACAGATCAGGAATCTAGTCATCGAAACTCCCCGATCGAAAATCCCAAATTGACTGAGGAATCTAACAATCGAAAATCGAAAATCGAAAATCGAAAATCGACGAGGCCTTGGATTGTGGCGATGACGGCAAATGCGATGCAGGGCGATCGAGAAGAGTGCATGGCTGCGGGTATGGACGACTATTTGAGCAAGCCGATCGCCATTGAGGAGTTAGTTCGAGCTTTGAGCGCCTGTCAACCTCGATCGAATGGGGCTGTTGCCCAAAATCCACAACAGACAATTCCCAATTCGCCCGCCTGCGTCGAGTCCGATCGATCGAATCTCGATCGGGCTTTGTCCGACAGCGGCGATTCCCTGAGTGCCAAGATTGTACAGTCTCTGCGAGAGGTAGAAGCTTTGGACGAGGTGATCGACATTTACCTCGAAACAGCTCCCGAACTGCTGCGAGGTATCTCTGTGGCTCTGTGCAGTGCCGATCCGTTGGCTTTGAGGCGATCGGCTCACTCGTTGAAATCGATTAGCGGTACTCTCGGTGCTTTTCGCTTGTTTGAGCTGTGCGGGGAACTCGAAATCATGGGCCGCATCGGAACAGACACGAACCAGGCTTTACCTGCGAATTCCTGCGGGCTTTTAGAACAGGTTGAGGCTGAGTATCAAAGAGTAGAAACGGCGTTGAAAATAGAACGCCTGTACAGCGATACAATTGACAGTTGAGAGTTGACAGTTGACAGCTACCTGGAAGGAAGAGGATTGGAGTAATGAATAGTCTGATTTTATTTTCTCGCCTTTAGGGCTTTGGGCTTTAAACCAATTCTTTCTGGTAATTTTTTAATCCCTAAAGATCGATCGACTTTTAGAGCAGCGACGCACCTCATAGAGCAGGTGCAAACATTGTTAGGCGTTCCTGAATTTAGATATGATTCACCTAGCGAAGGGAATCCCTGAAATTTAGAGTAGGGGCAATTCATGAATTGCCCCTACTCTAAATTTCGGATGCAAATCATACTCCGAATCAGCAACGCCCATTTTTAGGAGTCCTGGCAAACTGCATATAGACAGCTTCCGCTATATGAGGTGTATAGTGAAGTCGTTCCCACTCGCTGGGGAAACTAATTGAATTGAAACAGTGTCAACTTCAGCAGTGGAGCTGGCAGGATGAGCATTTTTTTCATTTAACTCCGCACTCATTGGGGAAACTAATTGAATAAAAACGCTGCCAGCGAGCGAGGCTCGAATCAGCCGCAACCTGCTACTCCCCACTCGCTGAAAAAACTAATTGAATGGAAAACACACCATGAATAAACTACTTGTAGTCTCGATTATTGCGATCGGCTTGAATGCTGTCGCCAGCGATGTCGAAAAAACAGTTCAGCAAAAAAATGGCTGGGCGACGTATCAAAGCGAAATCGATCGCAAAGTCGGAGCGGTGAATCAAAAATGCGCCAGCAAAATCCGTGCGAGCTACGATAAATCAACATATCCAAGTTTCGATCCGATCCAAGATCGTACACAAGCCGCCTGCCAAGCAGCAGTCGGTACATTAGAGAACTTGTGCGTTTCTGACGCGGGCAAGCAGGCGGTGCAGAAAATAAAAACCAGCAGTTGCCAGTTTTCAACTTCTGGCACTGGTGTCGCGTTGAAGGAAGGAACCCTGATCATTCGCATCGATCCAAAAAACTCGAGTATCACTGGAAAAAAAGCAGGTTCCTATAGCTGGAAGAGCGCGCTCGAAGAGGTGCTTTGAACAGTTGACAGTTGACAGTTGACAGTTGACAGTTTAAGAGCGACCTCTATCTAGTCAGCCGTAGGGTGCGTCGCCATTCTTTAATCCCTAAAGATCGATCGACTTTTCGAGCAGCGACGCACCCGATCAGCTATATCTCGCAACTAAATCTCTGGCTGCTTGTCGGTGTTTTTCCACCAAACTCGGCGGCGAAAGCACTTGCGCGTTATCCATATGCTTGTTCACCCACAGGCTGAATTCGTTGAGCGATCGATCGGGCAAATCGATCCAATAATCAACATACAGCAGTTGCCCATCACTATCTCGTCGCCCTTCCTTAATCTTTTGTCGCGGATGTCGTCGATCGCCCTCTAGAATAAATCCAACGACTTTCTCAAAAAATCGCACCTTCACTTTTTGCAACTTCAGCGTTCCCTCCAATTCAGCCTGCTGTTGCTCTGAATTGCCCAAGAACAGCCCCCAACCGTTTTTTAACAATTTGTGAGCTATTTTCAGACTTTGTAGCTGTGCAGCTAAACCACGCGCTTCTACATCGATAATTTCGCAGTGTTCAGTAAAGCGATTTACCCGTTCTACGGTCAAGTGTCGGCTGTCGTAATCTTCACAAATCAGATACCAAGCGATATCGTGATAAATCAGTTGCAGAGGCCAGATTCGCCGGAAGCCGAGATGGCTTTTACCGTAATAGTTTTTTTCGCGGTAAAGTTCGATCGGCTGTCCGCGCACGATTGCTGTTTCTACAATATCCAATTTGTGGAAGAGGGTATGCTGATTGTTTTGGCGATCGATCATTTCGACAGGATCGGTGTAAATAATCGCCCGATTCAGGTGTTGGCGAACGGGATAAAACAATTCGCCTTTTAGTTCGATATCCAATCCGCGCAAGAGTTTTGTTAGTTTTTCGTAAATGCGACGCACTTGGGGATTTCCCTGATTTTTTGCTTGGGATGCGAGTGCTTGGAATGCTACTTGCAATTCTTCGCGAGTCATTGCACCGGTGCCGAGATAGTAGCCCGATCGATACATTCTTTTATCGAGGATTCCGTAGTGTCGCAAAGTTTCTAAGTCTTTGCGGATTGTGGGAGTTGCGGGATAGTTTTCGGGAAATTCGATGCTGAATTCGGCGGCTATTGTCTGTAATTGCGATCGAACTTCTAGCAAGGCATCGTGATATTTGCCGTCGGATGTTTCGGTATCGCTGTAGCCGATGCCGGGGTGGTTTACTAATGTGGCAATTAGGAGCATTATGCGATCGAACGTCAGTTTGTCGGCGTAGGGGTGAGGGGTTGGATTTTTTGCCATGAGGTGGGCTGCGGGTAAATCGCGGAAAAGTCAAGGAAAAGACAATATTGACACAAAATTTTATAAATGGCTGAAAGCTTTTTATTTAAAAAGCTTTAGGTTTTGTAATCAGTTTGATAAATATTGTGAATTTAGAGCATTGAGGCAGGCTCGACTGATATAGTAAGTTGAGTCGTTAGCGAATAACAGCAATGTCAACATTCTGGCAAGCCAAGATTTGGGGATTGATGCACGATCCAGTCCTCAAGTCGCTGCATCGAGACATGAGTCGGGAGGGGAGATGGGAAGAGTTGGAGTGTATGGAGGGTTGGAAATCTCCGAAAGAACCGGCAACTCATTCTCAAACCAATTTGAATGGAACTTGGCTAAAGTATGTAGGATTATGCGATTTAATCGCAGCGGCAAGCGATCGCACTACTGTTGGCAGATTACCGCCCGAACACAGTGCCGTACTCTATGATAATCAAGGGTTACAGCTACGCCATTTGTTATCGGGAAAAGAACAAACTCTGATTTTGAAACAGTGGCACCACCGAATTATGGATCGCGATCGCGCGAAATTTTTAGATTGGGTTGAACAAACTGCACTCGATCCTATTAAAAAATGGAAAGATCCACAAAAAGTATTTTGGTGGTTGTGGCGATGCTATACACAGGCACTTTCTACCTCTTTGGGAGCAGGAACAGATGAGCCGTGCATTCATTTATTACCCGCAGAAACGCGCATTCCCGATGCTTCTTTATGGAGTCACGTTACTATGACTTCTGCTTTAGCTGGAGGATTAGCAGGGTATTCCGACAATCCAGAAGATTATCCGAAAAAAGGCGATCGTAATTGGCCGCGATCGCGCCCTTATGTCGCTACCTTCAGTTTTACCCCCGTACAAGAATTAATCAAATCCAGCCGCAAAATGCGAGATTTTTGGGCTGGTTCCTGGCTGCTACACTATCTTTCTGCCAAAGTTTGTTGGGCGATCGCCCAGAAATACGGCCCCGATACTCTGCTTTACCCTTGTTTGTACGCCCAACCGCTAATTGACCATTGGCTATTACAAAAATATCCCGATTTTCAAGAGTGGATTAAACAGCCATCCGAGTCAGTTTGGGAACAACAATTACTCACGGCAGGATTTCCCAATGTCTTAGTAATGATCTTGCCTAATAATGGTCAAGATCCAGAAGCAACCAGCGGCAATCCAGTCCGCGCAGCGATGGCTTATGCCGAAGCAACGCTTCACCAAGAATGGAAAAATATCGGGCAACAAGTATTAGCTTTCCTGCAAGCAGACAAAACAGAAGGTAGCAAACAGTGGCGCAATATCAAGTCCGAAAAGTGGGAGGGCTGGTTAAAAACACAGTGGCAGACATACTGGACAGCACTGCCGATCGGTTCTTCAGATGCTGAATTGCATCATTCCCCCCGCAAAGAAACTGAGTACAAAGCATGGATTCAAAAGCAAAATGACTTTGCTAATCCGCATCCAAAATTATTTATTGAGCCGGAATACAATTTTCTGGAATCTGTATTTAGAAACATATCTCTTAAGTCGCAAGAAAACCTCTCTCAACCGGAAACCAGAGCTGAGTTTAGAGCAAAACAGCCTAATATGAATGCAGGCTCTTGGTGGGCGAGTATTTTTGACTCTCTGCGCTTCAGTCTCAATGCTGTTAAAAATTCTAGAACTTGGCAACTGCCAACAGCCTTTGGCCCCCGTTCCACGATTTCAGGAATAGGATCAGCCGTGCATCTCACCAACAATTCTCAACAAAATGATTGGGTGACGGAGGAACAAACTGGGAAATTTTGGTCTTATGATATGGGGTTATTCGATGGTATCGAAGAACTTAACGCTACCGAAGTCATTAAGCGCTGTTTGCACAAAATTTTGCTCAAAGAACTTTTTCCAGGAGAATCTGAAAACCAGCGGCATAAAATACCTGTTCTTTATCCCGATTTGAGTTCTGGTGTAGCTGGCTGGCTGCGAACAATGGAAGCAGTAGGAAATCAGTCAGCTATTGATTACTTTTTGGCATCTTGTCAAAAAGTAATTGATGATTTTAGGTGGACAAATGACAGTGGATATGCACCAGCTAATTTACCTTGGGGCATTCCTTGGATCGCCAAGAATCACAGTCAGTGGCATAATCCGCGCTTGCTGAATGCTGGCTGGTTGATTGATGACTATCACCCAAAAAGCGATATTCCTGACCAACCATTCACTCGCACTGAACAACAAAAAGCTAAACAAGCAGAGTTGAGAGAACTGCGAGAAGCCATTTCTAAATTATTTGCTCCTGGCAATAATCCGACGGATTGGTACGTCTTAGCTGCTGGCGATGGCGACGGTATGGGTGAGTGGCTAAAAGGTACAAAATTAGAAGCATATAAGCATTATCTTCCTGATGCTTTGCACCGTAAGATAAATCAAATGCCGGAGCAGTTTCGGGAACCATTTCAAGAGTTTCTGGAAGTGCAAAAGCGCATGGGCCCAGCTACTCACAGCGCTTTGAGTCGCGCTTTGTTAGATTTCTCGAATCAGTTAGTGCCTTACCTCACAGAACAGCGTTATGCGGGACGTTTGATTTACGGCGGTGGTGATGACGTTTTGGCTTATACCAATCTCTGGGAATGGGATAAATGGCTGTGGGATATTCGCCAGTGTTTCCGAGGTGAAGAAGATCCACAACAGGAGTTTGACAATGCTGGGGATTATTGGCGCTGGAAGAATGGCGATTTACCAAATAATTTATCTGAACGTCCCTTATTTACAATGGGACATAAGGCGACTATTAGTTTTGGGATTGTCATTGCTCATCATTCAGTACCTTTGGCGATCGCACTTGAAAACATCTGGGAAGCTGAGGCGGAAGCTAAGGAACATGAATATCAAAATAGCTGCCGCTTGAAAGACAAAAAGGATTGCTATGCCAAAAAAGATGCCGTGCAAGTCCGAGTTTTGTACGGTAACGGCAACATTTTAAAAGCAACCTGTAAATTTGAGGTGTTTCGTCAGTGGCAATTACTGACGGCTCTCCCGGATTTAGACAGCGCTATTTTCGAGCAAGCTGCGACTGTTTGGAGCCAGCATCCCGCACCGATATATGGGGCGATCGCACCTTGGAGCCAAGCTTTTTGTTCGCGGCGAGAGCAATTGGTTGATGATAGCGATCGAGAATTTCAGCAAAAGTTATCTGAGTTTCTGCAACAGTTGTGGAAAACAACGGTAGAGGATAAGTTAACTCAAGAAATTTATAACTGGTTGAAATTAGCAGCTTTTGTCATCCGCAAACGTCAAATAAATTGAGGTAATGTTGAATGTATTGGTACACTTTGACACCGTTGGATATCTTATTGTTTCGAGATGCGAAACCATTTACACCGGGTGAAAGAGCTTGGGCGGGAAGCGTTTTTCCGCCGAACGGACACGCGATCGCAGGTGCTTTAAGTGCTTTCTTGAATCGCAAAAAAGACGATAAAAGTTTAAAACTAAAAGGGCCGTTTTTCTGCTATAATTATCAAAATCTTTACTTTCCCCGTCCTTTGGGTTTTGACAAGAAAACGGCGCTGGTTCCTTTAGCTTGGGTGAATCATCCGTTAAAGAATCAAGTGATGTGCGATCGCGCTCAACCTTCTCCTTTAATCAGGCCGAGTGGCGCTCCTCCCGATGATGATGAGGACGAGCTAGAATCCCAGGCTGCTTGTCCCAGTAATTCCCGCAAAAAATATCGCCAGTTCCTACCTTTTGAGGTGGTTAAAACCTATCTGGAAACTAGCATGATTTCACCTGAATCTTGGCAAGCCGACGATGGGATTGCAGGAGAAGACAAGCCTTGGATGGTCGAAACTCGATCGCACAATTCCTTGGAGTGGGGGACAAGGCAAGTCAAGTCAGAAGATGGCTATTTTGTCGAGAATGCAGTCAGGATGAAGGCTGATTGGAGTTTGGCGATCGGCCTCAATCACAAAATCGAAAATCCCGTCACTTTCCGACTGGGTGGGGAAGGACACCGAGTAATTTTAGAGCCGCAACCTCACCTCGGTGTGCAATGGAAGGAACTGCAAGATATTTCCCAAAAAAACTATAAAACAGGTGGCAAAAGCCTCGCCTATTTAGTCACGCCCGGAGCCTTTGAACGCAAGCACAGCAACGGCAAAGTATTGTGCAGGGCGTGGCCTTGGGAGTGGGATTTAGCCGAACCGGAAAATCGGCAAGCAAGGCGGGGGGAATTAGTGAGTGTGGCTACTGATAAAGCAGTTCCTATTAGTTGCAGGTTTCGTGACGATCAAAATAACAGCATTCCCGCACCGCAGGTTTTTGCCGCACCTCCGGGGAGCATTTATTACTTGAATCAACCGCAAAGTTTGTTTCAGGACGATCCACCACTGACTAAGGAGGGTAAAGCAAATCCTATTAAAGTCTGGCGACAGTTGGGTTACTCAGAATTGTTTTGGATTAATTACAAAGGAGACAAAAAAAATGATTAACTACGTCTACTTATATCTGCTTTCACCCCTGCATACAGGTGGCACTACTCAAGAGGGTAATTTATTAGGAATTGCCCGCGAATCTCATACTACTCTGCCTTATATTCCTTCTAGTACAATTCGAGGTAAAATTCGATCGAGTGTTACCAATCGTGTCCAGCGCATCCAGTTGTTTGGTCCCGAATTAGATGATGTCAAGCACTTTGCTAAGGACTACAAAACAGCAACTGAAAAAGAACTAAAACAACTCGAACAAGGTGATATTTGGGTTGGCGATGGGTCAATTCTCTGGCTGCCAGTGCCATCTCTCAGTCACGGTATTGTCTGGATTAGTTGTCCGATGCTGCTGGAACGCTGGAAAAGATTTTGCTCGATCGATAATACTCCAATTCCTGTGGAGTACAGCACCAATATATCTAACAAAGATCGAGTCTATCTCAAGGATGCTATTCTCAAAGATTTATTAGATTGGCCAGACTGGAAATCATTTGTTCCGCAAACACCCGAAACCAGCAGCGTCAAACAGTTACTTGTGCTGCCAAATCAACACTGTACTACTTTGATTCAGATGAGTTTGTGGCGACAAGTCAAAATCAAATTGGATGACCATAAATCTGTGCAAGGTGGATTTCGGTACGAAGAAGCTATCCCCCCAGATACTTTGATGTATTTTCCTTGGGGAATTACATCTCAAGCAAATGGAACAGCACAGACATCTCAGACTGAATTTAAAGGTTTGCTCTCAAAAAATCCTATTCTGCAAATTGGCGGTCAGGAGAGTCTGGGACGCGGTTTCGTACAGCAGTGGTTGGGCAATAACATATCTACAGAAGGAGTATAAATTATGACATTTGATCCTAGAACGATCGCAACACCTGTTTATAAGGCTTTGTCACAGTTGCGATCGCCTTATGACCAGGCATTGAATCAAACACAGTCGGTTTCAGAAAAGAAGGTTTACTACGACCATATGAAAGAGCAAAAAAATCAAGCGGTAGAATTGTACACTTATCTCTCTACTTGGGGCTTGATGCGCTTAAGAGCCGAGGAAATGGCTTTAGATAAATCCAAACCAGGAGAGCCACCACTTAGCTTGAAAAAGAAGGCTGAAACCAGTCAATATGGGAAACTAGAGGTTATTCAATATTATTTTCAATGCTTAGAAAAGCTGGCAGATTCTCAGACAATTAAAAATTTGGGAGGTAAACAGGGATTGGAAGTTCTGCATAAATTGGGTACGGATGACTATCTCGGCTTAACAGGTTTGGGATTAGCATTAGCGCAAGAATTTAGTTTTTGGGCAACTGCTGTTTATCACGATATTTCTGGAGAAGATTAAATATGTCGCCTAATCCTTGGGAACGCCCTAAACAATCGGGACAAGCAAAGCCTAAAGTATCGGGAACACCTAACCCTGCTACTCAAAAAGCTGGTACTAAACCAAAGAAAATCATTCCTCCCATTTCCGGCGGTGGCGGTGGTGCTGGTGCTGGTGGATGCGCCCCTAATACGCCCCCCTCTTCACCTTGGCTAGATCCTGAAAATGAACCGCAGCCTGATGCAACTGCCAGTTTTGTAGAGTATTTGCGGTGGATGCGATCGCCCGATCGCTCCCACAAAGACGCTACCAAAGTGCAAATTTTGCAAATGGCTGAGGAATCGGCCGATTATGGCGATCGGCTAACTCAACTCACCAACCGCACTAAGCTCATTGCAGGAGAAAAAAAATATTTTTCCGTTCAATGTCCTTGGCGAATTCGCACGGGCGGACATCGCGGGCCGGAAAGCATCTTACTCCCTGCTTTTGATGCCTTGGGAATGCCTTACATCCCGTCTTCTACCTTGCGGGGAGTTGCGAGAAATCAAGCCATTCGCGAAATCATGGCTAAGGACAAAGTAGATTGGAAAGAAGCTGAAGAACGGGTAGCGCCTTGGTTTGGTTCTCTCAAGGCAAAAGGGGGCGATCGGGCTGGCAAAGTCGTCTTTCTCGATGCCTATCCCTCGCCCATTCAAAAAGGGGGAGGGCTAGCAGTAGACATGGCAAATAATATCTGGACTTGGGAGGGTAATTCACTTAAATATAGCCCCAATCCTAACCCGTTTTTTTCGCTCAAAGAAGCTACTTTTGTAATTGGGTTGCGCCTTGTCAGTAGTTGCAATGATGCTGATGTATTGCAGCAAGTTAGGAAGTGGTTAATTAAAGGGTTGCAATCAGGGATTGGCTCGCAAGTCAATACTGGTTATGGAGAAATGTTAGTCGCAGGTGAAGGGCGGCCGACTAATGAATTTTTCCGAGTTGAGTTTAGCTTAGAAGGGCAGTTAATTCACGGGCGGCAAAAGTTTACCGGGTGGAATTGGAATTATGACAAAAATGAATGGCAAACGCGGGGTCAAGCTGAGGCTGAAGTCCGTCCCGTTGCTTTTAAGTCGATGCTGCGATATTGGTTCCGCGCTTTTGCTTTAGGAGTTTTTCCCGTATCGGACGTGCAGGTATGGGAAGCTAATCTTTTTGGCGCTATTAATCCCAACAGAGCAAGGGGATGGGTACGGTTTGCAATGTTAGAAGGTCAGGTAACTCAGCGGGAACCTCAAGGAAAAAATGACTATTGTGGCGAACAACAGGGCATTTTAACTTTGAGTTATTCACCAGCAGTACCAGCAAATAAGCAAACTGCCATTGATCAACTTTTTAAGAACCTGACTTGGATGATGTTTCATCTCGGAGGAATCGGTCAAGGTGCGAGAAGACCTTGCTATTCTCGTCAAAATCGAGATTATCCCAGGCCACCTTGGTATCGCGGCTCAGATTTAAGGAATGAAGATAAGGATGACGCTTTCTGGGAATTACCCAAGGATATTAGTTCATTTCAAAAGTTATTTCAGCAGCGGTTAGAAGGATTTTATACAGCATTAGCCACACTGACGGGGAATCAAATTAACTATCTAACTCCTAGAGCGATCGGTGTAGTTCGTGGGGATACTTGGACTGAAGCGGTTGATGCTCATTGTCGGATTATTGTCTGTTCTGGCGATGAAGATTTTGGCAAAGCTTATGCTTTGGCAGTGCTGCATAGTGAAGACCTAAAAAAACCCGTAAAAGACAGGGACGGAAATTCCATCATAGAGCAAGGTAGAGTTAAAAAAATATACGATTCCAATTTGTGTGGCAAAGTTAGCAAAGTTAGCCGGGATGTGAAACCTTCTCCCGTTTGGATTGCCGATTTAGGTGATTATCAAGTTGTCACAGTCTTTGGTGCTACCCAAAACCCGCGCCAAAATTATTTAGCAACTTTGCGGGAACAAACTACTAAGCAAAACTTCGTTCAACTTTGGCCTTTTTGAAAATGCGATCGCACTTCTTGTCTTTCTTGTAAAACAGGCATCTTGCCAACTTCTATCACCCCTAATTTTACCCCAAAAAATCACCATGCCAGAAACTAATCGCGTCAGCACTCTCATCATCACCGTCGGCACGCGCCAAATTGGATGGAACTGCAAAGATGGTGTCATTCGCTCCTTCGGTGCTGACGGCAATACCAGCTACCCACCTCATGTTAACGAACTGTATCAAGAAATAGAAATCCCTCGTGGGAACTATGAAGAAAAAGATAAAACCTATCCTTGGAGTGCTAAGGATTTAGGTGAGCGGTACTACGATCGCTGCATTTACGAACTTAGTTATGATTTTAGCAAAGTTGAACTATTGCTAGACTATCAAATTATTGAAGCCGCTGTCAAACAAGGACTCAAACATATCATATTGTGGGGAACTGACCAGCCAGAAAAAGTTTCCTGGTTCTACCGCCGCCTCGATACAATCTGGCTGGCTAAACTCATGGAAGGTAAAATCAAATCTATCTGGCCAAATCTCAAGGTTGACGTTCACACTCCCAAAATTGAAGCTAATGACAATAGCGCTATTCGGGAAGAATTGGAACAGTTAATTTTGCGAGAAGCCCTTGAGTTTTTCTCTCCCACAGGTATTGACGAACAGTTTGTTTTGTGGATTCAAAATAAAGGTTGCACGCCTGCGATCGCCTCTGGTGTCGAAATCTGTGCTGCTGCTTTAGTCCGTCAATGTCAAGTCTTTAATGCTACTCCCGATGACCCGGAATCATTTTTTGCGCCTCACGACAGCGGCGCTCAATTTGCGTGTCATTCTCCCGGCTACAAACTAATTCCAATGGGCGAATATTTCTGGCCACTGGAACGGGTGCGGGTGATTTCTGCTTGGAAGCGGGGCGATTTTTCCGAAGCCCAGATTTGGCTGAAACTGCATCAAAGTCGCTACAGTCTTATCTATAAGTTAGCGGGAATCTTGGCTCTTTCGGCTAACTGGGAAAATGACAAATTTATCACAAAAATAGGAGAGTGGGTGCACTCCCGCGATGTGCTGAAATTTGTAGGAGAAAACCAGGTTAAAGCCTGGGAAGAACAGCTATATCGGCTCAAAAACACTCAACAAACTCAAGCTTGGGAATCGAGTTTCCTGATTGAGTTGCCCTTGTACCGCCAAAACTACACTGGCGCTTTTATCCAGTTTGTCCAAACCTTAGAAAGGTTGCTCTACCTGCACAGCAAATCAGGTAATTGGCTCGGCAAACGCTATATTACTGTTCCGGATCATTTGACTTATTTAGGCGATCGATATCAACCGGGATTTAGTGGGTTAATTGACGGCTGGTGTCAATCTAAAAAGTTTGATAAAAATCATAAATGGTACAAATTGCTGCATCGACTTCGGGAAAAACGGAATCAAGTAATTCACTCAGGCGAATCAGTAACTTTGGCTAATATTAGATCGATTTGGTCGGATGGAGGTTTGTTTCCTGTCAAGCATCCAGAGGAACCGGAAGTGATTAGAGACTTGATGGTAGAAGTGCTGAAAGAAATTTGCGATCGCACTTGGGAAATACCTCAAAAAACCTTCCTCTGTTCCCTCTACGACTGGGGATTAAAAACGCTCAACGATTAATCAGCATCGTCACAAAATTAGTCTCATCGATAGATTGCACCTGAAATCTGTAACAACGCAGCATTGCCGCATCTCTACCTGTATTTGCCTCATCAACCCATAAAACTATGTACATCACATCTCGCGCATCCACAATCCGCAACTTCTCCCTAGCCGCCGTCAATGGCACGATCACTCTGATCATCCTCCTAATCGCACCCCTCGGATTAGCCGCCGTAATTTCTAACACATTTCTAGTAACAGTAGCTACTTTTTTTGCATCCGCCATCGCTGACCAAATCACTCGCTACCTGCAACCTTCGCGTGCTCAATCAATCGGAAATTCCTTGGATTCTGGCGCGGAATCGTCGCAGATTATTGAGGGCGATTCCCAAGGTTTAGAACGAAAATAATTGGGTTTTTCTTGACCCAAATTCCGTAGGGGCGGGTTCACCAATAACATTTAATACTCACAAATGATCTCAATAAACCCGCCCCCACACAACAGATAACCTACTGGCAAAAATGTATTTTGGAATTGTTTGTTGGGCTGGGGCGGGTTTAGGAATTCTTGCTCTGCGGCGATTATTGTTGGTGAACCCGCCCCTACGATGATTATGAAAAAAAGCGGGTTTTTTATTGCTTATGCGTACTATCTATGTTTCGCAACCGGGTTGTTATGTTTCTTTGCAACTAGAAATGCTGGTTATCAAAAAAGGGGAGGTGATTCTCGGTGAAATTCAGCTTCCTTTGCTCGAACAAGTTCTGATTTTTGGTCAATCTCAAGTGACTACTCAAGCAATTAGAACTTGTCTGTGGCGGAATATTCCCATTGCCTATCTTTCGCGGATGGGTTACTGTTACGGGCGGATTCTGCCTATCGAGCGGGGCTACCGGCAACTGTCTCGCTATCAGCAACAGTTGTGTTTTCCTGATCGCCTGCAAGTGGCACAGCGCATTGTGCAAGTTAAGCTGAAAAATAGCCGGGTGATCCTGATGCGACAGCAGCGCCGACAAGCTTCTGAGGTGATTGCTTTTGCGATTCAGTGTTTGGAACATTTAATCAAAAAGGCGGGTGAGGCTGAAACTATTGAGCGGTTGATGGGGTTGGAAGGTGCTGGGGCGGCTCAGTATTTCTCGGCTTTTGAAGAGTGTTTGAATAATCGAGATTTTGTGTTTGTGAATAGGTCGCGCCGCCCTCCGGGTAATCCGGTGAATGCGATGCTGAGTTTTGGGTATCAGGTTTTGTGGAATCATTTGTTGAGTTTGATCGAGTTGCAAGGTTTAGATCCTTATTCGGCTTGTTTGCATCAGGGGACCGATCGTCATGCGGCTTTGGCTTCGGATTTGATTGAGGAGTTTCGCGCGCCAATTGTTGATACTTTGGTTTTTTATCTTGTTAATAATGGCATGATGAAAGCTGACCAAGATTTTGCTTTCCGCAATAGCGGCTGTTTTCTCAATGATTCTGGGCGACAGAAATTTTTGACTGCATTTTTGCGGCGGATGGAAGAGAATTTTACTAATAATTCTGGGGATAGCCAACCTAAATGGGATTTGCTCAATCAGCAGGTGAAAGCTTTCAAAAAGTTTGTGTACAATCCTCTTGAGCTTTATCAACCTTATCAAATTCGATAAAGTATGCTGCTTTATATCGTTGTCTACGATATTCCGGTTGACAAGCGCAGGAAAAAGGTGCATGACTTGCTGAAAGGTTACGGCAAGTGGGTGCAATATTCTACGTTTGAGTGTGTTTTACCAACTGCCAAGTTTACAGAACTTCAGCGGCGACTCGGAAAGTTAATCAATTTAGATGAGGACAGTATTAGGTTCTATCCTGTGTCGGGGCATACTTTGGGTAATGTCCAGACTTGGGGTGTGGGGCCACCTGTCACGGAGTTGCCGGGATCGGTGATTATCTAATATCACTCGCGAGGGCTGGAAGAAATGGCTGTGATGGCGGAAGTTCGTTGGAGCCTTCGATATGCTGTCTTGTAAGGGTTTCAGGCATTAGTAAGATAAGTTGGGAGGGTGTTTGTACGGACATTTTTGGGAGTCCTCGCAAATGGCCTCTGGACAGCTTGCGCTGTATGGGGTGTATAATGGAGGTCTCCCCACTCGCTGGGGAAACTAATTGAATGGAAACCGCACGTGGGGCGAAAGGAGATAAAGATGGATCGAAACTCCCCACTCGCTGGGGAAACTAATTGAATGGAAACGTTAAAGACGATCGCTCCGTAGCACCCCTTAACGCACTCACCAACTCCCCACTCGCTGGGGAAACTAATTGAATGGAAACACTCATCAATTGCATCCAACCAGCACATACCTTAACTCCCCACTCGCTGGGGAAACTAATTGAATGGAAACTTGACATCATCAAACCACAACCCGATCGTCGGTAGCTGGTAAACTCCCCACTCGCTGGGGAAACTAATTGAATGGAAACCGGTAAATTGCTCGTTTTCGTAATGCGGTTGACTCCCCACTCGCTGGGGAAACTAATTGAATGGAAACAAGGTAAAGTTTTCGCACAGCTTGATTCCAATCGCTCCCCACTCGCTGGGGAAACTAATTGAATGGAAACTCCCAAATCTCACCATCAACAATTTTGGTTGAGTCAACGGGACTCCCCACTCGCTGGGGAAACTAATTGAATGGAAACTATGCTTCCCAGTTGGGTCTGGGTAACAAATGTTCTCTCCCCACTCGCTGGGGAAACTAATTGAATGGAAACTTTACACAAAGCTATGCTCCTGATTAGTGGCCCTCGTGTGTGGATTTAATGGACTCCCCACTCGCTGGGGAAACTAATTGAATGGAAACCTTTCAAAGCAAACCCATAAACCTGTTCCATCTTTTGTTCTCCCCACTCGCTGGGGAAACTAATTGAATGGAAACCCAGCTTTACCCGTAGATTACCCACCAATTCCTTCACCTCCCCACTCGCTGGGGAAACTAATTGAATGGAAACTTACTAATGATGAGATTACCGGAAACCTGTGTAATCTCCCCACTCGCTGGGGAAACTAATTGAATGGAAACACTTGTAAATAAGAGGTTTTCCGAATCATTCTAAAATCTCCCCACTCGCTGGGGAAACTAATTGAATGGAAACCCGGCATCCGTGGGATCGACCTTTATAACCTCACAACTCTCCCCACTCGCTGGGGAAACTAATTGAATGGAAACGAAACTACCCGATCGCTTGTATGATTTTTTCTATAAAGACTCCCCACTCGCTGGGGAAACTAATTGAATGGAAACTCTCGATTTTTGCGCTGAATCAGCAGTAGTCCTTCTCCCCACTCGCTGGGGAAACTAATTGAATGGAAACAGGTTTAGTTGGTTCCTTTCTCTTTTTGATGAACTCAGACTCCCCACTCGCTGGGGAAACTAATTGAATGGAAACGATACTTTACTGCCCATCCGTCCTCGTAAATAGTGTTTATCCTCCCCACTCGCTGGGGAAACTAATTGAATGGAAACTTTGCTCTAGCTCTAAAACTTTCTGACTTTGGGCATTATCCTCCCCACTCGCTGGGGAAACTAATTGAATGGAAACTAGAAATGTACTTTAGTGATAAAACTACAACAAATTTATTCTCCCCACTCGCTGGGGAAACTAATTGAATGGAAACTTTCAATTCATTAGGCTTGATCCATTTTTTAACAACTCCCCACTCGCTGGGGAAACTAATTGAATGGAAACAGGATATATCCCGAACTCTTATATGGTAGAATCCTCCCCACTCGCTGGGGAAACTAATTGAATGGAAACTCGTCAGCGATGACGGTATAGTAAGAATGGCTTGTTTCTACTCCCCACTCGCTGGGGAAACTAATTGAATGGAAACAATGCGCCGACACCCACCCATCCCAAGAAGTTGGCTCCCCACTCGCTGGGGAAACTAATTGAATGGAAACTTCTTTCGCCAGTTCATAGATTGAATGTAGGTGACCTCCCCACTCGCTGGGGAAACTAATTGAATGGAAACGCGCGATCGTTTTTAGCGTCGTGGATGAAGGCGATTTCCCTCCCCACTCGCTGGGGAAACTAATTGAATGGAAACGGAATAATTGTCTCTCCGTTGGGTGTAGGCTGTGACACTCCTCACTCGCTGGGGAAACTAATTGAATGGAAACTTACATAGGTTTGTCACCATCCCCGTGATGCACACAATTCGACCTTTCTCCCCACTCGCTGGGGAAACTAATTGAATGGAAACGGAAAATTCATGGCGTAGATTTCAGCGGCTTTTGGGTTGTTTCTCCCCACTCGCTGGGGAAACTAATTGAATGGAAACTCTGGAATGAGAAACTCGACAAAATCAGGATAGTTACTCCCCACTCGCTGGGGAAACTAATTGAATGGAAACTGACAATCGAACTCAATATCCTTCATACTGTTACCTGCTCCCCACTCGCTGGGGAAACTAATTGAATGGAAACAAAACATAAGCCTCCGTGATTGACTAACGGAGGCTTTTTTCTACTTGTTGGAGAAACTACAGGATTTGAGATTGCTTCGTTTCCCTCGCAATGACAGAGTTAGATTCGATGATTGACTAACGGAGGCTTTTTTCCATTTGTTGGAGAAACTTACAGGCTTTGAGATTGCTTTCCTTCGGATCGCTTACGCTAACGTTTCTCTCGCAATGACAGAGTGAGATTCCCTTCTCTCGCAATGACAGGGTGAGATTCTGTGCTGTTTAGCTAAAAATACCAGGGGTATTTCATTCTGGAAAAAACGAGGGTTTTGTAGGGGTAGTGCCCCCGTGCCTACCCCCTCACCGAAGAGTTGTTGCTCATTTAAGGCATCGGGGCAACCACGGGGGGATTGCCCCTACAAAGAATGAAATAGCCCTGCTAAAAATACTTGCAATGACAGAATTACCTAAATCTGTGCGTTCAGGACTGATTACTCTAAGAAGCCCCAAACCCGATCGACTAAATAGAGAAACTCGATCGCACTTTATGTCCAGAATCGGTAGTTGTGAATGGCGCGCCCTGAAAGTCCTTGCCTCAGTATAGCGATCGCTGGTTGTTTGAAGGGCCCATTCAAGGTAGTCTCCAAGAAAGTAAGGGTATTGCGATCGGGCAAAATCAACCTTTGAGAGTCCGACTAGACTATGGTTGATTCTAGTAATCGGCAGAAACAGGCGATCGCGCGTAGTGGGGGCGGGCTTACCAGATTGTTTGTTTTTGGCATTGATGGTTGGTGAGGGGAACCCCTACGATAATTTGGGCGGACACCATCGCTTATTTTCGTGTTACCAAAACCCAATCATCAGCAGTTTTCACAACCTCGGCATTTGGTAATTTTAGATGTTTTAGTACGGGTTTTTCTAGCAGAAAATAAGGCTGGCTAAGAGTTTGCCATTTCTGTTGGAGAGTCGCCGAATCTGCTACGATTACTTGCCGATCGCTATAAAAATTCAGCGATGGACGTGGTAATTTATGAGATGTAAAGACTTGCTGCCCGGCTGGGGTTCCTTGACGGACGATTTCGGCGATCGGCTTAACTGGATAATCCTCTGCCAGTTCCCAAACCCAGTTATCGGAGGCGACAAATACTAACAATGTGACGTAGGTTCCCCAAATTAAAACTAATAGAAATTGTCGGTCTTTTCGATGCAGCAACACAGCGGATATTGCCATTGTCAATGCTACAAACATTAGCATTAACTGCAAATCTCGCTCGATCGGCGCAATTTGTCCCCCAGTCCATAGCACGCCGCTGAAGTAAATGCAGCCGACAATCGCAACTACAGCCAAAACTCCCAAAATGGCGGGATGAGGTAACAAGGATATAGCATCAAAATGTTCTTCTACTTGATCTTTTTCACGTTCTTCTGGCAACCACATTTGATCCCAAACTTCGGCGAGATAGCTACCAACTGCTAGGGCAAATGCTGGATAAATTGGCAAGACATACCAAGGTAGTTTGGTATTCATTACGGAAATAGCTAGGAGATATACTCCAGTCCAAACTAATACTAATTTTGGCCCGGGAAAATTGCGATTTTCCCAACTCAAATACAGCCCTTGCAGATAAAATAACTGCCACGGCCATGCTGATTCTAAGATTTCTAAAAGATAATACCAGGGTGGGCCTTTGTGATTGCCTACTGTTTCTCCAATTCGCCGGAATGATTGGCTAACTAAGTTGATGTTGATGAATTCTTGGCCGTAGTTTACCCATTGGGCAAAATACCAAGCAGCTACGGGGAATGTTCCGATCGCCAATCCGCCCCAAAGATACCCAGAAGTCAGCAATCGCGGGGTATCCCAAACCAGGAAAATACAGCCGATCGCCCCTAGCAGCAGCCCCAACATCACGCCTTTAGTCAGGCAAATGAGTCCGAAGCCAATCCCCGCGCCCAAAGCGTACCGCAAGTCGCGGCGCGATCGCAACAAACACCACATTGAGACGAGCAAAAAGCACAAAACAGCCCCATCCAACATCGCCAAACGTCCATGCCGCACTACCGGAAGCAGCGTCAGATAGACGAGAGCCGAAAAAATGGCGATCGACCTTCTGGGAAACAACTCGCGCCCGATCGCGTAAAGCATCGGTACTGAAGCGGCTGTCAACATGGCGGGTATCAACCTCGCCGTCAATTCGCTGACACCGCCGACGCTAAAACACAGCCCAATCAGCCAGTGTACCAGTGGCGGTTTGTTCAAATAAGGCACCCGGCCGATCGTCGGATACAACCAATTTAAATTACCGCGCCAAATTTCGCGACTCACCTGGGCTGCAATTCCTTCATCCCAATCCCGCAACGCCACACCGCCCAGATTCAGTCCGAAAATTAGCACAGCAGCCAACAAAAAAGCCCACATCCACAGTTTGTCTGTAGAGTTGTCATTGAGGCGACTTGTATATTTCCCAGTGCTCGGTGGAAAGATTTCTGACATAACTTATACTGTTTTAGTTGAACAATTGAAGAATTGGCAATGGCTTATTCAATCAGGCTGCATCTGGGCGCAAGCAAATATATCTGTAGGGGCGAAGCATGACCGTAGTCAATATGAGATTATAACTAAATAACTTATATGCGGTCATGCTTCGCCCTCTCCAAAAACCAGATGCACCCTATTCAATCAGGGTTTGAAGTTTGCCTACAGTTATTTTTTTTTAAACTTATATTAATCGAGTTTTGAGGATTCCAAACAGAAGGTAAACTTAGACAGCAGTTATTTGCAAACACGAAAATACCATGAATTTACCCATCATTATAGATATTATCATTGGCTTGGTGTTTATCTACCTGACTTTAAGCTTGCTAGCTTCCGAAATTCAGGAATTGATTGCTACTGTTTTGCAGTGGCGGGCAGAACATTTAAGAAAGTCGATCGAAGTTCTGATTTCTGGCGGTAATGAAGGCGCGAAAGATCCGGTGCAATTTCAGCGAGTCGGATTGTTGGCTAATGCGATTTATGCTAATCCAATTATCAAGGATTTGAATCAGGGGGCCAAAGGGATGTTACCAGAGGGGTTCCGCTCTATTACGCACCGATTGGGACATTTTTTTCTGCTAATTACTGGAACTAAGAATGTTTTCGGCACTAAATTAAGTGGGCCTTCTTATATTTCCGCCGAGAGTTTTTCTACTAGCCTTTTGGATACTTTAAAGATTTCTAGTTTAGTGCGATCGATCTCTAAAGCCCGATTGGAAAGATTTAAAGATTTACAGTTAGCACAAATTCAGGTGATTGGAGAGGGTTTAAATCTGCCGGAGTCTACTAAACCGATTATTGAGCAAGAGTTTGGCTGGTTGACTGCGGAGTTTAATCGAGTTGTCGAAGATTATAAAAATGATTTGGGGAGTTTGAACAATAGCTTGGATCGGATGTCGGAAAAACTAGGATTTTATATTAATGATTCTCAGGTTTACTTGCCAGAAACTGAGCTGGCGGGAAGAGAGTTTCAGAGGAAGATGGCATTTGTCAAGGCTAGTTTTGATAGCGAATTTGAGCGGGCGGCGCTCAGGGCGCAACTGCAACCGAGTTTGAGTAATCTGTTAAATACTGTTAGGAAAATTAGAAAAACTCAGGATACGGTAGCAGAAATTATGGAGGAGAAAGAGGACAGTCCGATTTACAAACAAATTCAAGAAACTTTGGATAGTATGCCAGAATCTTTGAAACGTAGTCTTTATATTTTAGCTCAACGTGTTGAAGATGAAGGAGATACTCAAGAGCAATTGCAACGATTTCAGAAAGAAATTGAAGTTTGGTTTGATCAATCAATGGAGCGGGCTTCGGGTGTTTACAAGCGGAATGCTAGAGGGGTGGCGATTTTGCTCGGAACTACGATCGCCCTTGCCGCTAATGCTGATAGCATTAATATTGTCAATCGGTTGTCGAAGGATTCGACGCTGCGATCGACTGTTAATTTGTACGCTAAGCAGTTGGTGGAAAAAAATGCTAACACGAAATTGGATAATTTAACAAATCTGACGAAAGTTAAAAATGAGGTCGATCGAGCTTTGGATAATGTAGCTCTACCTTTTGGCTGGAACGAACCCAACAGGATAGAAATAGACGCGAAGGGGAATGTATTGTTGCCGGCTTTGATGACAAAATTGTTGGGTTGGATGTTGAGCGGCGTAGCTATTTCAATGGGAGCTACTTTTTGGTTTGAGGCGCTCAACAAGATTATTAATATCCGCAATGCAGGGAAAAAGCCGCCATCTTCTACCGAATCTTGAGTGGGGCTGTGTGTCTAGCCGATCGACCAACTGTCACCTACAGGATACAGGATCTATCGGTAATTACGGGCCTATCGGCAATTTTAGGAAACACCTAAAACATAAATTCCGTACGATCGCGGATGGCAGTACCGCAGAAATAGGCGAGACTGATAGGAGATTAAATGGAAATAAGCGCAACAAGGTCGCTGCGAGTTTCCGACGGTCTGACTCCCGGGGTGTATCTACCACCTAACACCCTTTTGGAGAACGGTATATGTTCACTTCTTTGACGGAAACCAATCCCGCCTCGGAATACCAAAATCCCCTATCCAGAAGCTCTGTATTCAATGGCTTCAGCATCAATTACGATCGATATGCCATCTCTAGGATTTTGGCTGGCGAAACAGCAATTTTACGGAGTTCTAAGTTGGAAGCGATCGAGCAAATTATCTCGGCACTTCAAAAATATGTCTCTATGCTTAGAGAGATCGATCGAGTTTGCATAATGTCTAGTGCAGCTTCAGATACTAAAAAAAGCGGACTGGATTCGTGTTATGCCGATCGAGATATCGACACACTCAGCAACGGCGGCAAGTGCGATCGCAGGTTTGCTAATAAAGGGAGTGATGCGAAAGCAAATATAAATCTCCCAGAATTCTTGTGGAATAGGCCCGAAAGCCTTTTCAAACCGTGCTTTTTAGGAGATGTCTAATCATATCGTTAATCATATAGTCGCGATCGCATTTGCGACTCATCGAAACCTAGTTTTTGTTTATCGTTTCAGCGGGCTAAGCTTTTGTGCATTTAAAACGACCCAATTCCTGAAAGTGCGCCAGCGCGCAAACAACTTAATTGCGATCGATTAACCGACATTTAATGTCAAACAGTTTTGATAGTTAGTAAATACCACAAAACCAAATTGATATCAGTATTTTGGTATCTCAAAAATCCATAGAATAGCTTCAAAGCATATCTGTAAGACTTACGCACCGATTCTAATTGTCAGGGCTATTTCATTCTCTTGTAGGGGCGGTGCCCCCGTGCCCGCCCGAGCCTCAAACACCTGCAAAATCGTCGATCAAGAGGGTCGGCACGCACCATCCACGACCCCTACTACAAAATTATCGTTTTCTTGAGAATGAAACAGCCCTGTTCTAATTGTAGGATGTGCAGTAATTTGTAGGTGTGCACTGCGCACCAGTTGACTTTGACACCTATCGAAATACGTACTGGTTCACTTTTTCGGTGAACATTGCGCAGGTTACAAGATCAGCCGGTGCGCAATGCACACCTTACAAACTACTGGATCAGGCCATGTACATATAATTAAGAAATAAAAATTTAACAACTTACAATTTCTATGATTCTTGTGGGATGTCCCGCCTGTCCAGAAAGAGCGGGCGGGACATCCCACAAACTTGTGTAAGTTATTTAATTCGCGATCTTAAGAAGGGGTATTCAGGTAGAGATTACCGCCATGAACATTTTTTGATGCCTGAAGTAATGGCTACAATCAACCACATAATACTCAAAAAGTCCGGCTAGGAGAAGCTGGATTTTTTTTTCAATATTTAGATAAATTTTATTATTTATTTCTTATTGGTTGCATTAAAAAATCAATTTGCTACAAGAATTAAAATGTAAATCCGGATAAAAATAAATAGAAAAAAAGATTTTTAATCTTGCCAATTATTCATTCTTAGTGTTAAGATGTAGTGAAATAAGACTGATTAGATTACTCCCGGGCTGTATCTACCAAATAACGCCCTCAATGGAGTATCAAAAATGAGTTCTACATTCGCTCAAACCAGTTCAAAATCCACTCTCGAAAAACTACCACTGCGTTCATTAGTATTCATAGATTCTGGCGTAGAAGATTATAAGTCAATTGCAGCGGGAGTGCTGCCAGGACAACAGGTAGTCATACTCGATCGCAGCAAAAATGGTATCGAACAAATTACCTCGGAAATTGACAAATACGCCTCTACCAACGGGGCGATCGACTCTGTTCACATTATTTCTCACGGCAGTTCTGGCAACCTGCAACTAGGCAATACCGCTGTGGGTTCAGACAACATCGATCAATACAAAAGCCAGTTGGAAAAGTGGCAAACTTCACTGTCCCCAGACGCCGATATTATGCTGTACGGCTGCGATGTAGCAGCAGGTACAGGCGCTAATTTCGTTGATAAATTCAGCCAACTAACCGGAGCTGATGTTGCCGCATCCACCAATATTACCGGCAGAGACGGTGACTGGAATTTAGAATTTGCTAAGGGTCAAATTGAATCGGACTTAGCCTTAAGCCCGGAGACGATGGCAAATTACCAAGGTGATTTAGCTACTATCGTGGTTGCCAATAATAGCGATAGTGGGGTCGGTTCTTTGAGAGCGGCGATCGCCTCGGCTGTTGCTGGGGATATAATTACCTTCGCTCCCGGTTTGGCGGGTCAAACCATCACCCTCACCAGCGGTCAACTCGATATTCCCGTTGGCAAAAACATCACGATTGATGGCGCTGCCGCCGCAGGTTTAACCATCAGTGGTAACAACGCATCCCGTGCCTTTTTTGTCAATGCAAACGTGGTGACTGCGACGAATTTTGCAGTCAAAAACCTGATCGTTAATAACGGTAAGACTACGGATCGAGGTGGTGCGATCGGCACAACCGACGAAGTAAGCCTCACAGTAGACAATGTTCAGTTCAACAACAACGTTGCCGATAAAGGCGGTGGCGCAATTTTCGGTAATTTCAACAATACTCTGACAGTAAACAACAGTAAATTCACCGGTAACATCGCTACGGCGGGTAATGATGAACGGGGCGCTGGTGCGATCGGCTTTTTGAGCTCCAAAGCTATTACAGTCACCAACAGCGACTTCACCAACAACAAGGGAATTAACGGTGGGGCAATTAACAGCCTTCAAGGTAAGCTGACAATTGAAAACTCCCGATTCATCGGCAACGACACCACCGGAGCCACTTTCGCTACAGGCCAGCCCAATGACTTCTTAAGAGGTTTCGGTGGCGCAGTTTACACAGACAGAGCTAGTTCTACAACTGAAGCTTCCGGCACAATTCGGATTAGTGGCAGCGTATTTCAAGACAATAAAGGTCGAGGTGAAGGAGGCGCAGCTTATCTGTTCACCGGCAACCAAGACAAGGTAATTTTGGAAAACAGCACCTTCCAAAATAACGAAATTCTGGCGCTACCCAACGGTGGAGGGCCTGGAAACGGTGGTGGTGTAACGAATTTGAGCGACAGCACCAACCAGGGATTGACGATTACCAACACCACCTTCGCTGGCAACAAAGCCGCCAATCAAGGTGGCGGCTTGTGGACACGCAATGCCCCTGGTACGATTACTAACAGTACCTTTTCTGGCAACTCCACCGCGTTTGCTGCTGGTGATTTCAACAAACTCGGCGGTGGCATGACTCTTGGTGCGCCCACAACTATTGTCAACACGACGATCGCCGATAATAGCGCCGGCTGGGTTGGTGGAGGTATCTTCGCCAGTGCCGCTAATGTCAGCCTCAAAAACACGATTCTTTCCAACAACACAGCGGCTAACGGAGGAAACCCTTGGGGAATTCAGCAACACGTCACCGCCCAATACGCCGATCAAGGAGGGAATTTTCAGTGGCCACCCAAAAACCCTAATGACGGCAGTGATGTCAATGCTACGGCAAGTGTGACGCTTGCAGATCCCAAACTCGGCCCCCTGCAAAACATCAACGGCGCTTTCGTAAGGCCTCTGCTAGTAGGAAGTCCGGCAATTGACAAAGGAGTACCAAGCGGCGCACCAGCTACGGATCAGCGCGGCGTGACTCGTCCTCAAGATGGTGATACAATTCCAGGGGCGATCGTTGACAGTGGCTCTTATGAATTTGGAGGTACAGTCGCGCCGACTCCGACTCCCACACCGACTCCAGCGCCCACACCAACACCCGCGCCGACTCCGACTCCCACACCGACTCCAGCGCCAACTCCCACACCCGCGCCAACTCCGACTCCGACTCCGACTCCAGCGCCCACACCCACACCCGCGCCGGGCACAGATGACAGCATCATCGAACCCCTAGGTGCTCCAGAGCTCAACCTTTCTAGCATTACCCCCAATGCCACCCAACAAACTCTCAACGGCGGTGAAGGCCCCGATTTCATCAGCGGTGGCGGCATCAACGAGTCAATTAACGGACTCGGTGGCAACGACACCCTCTACGGGATGGCAGGCAATGACAACATCGACGGCGGTGCGGATAACGACTTGCTCTTTGGCAATGAAGGTGCCGATTTTATCCTAGGTGGAAGTGGTAGCGATACCATCTACGGCGGTAAAGATAACGACACCGTTGTTGGCGGAGATGGCAATGATTTTCTGCGAGGAGATTTTGGCAAGGATACTGTTGCTGGCGGTATTGGTAACGATACGATTTTCGGCGGCAAAGATGACGATATCTTGCTCGGAGAAGACGGCGACGACTACATTTTAGGCAACTTAGGAAAAGACACGATTAATGCTGGCAACGGCAACGATATTGTGTTTGGAAATGAGGAGGCCGACTTGCTTTTTGGTAAAGCTGGAAATGACACGCTTTACGGTGGCAAAGACAATGATAGTCTCGGCGGTGGCGACGGCAACGATTTGTTGTTCGGCGGCAATGAAAACGATCTACTTGAGGGTTTCACGGGCAACGATACGCTTTACGGCGGTAAAGGTAACGATAGCTTGTTTGGCAATGCTGGTTCCGATTTCCTTGCCGGCGATGTTGGGGATGACACTTTAACTGGTGGTTCGGGAAGTGATGTATTTTTCCTAACTCAAAGTGTCGGTAGCGACATCATTACTGATTTCCGCAAAGGCGAGGATTTAATTGGGTTGGCTCCTGGTTTGAGTTTCAATCAACTCAGCATTACGTCGAGCAACAATCAAACTTTGATTAGCGTGACTGGTACCAATCAATTGTTAGCGAAATTGAACGGTACGCCCGGTACTCTGGGCGCTGGCGATTTCACTCAAGTGACAATTTAACTGCTGATTTGGGATTTGGGATTTGGGATTAAAAACAAATATAGCAATCCTAAATCATTACCTACACCGCAAACATAAATGTGATTTCTGCAAAATCCATCAGTAAGGACACGGCAGTGCCGTGTCCCTACTGGTACTACATAGAGAATCATTTAGGATTGCTATAATCTCAAATCTTAAGGAATGATAGAGGAGACGGCAATGCCGTTTCCCTACCCCAATTAATTGTAGGGAAACGGCATTGCCGTTTCCTGAACAAAGGCGACTACGAGCGCAAAACATTTCATTGTTGCATCTACCAGCTATAAGCAAACATTCTCAGAGGTATGCAAAATGAGTTCCAATCTTACCAGTATTACTTCAAAATCTGTTCTCCACAATTTTCGTCCTAAATCGATTGTTTTCATTGATGCTGAGTTAGATGACTATCAAACTCTGGCAAACGGTGTGATCGGGAATGCTGAGACAATTATTTTAGATAAAAATAGCAATGGTATTGAGCAAATTAGTGCTAAATTGCAAGAAGTTGCTGCTGCGGGCGGAACTGTAGCTCAAGTTCACATTTTTTCTCACGGTAATTCTGGCAGCTTGCAGCTAGGTTCGGCGACGTTGAATTCGGATAGTTTGCCACAGTATGAAAGCCAGTTGCAACAGTGGCGAAGTGCACTAACCGACAAAGCTGATATTATGCTTTACGGTTGCGATGTGGCTGCTGGTTCGGGTAGCGATTTTGTCGATCGCCTTTCGGAGTTAACTGGGGCTGATATTGCGGCATCTACGGATTTAACTGGCAGCGGTGGTAACTGGAATTTGGAGTTTGCCAAGGGTGATATTGAAGCACCTCTAGCTTTGACTCCAGAGACAATGGCGGATTACCGAGGGACTTTAGCGACTATTACTGTCACCAACAATAATGATAGCGGGGATGGTTCCTTGAGAAGTGCGATCGCCTCCGCAGCAGCCGGCGATACTATTCAATTTGCCTCCAGTCTTGCCAGTCAAACAATCACTCTGACTTCCGGTCAACTTGCCATCAACAAGGACTTGACAATTGATGCAGTTGGTGCTAGCAATTTAACAATTAGTGGGAACAATGCTTCGCGGGTAATCCTCACCGAAGGTTCCACCAATGTTACTCTCAAAAACCTGATTATTGCCAACGGCAAAGTTTCGGGAACCGATGCGAATAATGAGGCAACTAGCAGCGGTGGTGGCATTCAAACTGGCGGTAACAGCACTTTAACTTTAGAAAATTGCCAAGTCAATAATAATGTTGCCGGTTTCGGCGGCGGCATTTATACAGGTTTCCGCAGCACTGCGACTGTCATTAACAGCAAGTTTAACGGCAATGACGGTTCTTTGGCTAATAATACCGAACGCGGTGGCGGCGCGATCGCCACTAAAAGCGGTGGCTCTTTGACGATCAGAGATAGCGAATTTACCAACAACAAAGGTAGCTACGGTGGAGCTGTTAATAACCTGTTGGGCAGCATGACCATCGAAAACTCCAAATTCACCGGCAACCGCACAGACAAAGGCCCTGGTGGCGCAGTTTACGTCGATGGTGCTAATGCTTCTGGCCCGAATGCAACCCCCGGGCCTGTGGCGGGAAATGTGGCTATCCGCAACAGCGTTTTCGACGGCAATATCGGCTCAGGAGAAGGAGGAGGAGCCTTTTTGTTTGGTTATTTTCAAGATAAGTTTGTTTTGGAAAATAGCACTTTTATTAACAATAAAGCTGTCAAGAATGCAGCAGGAATTGGAGGCTCTGGAGGTGGTGTGCGCCACGGCAATGCCGATTTGACAGTGACAAATACTACTTTTGCTAACAATACAGCCGATGACAACGGCGGTGGTTTGTGGTTGGGAGAAGATGGGAATATCAGTGTTGTCAACAGTACCTTTTCCGGCAACACCGCTGCTAAGCAGGGCGGAGGAGTCGTTGTTGGCAACAGAGATTCTTTTTCAACTAACATTGTCAACTCGACTTTTGCTAAGAATACCGCTGGGGAATTTTCTGGAGGTATTGCTACTTTTGGGAATCAGCCAATTACTGTCAAAAATTCGATTTTTGATAGCAATACGGCAGGTAATCCTTTCAAGGTTAAGCAGCAAACTGGAAGAGAACTAATTGATGGGGGAAACAATCTGCAATTTCCCGCTAAACTGACGACGGGCGATCCTAATGATAATAATGCCACGGCAAGTGTGACGATCGCCGATCCGAAACTCGGCCCATTGCAAAATATCAATGGCGCTTTCGTGCTACCGCTACTAGCAGGAAGTCCAGCCATTGATACCGGTACTGGCAATGGTGCGCCGACTAAGGATCAGCGCGGTGTGACTCGCCCTGTTGATGGTGATGGTAACGGAAGTTCGATCGTTGATATCGGCGCTTTTGAATTTAACGGTAATGTCATACCCACACCAACTCCCACACCAACTCCGGCGCCAACACCAACACCCACACCAACTCCAGCGCCCACACCAACACCCGCACCCACACCAACTCCCACACCAACTCCGGCGCCCACACCAACACCCGCACCCACACCAACTCCCACGCCAACTCCGGCGCCAACTCCCACACCCGCGCCCACACCAACTCCCACACCAACTCCGGCGCCAACTCCCACACCCGCGCCGACACCAACTCCCACACCAACTCCGGCGCCAACTCCCACACCAACACCCGCGCCCACACCAACTCCGACGCCTGTTGGTACAACGCCAACACCCGCGCCGACACCAACTCCCACACCAACTCCGGCGCCGACACCAACACCCGCGCCGACTCCGACTCCGACTCCGACTCCGGCGCCAACACCAACACCCGCGCCGACACCAACTCCCACACCAACTCCGGCGCCAACTCCCACACCCGCGCCCACACCCA
>CASBQF010000138.1 GCA_949127775.1 Oscillatoriales cyanobacterium PMM_0080
AGCTTAAGTTGATAAAACGTTCTGCATATGGCTTTAGAAATTTTGAAAACTACAAAAATAGATGTTTGCTTACTTGGCATTTTAATTGTTAGTTTGGCATACCAAGTAAGGAAGAACCTATTTAAAATGTACATCTGAAAATTTTCGACGGTGTGCGATCGACTTTAGCTCTTTGTTAACATACCATTAGATCGCTGCTTGAGAACCCCAAATTTTACATAAAAAAGTTTTTATATCGCATGAACAACACCAAACACAATTTAAATCAGCCATTGATTTCAGTAATTATACCGGCTTACAATGCTGAGGAATTTATTGCTAAAACCTTAGAGTCTGTTTTATCTCAAACCTATCAAAACATAGAAATTTTAGTAGTAGACGACGGCTCCACAGACACAACCGCCCAAATCATCAAATCCTTTGCTCAAAAAGATAGGCGAATCATCTTATTGCAGCAATCAAATGCAGGTGTAGCTGTAGCCCGCAACCTAGCATATTTACACTCAAAAGGCGAATACATCGCTCCGATCGACGCCGACGATATCTGGTATCCGCAAAACCTGGAAAAACAAGTCGAATGCCTGATAAATTCCGAACCGTTTGTAGGAGTTGCCTATTCCTGGTCAGTTGATATCAACGAAGGAGGTTTGCTCACAGGCGGATTTTACAACTCAACCATCGAAGGAGAAGTTCACGATGCGTTAGTGTATAAATATTTTATCGGCAATGCCAGTTCCTCTCTTATCCGTCGCACTTGCTTTGAAAAAGTCGGCGGCTACAACTGCAAATTCAAACTAGAAAATGCTCAAGGCTGCGAAGACTGGGAACTGCATCTCCGCATCGCTCAATACTATCAATTTAAAGTAGTACCGGAATATTTAGTCAGCTACCGGCAGATTTCCAGCAGTATGTCTTGCAACTATGCAGCAATGGCAAAAGGTCATTCATTAATTATGACAGATGTCCGGCGGTATCATGCGAAGGTTCCCGAGAAGGTTTACCGCTGGTCTAGCAGCAATTTTTATATTTATTTAGCTGTTAAAAGCAGCAGTAACGGCAATTACCGGAGTACGTTGTTTTGGCTTTATCGAGCTTTACAACAAGATTTATTTATGGTACTATTGCGTCACAATCTGTATTTGCTATCAATAGAAAGCATCTTAAAAATTCTAGTTTCACCGCCAACTGAATCCGGCTTAGAATTCAAACAAACATCAGAAGCTAGTGAAGGGACGACTATTGCTAAGATTGAGACGCGGACGAAAGTTCACAGAATGTTGCCATCCCAGATATATGAAAGAATGCGATTCAATAGTTTAACAAGATAGGACTTACGATCCTATCCTGTATTTCATGCGCCAACTGTTATACCATCAGCTTTGAGTGAAGTTAACGGATGTTATGGCGATCGCACTCACACCAGAAAGAACACCTAACGATTCTCCTGTCAAGGCATTTTTGATTAAAGCTCCCCGATTATCTTGAGTTATCGCTAACTGATTAAACGTCAATCCGCCTGTTAATCGAATCGCATCTTGACCGCTGGTAAAATCAGCAATTATATCAAATCCGCTATCGGGGCCCAACACAAAAATGTCATTTCCCAAACCGCCGATTAAGCTATCATCGCCTAAATCTCCTGATAATAGATCGTTGCCCGCGCAGCCGACGAGAGTATCATTATCTTTGCCTCCGTAAACCGTATCGTTCCCTTCGCTGCCGCAGATTAAATCCCGATCGCCGTTACCGCCAAGCAAGTCATCTCCAGCAGAGCCGCATAAAGTATCGTTGCCTAACTTTCCAAAAATACTATCATTGCCTTCACTGCCTTTAATTAAATTGTCTCCTGCGTCCATGTCGGTAAAATCGGTGGGAAACTCAATGCGATCGCAAATGCAATCAGTATCAGCTACAGGTGCAGGCGTCAGAGTAGATACAGGTTCAGGTGTTGGAGTCGGTGCAGGCGTCGGAGTCGTTACAGGCGTGCGCGTTGGAGTGATTACAGGTGAAGGCGTTGGAGTCGGTACAGGTTCAGGAGTAGGTACAGGTGCAGGCGTCGGAGTAGGTACAGGTGCAGGTGTCGGAGTTGTTACAGGTGCAGGCGTTGGAGTCTGTAGAAGTGCAGGCGTTGGAGTCGGTGCAGGTTCAGGTGTTGGAGTCTGTAGAAGTGTAGGCGTTGGAGTCTGTAGAAGTGCAGGCGTTGGAGTTGTTACAGACTCGGGTATAGGCGCCGGTGCAGGCGTTGGAGTTGTTACAAGCTCGGGTATAGGCGCCGGTGCGGGCGTTGGAGTTGTTACAGGCTCAGGTATAGGTGCAGGTATGGGTGCAGGCGTTGGCGTCGGAGTCGGTGCAGGCGCAGGCGTTGGTGCAGGCGCAGGCGTTGGAGTAGGAGTGTTAGCGTTGTTGAGGAAGACGGAAATGCTGCCAGTGTATTTCGCAACAGCTAAGTCTGGTTTCCCGTCGTTGTTAAAGTCGCCGATACCGACAGAGGAGGGGCTATTTCCGGCGGGGAGGTCAACTTTGGGGGCGAAGGTGGGGGTGGTGGCTCCGGTGGCGGTGGTGTTGAAGAGGATGGAGGCGCTGTTGCCGTTGGTCGCTAAAGCTAAGTCGGGTTTCCCATCGCCGTTGAAGTCGCCAATGCCCTGACCATTTGGGTAACTCCCAGCTTGGAAGTCAACTTTGGGCGCAAAGGTGGGGGTAGTGGCTCCGGTGGCAGTGGTATTGAGAAATATGGAAAGGCTGTTGCTGGTGTCGCTGAAGCTGGAAGTGTTCGTCACAGCGAAGTCTGGTTTCCCGTCGCCATTGAAGTCGCCGATACTGACGGAGCCGGGGCTATTCCCAGTGTTGAAATCAACTTTGGTAGCGAAGGTAGGAGTGGTGGCTCCGGTGGCAGTGGTATTGAGGAAGATGGAGGCGGTGTTATCAATCTGGTTCGCCACAACTAAGTCTGGTTTACCGTCGCCGTTAAAGTCGCTAATGCCCTGACTATTGGGGGCATTACCAGTGTTGAAGTAAACAGGAGTGCCAAAGGTGGGGGTAGTGGCGTTGGTGGGAGTAGTGTTGAGCAGAATGTAGACGGTGTTGCTGGTACTGCTAGGGGTCATGTTGCTATCGAAGCTGACACCGTTCGTCACAGCTAAGTCTGGTTTTCCGTCGCCGTTAAAGTCGCCACTGCTAACGTATCTGCTGCCATCCCCAGTGTTGAAGTCAACTTTGGTAGCGAAGGTGGGGGTGGTGGCTCCAGAGGTAGTGGTGTTGATCAGAATGGAGGTGTTCTTACTCCAAACATTCGCCGTTGCTAAGTCAGGTTTACCATCGCCGTTAAAGTCGCCGATGCTGACAGAGTTCGGGCCACTCCCAACGTTGAAATTAATCTTGGTGGCGAAGCTGGGGGTGGTGGCTCCAGAGGTGGTGGTGTTGATCAGGATGGAGGCAGTGTTGTCGCCCATACCATTGACTGTTGCCAAGTCAGGTTTCCCGTCCCCGTTGAAGTCGCCGATGCCGAGAGCCTGGGGGAAATCCCCAGTGGTGAACTCAATTGCTGAAGCGAAACCCGCGATAGGAATCGTTGCAGGTGCAGGGGTTGGAGTCGGTACAGGCGGTGGCGTTGGAGTGATAAATACTGGCGGTGGTACCTTGGTAAAGGCATTTTCCGTACCCGCAAAAGTAGTAGATGCTTTCAATTCGTAAGATTCGTCGCTGCCATAGTCAGCTATTTTTGGCTCAGGAAAAGAGGCATCAGTAACTTCGTTCCAGAGTTTACGAAAAAGCTCAGAATTATTTCCAGACATGGTTATAATGGGTGGTTGAACGTTTGTAATTTTAGTGTTATTACACTGTGCCATTAGCAGGCTGTTCTATAAACTAGCACTTAGTTAAAAAAAAATTATAAATTAAGATAAAAATTTACTTCTTCAATGAAGTTAATATAGCAATTCAAATTGATTTTCTAGATATGGAAAGCCTAAAACCATTGCTATACAAAGATTGTATCAAGACAATTGGGTAGTTATCTTGTGCCAATCAGATCGGATTGCTATGTAAAGATATTTAAATCTGAACTTTCTCCGAGAGGAACAGTTTGGAGAGGTGTATTGTTGACCATATAAGGGCTTGAGCGATTCAACTGTATAGCCTAACCAATACTTCGGACAGTTTTAGATCGAGTTGAGTCTCCGAAACCTTTGCTGGCTATATACTGGACTATTTTTTCAATGTTTAAGTTTAGCCCTAAGTTTCATAAAATGCTTAAAAAATGGCAGGGCTTACTTCGTAAGCTTTACAGGGCCGTTAAAAAACTGTCGGAAGTATTGCTAACGTGAGTTTGATGCTGTCGAAACGCTATACAAGGTAATTAAATTTGCGATCGCACATTAAAAAGCATCGGGGGCGAAAACCGAAATTTTCGCCCCCGACGCTCTTTATAAACTAATTAAACAGGACTTACGTATAACTAATAGACCATCGGATTGCTCTCTCGTCGCGCAATGACACCAATAAGTTATTGATGCGTAAGTCCTGCAAACAAAACTGCTTATTTTCACCAAAAACTCAGCACCCGCACAACCAATCTAAGCGTGAGAAGCTGTAGGAGTTTTAGCTTGCGGCTGCTGGCCGTCCGGCGAAAGCGATTCGCCTTCAATAAACGATCGCAACATCCAAGCCATTTGCTCGTGCTGTTCCATCAAACCCGTCAAAAAGTCTGCGGTTCCATCATCCTTAAACTCTTCACCGCACTGTTCGACGTGTAGGCGGAGATTGCGAATAACCAATTCGTGATCGTCAACTAAACGCGACACCATTTCCGTAGCCAAAGGCAAATCGCCGATATGTTCTTTAATCGAACCATACTTCAGAAAACCCTCAGCAGTACCAATTGGATAGCCACCTAAAGTTCTCACCCGTTCGGCCATAGCATCGATATTTAGTGTTAACGCCTGATAGTGTTCTTCCCACAACTGGTGGAGCGAGCGAAACTGCGGGCCAACTACATCCCAGTGATACTTTTTGGTTTTGATTAACAGCAGATAAGCATCTGACAGGTCGTGATTCAACAGTTCGATAACGCCTGCACGTTGCTCGTCAGATAGACCTATGTTTAACTTACGCATTGAAACTGTTCCCTTAAATCTCTGTTTAGACTTATTAGAACAAATTTCCCAAGCCATTTACATCAACCCAGAGGACGATCGCACTTTAGTAAAATATCTCCATCTCAGGTTAAAGTAATCACAATATAGATACCCTTAGATAGATGCGATGAAACTTTTTGTTCCGGGCCGCCTTTGTTTGTTTGGCGAACACAGCGATTGGGCCGCCAGTTATCGATCGCACAATGCGGCTATAGAAAAAGGCCACACGCTGATAGCCAGTACAAATCAAGGAATTTATGCCGAAGTCAAAAAACATCCGACACACTTGATTTTGCGGGCAGCTTTAAATGACGGCACAAAAATAGAAGCTGCACTCCCAATGAAAAAAAATGCTCTGCTTGCTGAGGCCCAAACAGGAACTTTTTTCAGTTATGCAGCCGGTGTTGCCGCTCAATTTCTCTCGCACGGCGGCGCGGGAGGACTAGAAATTGACAATTATTTAACAGATTTGCCAATTCAGAAAGGCTTGTCTTCAAGCGCCGCAATTTGCGTGTTAGTAGCCCGCGCTTTCAATTGCTTATACGATTTAAAAATGAACGTCCGTGCCGAAATGGAAATGGCTTATCTCGGCGAGACAGCCACACCTTCGCGATGCGGCCGCATGGATCAGGGTTGTGCCTATGGAAATCGCCAGATTATGATGATTTTTGACGGCGACAAAATGGATGTTGTTGACCTAAAAGTTGCCCAAGATTTGTTTTTTGTGATCGTAGATTTGGGTGCTAGTAAAAACACTCAAGAAATCCTGGCAAGCCTAAATCAGGCTTACCCGTTTGCTGCGAATGAAGTTGCAGAAAATGTGCAGCAATATCTGGGGGCGATTAGTTCTCAAATTACCCAAGATGCAGCCTCCGCTTTACAGCAGGGAGATGCGGCTAAACTCGGCGAATTGATGAAAGTTGCCCAGAGGGAATTTGACAAGCATTTAATCCCCGCTTGTCCAGGACAATTAACTGCTCCCGTCTTGCATGAACTCCTGAATTATAAACCGATTCAGGCTTATATTCTGGGCGGTAAGGGAGTAGGTTCTCAAGGAGACGGCACGGCGCAATTTATTGTTAAAAATGCCGAAAGTCAACAGCAAGTTATCGATATTATTAACAGTGATTTCCCCCAGATGGAATGTCTGAAACTGACAATCAATTCTCAGTATAGAGTCCGCAAAGCTGTGATTCCGGCCGCTGGTTTCGGGACTCGGATGTTTCCGGCTACTAAGGCGGTGAAGAAGGAGTTCTTGCCAATTATCGATCGCACTGGCCGCGCTAAACCGATAATTTTGGCAATTGTGGAAGAAGCTTTGAGCGCGGGAATCGAGGAAGTTGGTATAGTTGTGCAAAAGGGCGATCGCACTTTTTTTGAAGATTTCTTTAAAACTGGGCCGTCTCCCGCACTTTTCCAAAAACTGTCTCAGCAAAATCAGGAATACAGCCAATATTTAGAAGAGTTGGGGCAGCGCGTTACAATTCTGACTCAGGATATCCCAGAAGGATTCGGCCACGCAGTATTTTGTGCTAAGGAATGGACGAATTGCCAGCCATTTCTCCTGCTTTTGGGCGATCACATTTACTCGTCGCAAACTGAAATTTCTTGCGCGCGCCAGCTATTGGAGATTTACTCGCAAGTGCAGCAAAGCGTCATTGGTTTGAGGGTAACACCATCTGAGTTAATTCATCACTACGGCTGTGCCGCCGGAGTTTGGCAGGAACAAGATGCTATTTTGTCTGTGACGCAAGTTTACGAAAAACCGGATATCGAGTATGCGCGGCACCATTTAAGGGTAGAAGGCATGGCAGAGGATTTATTTTTATCGATGTTTGGGATGTATGTCCTCGATCCTAAAATTTTTGATTATTTGGCAGAAAATATTAATTCCAATTTTCGAGAAAGAGGCGAATTTCAGTTAACGTCGTGTTTGGATAAGTTGCGGGAGTTCGAGGGATTGGCTGGTTATGTTGTGCAAGGGCGGTGTTTTGACACGGGATTGCCGGATGTTTACCGGCAGACTCTGATTGATTTTCCCATATCTGGGAGGTCGATCGGCTAATGAGCTTTAAAATCGAGCCTGACAGCTTGCAACTCTCTGAAATCTCTATTTAGCCTAATTTGGCGCCGCCGCGTGTCCCGAGGTGATTTTGATCGGCAACGCCATCAAAAAAGTCAACCGTAGGGTGTGCATCGCGCACCTCCCCCCAGATGGCGACTCAAAGGATTTGTTGGCCTTTGTCCCATATATACGCGTTGTTGATACTTATAGTTGGTCGATCGACCTTGACGCTACCACACATCAGCTATAACCCTTGGTTTTCCGTTATTCGCCCCCCAAAATTCCGGTCAATTGTAACAAAATATTACAAGATAACGCTAAAACAGCATAGAGGCTTGACAGCAAAGAATTAAGCCGCTATTCTGATAAACATACCCGGGTAAGTCAATTCACTGTCATATGCAAGAAAAGCAAAAAGTTACACTGTATCTTCCACCTGAACTGCATCGCCAGCTCAAAATCAAAGCCGCAGTAGAAACAGAACCGATGTCATCAATTGCAGAAAGGGCGATTGTATTCTACCTAGGAAACCCCGAACTGGTTGACGAAGTAGAGGCCTCTTACGGACAAACCCATCGGGTATACAACTGTCCAGAATGCACGAATTCTGTGGTAATGCGAGATGGAGAACTGGCATCGCTAACAAGTCAGCCGAGCTTATTGGCTGAGCAGGATCTTTCAGTAAAGCAAGTGTCGGGCGTCAGTGCCAGCACAGCCCAACCGGGAGAGGAAGAATTGGTTCCATGCTAAGAATGCCTTGCTTCCCCAAAAATCTCTAACTGAAATTTTCAGTAACAGGGCGAAGGGCAGCATTGAGATTCAGCAAAGATAGCACCGTCTCTAGTGGGTCGAGGAATATGCAAGAAGAGATCAGTATTCTAATCCAAGCTCAATATCCTCTGATCTACCTCGTGACATCCGAGGAAGAGCGGTGTGAACAAGCAATTTCGACAATAGCTCAAGCCAAACCACAGCGACGAGTATTTATCTGGACTGTAACTCACGGCATTGTAGAGTACGGTCAACCTCGAACTACCACTCAGCACAACACTGTTTCACCAGAGGCAGCTATTGAATGGGTGATCAGGCAACGAGAACCCAACAGCAATGCTAGTATCTACATCTTCAAAGACCTGCATCCTTTTATCGATTCTCCTCCAGTCACTCGCTGGTTGCGGGATGCGATCGCCAACTTCAAAGGAACGCAAAAGACAATTATACTGATGTCTCCTTTGCAGCAAATTCCGATCGAGCTAGAAAAGGAAGTAGTAGTATTAGACTTCGCTCTGCCAGACATGGCGGAACTAAACCAAGTATTGTCTAGCCAGTTGGAGCTAAGCAAATCGCGGCGCATTACCACAGAAGGGCGCGAAAAACTGTTAAAAGCAGCCTTGGGATTAACTAAGGACGAAGCTGAAAAAGTTTATCGCAAAGCCCAAGTTTGCAAGGGATGCTTGACGGAAGATGAAGTAGACATTGTTCTTTCGGAGAAAAAGCAGCTAATTCGGCGCAACGGCATTCTAGAGTTCATCGAAGAAGACGAAACCTTGGATGCAGTCGGCGGCTTAGAAGAATTGAAGCGGTGGCTCAAACAGCGTTCCAATGCTTTCACAGAAAGAGCAAGAGAATATGGTCTTCCCCAACCCAAAGGGATGTTAATTCTCGGTGTACCAGGATGTGGCAAATCGCTAATTGCCAAGACTACATCTCGCCTCTGGGGACTGCCCCTGCTCAGGTTAGATATGGGTAGAGTCTACGATGGTTCGATGGTAGGTCGCAGCGAAGCAAACCTCCGTAACGCGCTGAAAACCGCAGAATCGATCTCTCCAGCCATCCTTTTCATCGACGAACTAGACAAAGCCTTTGCAGGAGGCACCGGTTCTGCCGACTCAGATGGAGGCACATCCAGCCGAATTTTCGGTTCCTTCCTGACTTGGATGCAAGAAAAAACTTCCCCAGTCTTCGTAATGGCAACAGCCAACCGCATCGAGCGGTTGCCGGGGGAATTCTTGAGGAAAGGACGATTCGACGAGCTCTTCTTTGTTGACCTGCCTACAAAAGAAGAACGCCAAGATATATTCAAAATTCACCTGTCAAAGCGCCGTCTGGACATCTCTCGCTTCGATTTAGAGCAACTGTCCAACGTTTCCGATGGCTTTTCAGGCGCAGAGATTGAGCAAGGGCTAATCGCAGCAATGTATGAAGCCTTCGCTCAAGATAGAGAGTTTACGCAGCTAGATATCATCGCGGCCATTAAATCCACATTGCCACTGTCTAAAACAATGACCGAACAGGTCAGCGCCCTCCGAGATTGGGCGAGACAGCGCGCTAGGCCCGCTGCGCTTTCCGTCGCTGATTACCAGCGAATGGAATTCTAAAAGCTTTCTCCTGGTCCAAACAGGAGCAAAGGCTAGCAACAGCTAGCAGTTCGAGTCAAGAGCCGCCCAGCGGCACCGTTAAAATCCAGACCGTTGTTTCTCTCTCACTTTTATTAGGAGGAAATCCAATGTCTCACTTTAGCACTCTGCGTACCAAAATCACCGATGCCGAAATCCTGAAAGCTTCCCTGCGCGACTTGGGCATTTCAGTCAAGTCAGAAGCTGATGTTCGCGGCTACAACGGCCAACGTGTTCGCTCCGACATCGTGGCGATTCTCGAAGGCGAATATGACCTTGGTTGGTCTCGCAATAGCGACGGTTCCTTTGACCTGATTGCCGATCTTTGGGGCGTCGCCAAAAAGCACAATCAAACTGAGTTGATTAACTCAATCAACCAGAAGTACGCAGTGAATAAGACCTTGGCAGCAGTCAAGCAACGTGGTTTGCAAAACGCCAACGTTAAGCTGGTAGTGCAAAACTAATTGATCTGCGCGTTTCTAAGCTGGCGGGTTAACCAAATACTGGTTAACCCGTTTTTAGCTAAACAGACGGGAATCCCCACGCTATATCGCAACGAGATAGCGTGGGACGAGAGGCCCGTTGAGACTCCTATTTCCACCTGTTCACAACCTTATAAGCATAAGCACAAGCTTTAAGCAGTGGGCGGGTGGATGACTTTATGGAGCACTCATTGTAATAATTCTGGTAGAATATTCATATCTTGGATCAAAGAATCACAATCTGGGTCTAGATAAAAAACTTTTCATGGGACAACAAGTGGGGTTCCATGTATTCCTCACTATAAAACGCAGTAGAAGGAAACAGTTGGAGTACCTTGAATGAAGTTCTAGATATCCTTAACCGGACTCGGAAGCCCAGACAATACCCTTCGTGTTCGCGCGTGGAACGTCACCACCCCAAGCGGCAGCTCTCAGGTAGAGAGCTGCTGTTTTAATGTTTTACCAGAAAATTGGGTTTAAAGCCCCGTCCTTTTAGGACGGCTTTTTTCTTTGAGCTTCTAATGAGTCCCTGGGATTTGGTCAGTTTTTGGTTCTACCAAAAAATTTGCCAGATTTCTTAAACAACTGAAACTTATATTTCTTAATCCCAAAAATTAATTATTTCTGAATTGTACAAGATAGTTATTAGTTGTAAAGTAGTAGCATGAAAACCTTGAAGTTTAAGCTATATCAGCACAAGCGTAATCGATTTCTCAAGCGGTCAATCAATGCCGCTGGGGTAATTTATAACCATTGTATTGCACTCCACAAACGCTACTACTGTATGTGGCGCAAGCATTTGAACTGTGCTAAACTTCAAGCTCATCTTGCCAAATTACGTAAAGGTCAAGAGTTATGGCAATTGGTTGGTTCTCAAGCTGTGCAAGACATCTGTCAACGTATTGAGCGAGCTTACCAATTGTTTTTCAAGTATCCTAAAAAAGGAGTTAGACCGCCCAACTTCAAAAAGGTTCGCAAGTACAAATCATTCACTCTCAAGCAAGCTGGGTATAAATTTCTGGATGGTAATCGAATCAAGATTGGGCAGAAAGTCTATCAGTATTGGAATTCCAGAGAGATTGAAGGGAAAGTCAAAACACTAACCATTAAACGCACCCCACTGGGTGAATTGTTTATAGTCATAGTCGTTGATGATATTGTGGGTTCAAAGTCAAAATTCGAGATGAGTAAAATCGCTGGATTTGACTTTGGCCTCAAAGTATTTCTCACAGTTTCAGATGGCACTCAGATTGAATCACCTCAATTTCTCAGGCAATCTCTCACTGTGATTAAAAAAGCCAATCGTCAACACTCTAGAAAAGTGAAAGGCTCAGCTAACCGTGAAAGAGCTAGAAAGAATTTAGTTCGCAAGTATGAAGACGTTGTAAATCGTCGTTCTGATTGGTTTTGGAAGCTAGCCCACGATTTAACCGATAGGTTTGATATTCTGTGTTTTGAGACATTAAATCTCCAAGGAATGCAACGTCTTTGAGGGCGTAAAATTTCGGACTTGGCGTTTGGGGAATTTCTACAAGTTATTGAATGGGTTGCCAATAAAAAAGATAAGCAAATCGTCTTTATAGATCGGTGGTATCCATCTAGTAAGACTTGTTCAAACTGTGGACACGTCCTGAAAGAATTAGATTTGTCGGTAAGACAATGGCGCTGTCCATCCTGTCAATCAATCAATGGACGGGATGAAAACGCTGCCAAAAATATTCGTGCGGTTGGGGCATCAACCGTTAAGTTAGGTGATGTTAGACAGGCCATGCCTGCAATCGCTGTTTGACCTTAGAATCCCCGAGCGTTTACGCCGGGGAGTATGTCAATACTTGTTAATGCTTCGGGCAAGCGTCGATCGTTTGTTGATAAATTTCAATCATGCGATCGACTTTGCGTTCCCAGTCGAAAAGCTCCCTCACTCGCGAGTATCCAGCGCTACCCATACTCTGTCGCAATTCTGGTGAATGAGCGAGCCTTAGCATAGCTTCAGTTAGTCCTTTGACAAAGCCTTCTCTGGAATCTGGTTCTACTAAAATTCCACAAGTGGAATTTAGATAATCCGCTGGGCCACCCCAGTTGGTGGCTATGACGGGCAAGCCCACCGCCATTGCTTCCATTACTACCGCCCCCCCAGGCTCCCGCAAACTCGGGAACACCATTGAATCAGCTTGTTTCATTTTGAGAGCGCACTGCTGCTGAGACAGCCACCCGCTGAATACAACGTTACTGTCGAGACCTAAACGAGCTGTTTGAGCTTCGAGTTCCCCTCGCATCTCCCCATCGCCGATGATTTCCAAAACCGCATCAGTTTGAGTGGCGACAGCGGCGAAGGCTTCCAGCAACAAGTCTACACCTTTCCAGTCTGCCAGTCGCCCCAAGAAAACAAAGTGAACTTGTTTATTTGGCTCCTTTGATGCAGTCGAGTCCGATCGCCACACTGAGAAATCCACCCCATTTTCCACAAGTTCAATAATTTTACCCTGAACCCCAGTTGGAAGTGCCTGTTTGGTACGATCGTTTGCCACCATTAGCGTCTCGGCTTGGATTTTACCGGGAAAAATACGATTGAAAAAATCGACGAACTGGTAACCGATCGCGATTAAAATATCAACTGAACGATTTTGGCGCGATCGAAATGCCACAGGAAATTTAACTGCCGTGTTCATCGGCCCGATAGCTACCGGCACCCCCAATCCGAACATCAACGAAGGAATTGTTGCTGAGACTGGTGTCGGTTCATGGACAAGATCAATTTCGTGTTCGCTCACTAGCCGACGGACGATACGACGCTGTAGCAGTTGGGTGTACAGGTGACTAAGCAGCCCAAAAGTAAATACATTCACTGTTGCTGGAATAAATTTCCCACAATTGTTAAGCAGCCGGTGTAGCCAAGTGTCAGGTACGAAGTGCATTCGATCGCACTCTTCGGGAAACAGAGCTTCTAGTTCAGCCTGGGTGCGCGCGTGCGCCACTAACCATGTTTCTATTTGGCGCGATCGAAGTATTCGGAAATAGTTCACCGGCAGCAAGGATTCGCCGCCGAATTTTGTTGAGGCATTCTGAGCAACAATTACAATTCGCATAACTTCTTTTCCTCCAATATGATTTATGTAGTCTCAGATTTAGAAGCTGTTTTTTCGCTAACCATGTGTTCGTAAATTTCAACAATTTTTTCAGCTTTTTTATCCCAGGCAAATTCTCTAGCTTTTTCGATAGCCTTAGCCGACATACTTTCCCGTAGTTTATCATTTTCGACCAACAGTTGAATTTTATTTGTCAACTCTTGGGTGAGATACTCCCTAGAATTTGGCTCGATCTTAAAACCAGTTTCTTCATTCACATATTCGCCGATACCACCATTATTGGCAACTATGCAAGGCAGTCCACAAGCCATAGCTTCCATTACCACTGCGCCCCCAAACTCTCGGATCGAAGGGAAACAAAAAATATCTGCTTTCCTGTAATAATCAAGAGTATCTTCTTGATTTACCCATCCTGCAAAGCTGACTATTTCGCCTAAATTTAGCTCTTTGACTCGGTTTTCCAAGTTGTTTTTTTCTTGGCCGTCTCCTACTATTGTCAAGCGGATTTTATTTTTAATTGCAGGGTCTAATTTCGCAATAGATTCTATAACAACATCGGCGCATTTGTAAGGAACTAATCTTCCTACAAAAAGAAGATTGATATGGCTGGTATCTTTATTGGGGATATTTGTTTGATTTAAAAATTCATCAGAGATGCCATTTTCGTAAAACAAATCAATTCTTTGGTCGGGGATTGCAAACAAATCTTTTAGCATATTCAAAGTATAGGTTGAACCTGCTAGTATTTTGTCGGCTTTTTTGTATGTTTCTACATAGCCTGGAATTAGTGCGCGGCCAACTGCTCTCAAAAAGTTGAATTGAGCAAATTCTTGTTTGGCAGTTTCTTGAAAGCCTGCGGGGAAAGGAATACCACCATTTACTGGGCCTAAAATAAAGGGAGTCTGCTGACATACATTGACTACTTTGCATGGATAGCGCGGCATCATTGGGGTAATTGCATGAACTATGTCATAGTCTCCATTGACGATTTTTGCTTGAAATTTTTGATATACTTGATGATTAAATTCTGCATAAATTGGGTAGCTCAAGGCGTTATGAAGAGGCCAATTTACTAGCCCATTTGCTGTAACCTTGGCTACTATTTTATAATATTGTTTATTTAAATTTCCTTCTTCAAGATAGAAGATATTTTTGTATTCTGGGTGTTTTTCAAGGGCTGGTTTGTTTCTGATATGGGTGACGAGTGTGACATCAACTAAGTTGTTGATTTTGTAAAAAAAGTTGTAGCCAACCAAAGGTACAGATGCCCAGTCAGGATTACACTGCTCTACAATTAGTAAAACTTTTAATTTTTTATTGTTCATTTGTTTTGATACCTCTGGTTGTGAATTAATTTTAGTGTGTGATGCTAGTTGGCTGAATTAATAGAGTTGGTTGTTTTGTATTCGATTAGTTGGCTCTGCTGTCCTAGTAATCGGCGCTGATGAAACTGGATTTGACCTTGTAATTGGGGAAATTTGGCTAATACGCAGGAAACAGCGTAGATGGCTGCGTTTTTAGTGGTGATATCCCGATGCTTTTGATAATAGTTATATGTGCGGTAGGTTACTAATGGGTAGCCAGTCAATATTAACAGGCTCCAGCCTTTTGTCGGCCATGCCATTGCCAAGACTAGGGCTGGTATGATTAATCCCCACAGCCAGATGCTTTTGGTTTCTTTGACCCAATGCCGATCGGGCTTTTTGCCGTGCATCCAGGAACCCTCTGCGTAGGCGTAACCTGCTCTTTGAGAACGTTTCCACCATTGAGTGAAATTGGTCATTTGCGCGTCGTGCATGGTCATTTCTGCATCTAAGCGGAGGATTTTCCAATCTTTTTCGCGCAACCGTAGGCACATTTCTGGTTCTTCGCCGGCGATTAGTGCGGGATTGAAACCTTCGACTTGCTGAAATGCTGTGGCGCGGATCATGGAATCGCCACCGCAGGCTTTGGTTTCGCCGATCGCGGTATCCCACTCAATATCGCACAATTGGTTGTAGATGGTGGCTGTGGGGTATCGTTCGCGCCTGCGACCACACACTGCTGCTATGTTGGGTTTTGCTGTTAGTTCGCTCTTGGCGCGATCGATCCACCCATCAACTACTTCGCAGTCACCATCGACAAATTGGACAAATTCGATGTCTGGTGCTAGTTCTAGTAAGCGGTTAAAGCCTTCATTTCTGGCGCGGGCTGCGGTAAAGGGTGTGGATAGGTCGAGTTCTACTGTATCAGCTCCGATCGCTCTGGCTAACTCTAGGCTACCGTCTGTTGAGCCGGAATCGACGTAGACGACGCGGGCAACTTTGTTTGTGGCTGAGACTAGGCATTCGCGGAGGCGCTGGCCTTCATTTCGTCCGATCGCTACTAATCCAATTTTTTTCAATTTTTACCTCTTGAATGCAACTACTGAACATTTCTTTTGATATCTTAGTAAAAGTCTAGCTAATTTCCCGATTTTTCTGAGACTTCTAACAAGAATTTTTCAGACTTCATGAGTCTTTTTTTTTGATAATTTTTGCTGGTATTCCGACTGCGGTTGCACCTGGTGGCACATCACAAATCACCACAGCATTAGCACCAATCAAAGCATGATCGCCGATGGTTACGGAGCGAATAATTTTCGCTCCTGCACCGATATCTACGTGACCGCCAATTTTGACATCACTAACAATTGTTACTTGTTGAAGAATCAGACAGTTAGGGCCAATGGAGGCACTGGGATGAATGACAACCCCATTAGGATGAGGCAGTAACAGTCCTCCTTTTATTTGGCAGTTTAAAGGGATGTCTGTTCCAGTTACAACGGTCCAGAATCGATGCTGGATGACATTCAAGCGGCATAATACATAGCCCAAAATTCCACCATACTGCTGCCATTTTTGATAATTGCGGAGAGACTTAAGCAGTTGACAACTCGGTTGCCACCACCTGCTAGATTTTTCGCGGCTCCAGTCTGGTTCTGTAGCAGAAACCGTTGGCTTAGTGATTGACTCAACCATTATTTGTGGAATATTTTGATGATGTAGACAATTAGTCATCTCCCAAAAAACCTATTTTGAACAGGCTAGGAAAACCTGTTCCACAATAATTATTGGAGATGTCTATTGTACCTATTTATGGAGTGTACCTTAAATTGATTTAAGTATTATATTCAGGAGAACGAGATTTGATAATTTTGGCAGGGATGCCAACGGCAGTTTGACCTGCGGGAACATCTGATAAAACGACTGCATTGGCACCGATATTTACATCGTCTCCCAGGTTGACTTTGCCGAGGATTTTTGCTCCAGCACCGACATTAACCCGATCGCCCAATTGAGGAGATTCTAGAGGCTTGTCTAAATAACGGTTCCCCAGAGTTACGCCTTGGCGGATAATGCAGTCATCGCCGATCGTACAATATCCGTGAATAATAATCGCATTTTGATGTTCAATCACCACGCGACGACCAAGTTTCACCGTGAAAGGTAAATCTATGCCGTAGGTATTACGGACTTTTCGGTAGAGCGATCTGTAGAGAATGCTCAAAGGAGCCCGAAGTAATTTAGGTTCAACTTGCATTCTCCAGACACCGAAGCGGTAAACTGCTACGGCGCGAAATCCCGGCTTTGTCCAATCACAGCCGTGAGCCTTCCAATCTTCTTGAATCTGCTGCCACAATCCTAGTGTAGGAGCTTCTAATTGATGTTCACTTGCGATCGAATGTGGCTGCGTTACCATAAGCTTTACTCAACACTCTGTCTAATTTGATCTGTTTCTCGTTCTGGCAATAAGTAGGTGGGTACAAATAAACAGTAGATGGGGAGGAAGGCGGGTTTTGCCTTCAAAAACTGGCTGGTATCAAAGATTCTTAGCTAAACCCGCCCCTACAAAATACTATTGTTTTTTCCCAATCACCTACTTAATCTGCTATTTTGGGGATTTTCAATCAACAATGCACCGAGTTTATTATGATAAATACCAAGTTTTTAGCTCTCTCAGATAATGCTTTATTAGTGATAATTCACTGAATTGAGCGAGGTGAAACTTATTGACAAAAATAATTTAAAAAATTTTCGATTCTTCAATCGAACCTCCTTTAAAAAATACACTATTTAGGATGAAATCTTTGAGATAGTTTGGCGGATCTCTGTCTAACTTGCCTTGCACAGCGCGGCGCACCCTCCACGCAGCAAAACCCGAAGCCCAACAGAGATCGGTTAAGGCTGTATACAGAAAGCCATAGTTCTTGATGAAGTAGCGTCTTCGGGAATCAAACCAATATTGAGGCATCCGCTTACGGGCGGCTTTGGTATCGGTGACACCTGAGCTTTGGCCGACTAAGTGGACAACGCGACTTTCTGGTACATACCAGCAACTCCAGCCAGCTTTGTTCGCTTGCAGACAAAAGTCCATTTCTTCGCAGTACATGAAATAAGCTTCATCCATCAAGCCAATCTTTTCAAATACTTCGCGACGGACGATCATGCTGGCTCCAGCTACCCAATCAGTTTGACAGATTTCGTGGGAAATTGGAGGGGCTGCGGCCCAGTTTACCAATAGCTTCGATATGAAGCCTGTCCGCCAACCAAAATCGAGTTCAGTCAAGATGTTATGAAACCGGAAAGCTGACTCCTGGGGCGTGCCGTCGGGGTCTTCTAAGCGACTGCCGGCGATTCCGGCTTCGGGATGAGCGTCCATGAAATCTACTAGATATTTTATGGCACCGGGACGAACTATGGTGTCTGGGTTGAGCAGGAGGATGTAAGGCGGGGGATTGGG
>CASBQF010000139.1 GCA_949127775.1 Oscillatoriales cyanobacterium PMM_0080
ATTAAAAATGTAGTTGTACCAATCGCCCCATCACTAAATATCGGACTGCTAGGTCACGACTTTTTTGGTAATAAAGATGTGACTATTAAGCAAGATGTGATTGAATTTCGATCGCGATCGTGATCATGAAGGAAGAAGGAAGAAGGAAGAAGGAAGAAGGAAGAAGGAAGAAGGAAGAGGGAAGGAGGAAGAGGGAAGAAGGAAGAGGGAAGAGGGGCCTGGCTTGCGAGCTTCTTGTGTAGCTCGCTCCTCAAGGATGCTCGCACTGTTAAAAAATACTTTTTGCATTCATTGAGATGCTCCGGTTCTGATTAAGCTGTTCTGCATTTAAATTGCATATCAAAAAAAATCAAACAATGAGTGGGATGGGCGTCCCGCCCGTCCTAAACATACAATTTAAATGTACGATAGCTTATTCTGTCCTCTTCCCTCTCTCCTGTTCCCCCAATATTCCTAAACATCCGTTAAATCCCGCACATTGCTGGTTGCCGAACTTCTTTCCTTAGCGCAAAAATTCAACCAACTGCTGCAACTTCACCCAAGATTCGCCACTCGATAAAATCTCAGACGCCAAATCAACTCCTGCTGCGTGAGCACCCAAAGGAATTGCACCTCCCACCTGAAAAGCCAAAGACGCATTCAAAGCTACAACATCTATTTGCGCTCGCGTACCTTTGCCTTGCAAAACGTTCCGCAAAATCTCGGCGTTTTCCTCAACATTTCCGCCTTTCAATGAGCCGATCGCACTTGGTGTCAATCCTACCTGTTCCGGGTGCAAAGTAGTCAGTTCAACTTCGCCGCCCGACAAAATCGCCAAATCAGTCACATCACCCAAACCCGCCTCATCCAACTTTTCTCGCCCGTGAACAACTATCGCCAACTCAGTCCCCAACTCGCCCAAAGCTTGCGCGATAGTTGATACCAGACTGGGATCGAATACCCCGATTACCTGCCCTGTAGGGCGCATAGGATTGACGAGTGGCCCTAAAAGGTTAAAAACAGTCCGCACCTTCAAAGTGCGCCGGAGCGACGCTACAGCCTTAAGTGCGGGATGCCAACCGGGAGCAAATAAAAAGGTGATGCCTACTTCGTCTACAGCGGCTTTTACCTTCGCAGGATCGGCGTTGAGGTTGACTCCGAGCGCTTCTAGCACGTCAGCAGAACCGACTTTGCTGGATGCCGATCGATTTCCGTGTTTTCCGACTCTAACTGTGCCCGCAGCGGCAACGAAGGCGACAGCAGTGGAAATGTTAAATGTGGACGCACCATCGCCACCGGTGCCGCAAGTATCAATTAATTTCAGATTCGAGATGGCAGATTTGCGATCGAAAACACTCTCTGACTCGCCTGTAAGGGCCTGAGACTGCAATACCTGAGCCATTCCTGCTAATTCTTGGGCGGAGATGCCTTTGGCTTGGAGGGCTGCTAAAATCGCGCCGGAAAGCACCGGGGGTATGGCTTCTGCTAGCCATCCCTGCATTAAGTCGCAGGCTTGGGGGCGTGTGAGAGATTGTCTGTCTAATAGTTGTTGTAGCAGGGCTGGCCACAGAGGAGAAGCGGCGGATATATCTGGTGTTGCAAGTACGGAAGAATCAGTCATGTAGCGAGAATATTTTTTTTGCTGGGGTGGGCTTTTTGATGTCGGGCCAAACTGGGAGTCGATCGGGATTTTAGCAGACTTGCCGACAAAATTTTGCACGCCCCAATCCAGATTTCTGCCCAAATGACAGCAATACCACATAATTTATCCGCCCGCAGCCAAATATGAAGTTTTTGATACAACAATTCTCCCCCGGATTGTGACAATTTTAGGTAAGGTGCCCATTTCGTCAAGATCGATCGACCTTAACAGTTGACAGTTGACAGTTGACAGTTGACAGTTGACTGCGAAGTTTTTAGGCAGGGGCTTAAATCCCCAGCCTAAAAACAATTCACCTAAAGGTGGGGGCTTAAATCCCCCGTGCTTTGGTCAACTATACTATCTGCCACCTAAAAATCAATTTTAACTGGCAACATTGGCGGCAATCATTCAGATCGATCGACTGAATTAATACATTAGTCCTAGCTACTAACAGATCGCCAAAAATATTAAATATTTCACAAAAATCTAGTAGGGTATTTAAAAGTGGGAAAACAAAAATTAGAAAACAAAACTATCGACTGTAAATTAGAAAATAAAGCGATAGAATGCCTGAATATCGAGGAGGCACTGTACCAAATGGAAGCAAAATATTACAGTATGTTTGAAAATGCTGTATCAGGTATTTTCCAAACAACCCATGACGGTCAATACATCAGCGCTAACCCAGCTTTGGCTCGCATCTATGGATATAATTCCGCCGCAGAATTGATGGGCAGTCTGACCGATATCAGCGATCAGCTTTACGTCAATCCCAAGCGGCGCGGTCAATTTATTTCTGCTTTGCAAGCACAAGGCATCGTATCAGATTTTGAGTCGCAGATTTATCGCCGAGACGGCACAATAATTTGGATCGCTGAAAATGCCCGCGCCGTCCGCGATGAATGCGGAAAATTGCTTTATTACGAAGGTTTTGTGGAAGATATTACTCAGCGCAAAAATGCCGAAGCTGCAATGCGAGAAAGTGAAGAACGGCTGCGCATGGTCATTGAAGGTGTTAAAGATTATGCTATATTCATGTTAGATACTAAGGGATGCGTAGCTAGCTGGAATTCCGGCGCTAAACGGATTTTGGGATATGAAGCAGGCGAAATATTCGGCAAAAATTCGGAGTGCTTTTATACGCCTGAAGATATTAAAATTGGCAAACAGCAAGAAAAATTAGCCACAGCTACCGCAGCAGGTAGATATGAAAGTGAAGGCTGGCGGTTCCCCAAAGATGGTTCCAGATTTTGGGCGAAGATTATTGTTACTCCTTTGCGCAATGAAAGCGGAGAGTTGCAGGGCTTTTCTCAAATCATGCAGGACATTACCAAACAAAAGCGGGCAGCCGAGGAAAAGATGCTGTTGATTGCTTCTTTGCAGGCGTCGGAAAAGAAGTTTCGCACTCTCTACGAATCGACGACAGATGCGGTAATGCTGCTAGACGAAGAGGGTTTTTTGGATTGCAACCCGGCTACTTTAAAGTTATTTGGATGCAGCACAGAATCGGAGTTTTGCGGCAAGCATCCTTTGGAATTTAGCCCACCGCTACAACCGGAATCGAAAGATTCTATGAGTCTGTCTCAAGAGCGAATTAATACGGCTATGGCAACAGGAAATTGCCGTTTTGATTGGCTGCACCGCCGTTTGGACGGTTCCGAGTTTCCGGCGGAAGTGCTGCTAACTTCTATGGATATCGGCGGTAAAATGGGGCTGCAAGCTGTAGTGCGCGATATCACTTATCGGGTGCAGGCCCAAGAGACTCTGAAGCAGGCTAACGAGGTGTTGGAATGCCGGGTTAAAGAGCGGACAAGTCAGTTGGAAGCAGCTATTAAAAAGTTAAGTTTGTCGGAGGAAAAGTTTTCAAAGGCTTTTCGATCGAGTCCCGATCCGATGACTATTACTACTTTTGCTGAGGGACGTTTTATAGAAGTTAATGATAGTTTTTTGTCAATAACTGGTTACAGTTTAGAAGAAATTACCTGCGATACAGTACCGGGATTAAATATTTGGGTAAGGCCTCAAGACAGACTTGATTTTAGGCAATTGCTGCAAGCACAGGGTGTTGCTCGCAATCAGGAATGCGAGTTTCGGATGAAGTCGGGATCGGTGGTGGTGTGTTTGGTTTCAGCCGAATTGATTAATTTGGAGGGGGAACTATGTGTGCTGGTGGTGATGACGGATATTACCGATCGCAAACGTGCAGAAGAAGCCCTACGCGAAAGCCAGCGGGCTTTGGCAACGCTGATGAGCAATTTGCCGGGGATGGCCTATCGTTTTCGCAATGATGCCGATCGCAGTATGGAGTTTGTCAGCGAAGGTTGCTATCAAATATCCGGCTATTCTCCTGAAGAATTTATCGGCACCAGGCAAATTTCTCTCTCGGAATTGACTCACCCGGACGATCGCGAAATCTTCTGTAATGCCGTAGAAGTTGCCTTGCAAGAAAATCGCCCCTATCAGCTAAATTACCGCATAACTGCTAAAAACGGCGAATTAAAATGGGTTTGGGAGCAAGGTTTGGGAGTGTATTCCGACTCTGGAGAATTGATAGCTTTAGAAGGGTTAATTACTGATATTTCCGAACAGAAACGCAGTGAAGAAGCTTTGCGGCAGTCGCAAACAGAATTAACTCAACAAAAACTTCAGCTAGAACATACTTTGCACGAATTACAACAAACTCAAGCGGTATTAATTCACACCGAAAAAATGTCTACACTCGGTCAAATGGTAGCAGGTGTCGCTCACGAAATTAACAATCCCGTTAACAGCGTCTGCGGCAATCTCGTCCACGTCGGCCATTACACCGAAGATTTGTTAAATTTGATCGATATGTATCAGGAACACTGCCCACAGCCGCCCGCACCAATTCAAGATAAAATTGAGGATATCGAGCTAGAGTTTCTGTTAGAAGATTTGCCAAAAGCGATGTCTTCGATGCAGATTGGGGCCGATCGCATTCGGGAAATTGTGCGATCGCTTAGAAATTTCTCTCGCAAAGACGATTCTCAAATGACCAAGGTTAATCTACACGAAGGCATTGAAGGGACGCTGCTAATCCTGCAAAGCCGATTGAGGGCGCGCGGCAGCTATCCCGAAAT
>CASBQF010000140.1 GCA_949127775.1 Oscillatoriales cyanobacterium PMM_0080
GCTATTGAGATTTGGGACAGTTGGGAACCGCATTTAATTTGGATGGACATGAGAATGCCCGTGATGGATGGCTACGAAGCAACAAAACAAATTAAAGGCACTATTAAAGGTCAAGCTACTGCTATTATTGCGCTGACAGCGAGCGTTTTGGAGGAAGAACGAGCCGTTATTTTGTCTGCGGGCTGCGATGCTTTTATGCGGAAACCTTTCCGGGAAGCCGATATTTTCGATGCTATGCACAAACACATCGGAGTACGCTATATTTATGAAGATCCGGGTCAAGCTAGTTTATCAGGAATCAAAGAGCACGATCGCGAAATGACTGCGGCTGACTTCGTGAAATTGCCTGAGTCGCTGCTAGCGGACTTAAAGCTGGCGATACTGAATGCAGATATGGATTTGATTGAAAGTGCGATCGACCAAATTAGATTAAAGGATACAGTAACGGCTGGTGCGATCGCCAATTGTATAGAAAATTTCGAGTACGACAAAGTTTTAAAGTTAATTTCTCACGCAAGCTCACATGAATAATGACATTTCTAACACAGATCGCGGTAATATTTTAGTAGTTGACGACACCCCAGCTAATCTGCGGCTGCTAGCCGGAATTTTGAATGGTAAGGGCTACAAAGTCCGCCCCGTACCTAGTGGCGAGTTAGCGCTTTCGGCCGCCAAAGGAATGCCGCCCGATTTGATTTTGCTGGATATTATGATGCCCGAAATGAACGGGTATGAAGTTTGCGAAAAAATCAAAGCTGATGAACGCACTCGCGATATTCCAGTGATTTTTATTAGCGCAATCAATGACGTACTAGATAAAGTCAAAGCCTTTGCTGTGGGCGGGGTAGATTATATTACAAAACCCTTTCAAGTGGAAGAGGTTCTAGTTAGAGTAGAAACGCATTTAGCAATGTGCCAGTTGCAAAAAAAACTCCAACAGAAAAACGATGAACTGACAGTCACTTTAGACCAACTGCAAACAACACAAAATCAATTAGTTCAATCGGAAAAACTTGCCGCATTGGGGCAACTGATTGCGGGCATTGCTCACGAAATCAATACGCCACTGGGGGCGATTCGATCGTCTATTGGTAATATAACTGGCTTTTTGGATAACAATCTCGAAAGTTTGCCAGTTTTTTTTAAAGAACTTTCAGCCGAACGCCAGCATGATTTTTTGAGTTTGATGTACAGTTCCCGCCAACAAACTTACTCTTTATCTACGCGAGAAAAACGGGAATTAAAAAAAGGGCTGAAGCAGCAATTAGATGCAGAAGGGATTGACAATGCTGACAGCCTTGCTAGCATTTTAGTCAATATCGGATTGCAGGGAAGCCTGCAAGAATTCGTGCCGTTGCTGAAAGACCCTGATAGCCAAAATATTATCAAAACCGCCTACGAATTTGCTAGCATTCACAGAAGCGCCAGAACCATCGCTACCGCTACAGAACGCGCTGCAAAAGTCGTCTTTGCCCTAAAGAGTTATGCGCGTTACGATGTGAATGGGGAAAAAATACAGGTAAATATTACTGAGGGAATTGAAACTGTATTAACTCTTTATCAGAACCAGATCAAGCAGGGTGTGGAAATCGTCAGAAACTATCAAGATACATTGCCTGCGGTACTGTGTTATCCCGACGAACTAAATCAAGTTTGGACAAATTTAATTCACAATTCCTTACAAGCGATGGACAATCAAGGAACTTTAACCATTGACGCAGCACAACAAGATACCAACGTTGTGTTAAAAATAACCGACAGCGGTAAAGGGATTCCACCGGAGATTTTGCCGAAAATTTTTGAGCCATTTTTTACTACAAAACCTGCGGGAGAAGGCAGTGGTTTAGGATTGGATATTGTCAGAAAAATAATTGAGAAACATCAAGGTAAAATTGATGTAGAGTCGGTGCCAGGTCAAACTGCATTTATAGTGTCTTTGCCGATTAATTTAACTGAGTAGGTAAAGCGTCCCAGACTAAAGTCTGGGGCTAAAAATTTGCAGTCTATCGGCGCGGAATGTAGAATTTGGAAAACGGTGTGCTTACCCATTGGGTTTGCCCAGCCAGACTAAATGAGGAAACTAGCGATGTCTAAACCAGCAATTTTGTGTGTTGACGATGAAGTAGCGGTGTTGGAGAGTCTGGAAATTGAACTGCAACAGGCATTTAACGGTAAATATCTTTGCGAATTTGCTGAAAGTGCTGCCGAAGCCCTGGAGATTATTGAAGAGCTTTGTGAAGATGAGGTGAACATTCTAGTGATTGTCTCTGATTGGTTGATGCCCGGAATGAAAGGAGATGAGTTGCTGATTAAAATTCATCAAAAATATCCAAAAATTGTGACAGTTATGCTGACGGGACAAGCAGACAAAGAAGCAATCGAACGAACAAAAACTCAAGCCAATCTTCATGCTTTCATACAAAAACCTTGGAAAAATCAAGAATTAATTGAAGCGATTAAGTCTGGTCTAGCAAATTTATGAAAAAACCAGTCATTATTTGTGTCGATGATGAGCAGACTATACTCGATAGTCTGGAAATAGACTTGCTCAAAGCCTTTGAAGATAAATATTTAATTGAAACTGCCCAAAGCGGCGAAGAAGCTTTGGAGTTGCTGTCTGAACTTTTAGCAGAACAGTATGAAGTTCCTTTGGTTATTTCCGATCATATTATGCCGAATATGAAAGGAGACGAGCTATTGAGGAGCGTTCATGCCATCTCGCCGAATACTCTCAAGATTATGCTGACGGGCCAGGCTGATTTGGAGGCTGTAGCCAATGCGATTAACTATGCTAAATTGTACCGATATATAGCTAAACCTTGGCAACCTGATGATTTGAAATTAACTGTTACTGAGGCAATATACAAATATTTTCAAGATAAACAATTAGCTGAAAAACAAGTAGAGCTTCAGGATATGAATCAGGAGTTGGCAAAATTAAGTCGCAAGCAGGCGATGCTGATTGCTAAACTCCACGAGAACGAAAGTCGGTTGACGCAATATCTGGAAGCTATGCCATTGGGTGTGTGCGTGCTGGATGCGAATGGTCAATCTTTTTATGCAAATCAGAAGGCGCGGGAGGTATTTGGTAAAGGTACTGTGCCGCATATTAATTCGGAGCAGAAAGCGGCAATTTATCAATTCTATAAAGCCGGAACTAATGAGAGATGTCCTGTGGAAGACTTGCCAATTATGCAGGCGCTGCGGGGCGAAACAGTGCGGACTGAGGGTGTAGAAATTCGGACTGGTAATAAAGTTATTCCGGTGGAGAGTTGGGCGACTCCTATTTATGATTCTCTCGGGGATATTTGCTACGGGATTATTGCTTTTACTGATATTACGGAACGCAAGCAAGCTGAAACCGCGCTGGTGCAAGC
>CASBQF010000141.1 GCA_949127775.1 Oscillatoriales cyanobacterium PMM_0080
CCCCTACCCCTGTTGCCGCTCCCCCACCAGTCGTCGTCCCGCAGGCGGCAAGAGTCCAAATTTCAGGCAATGCCAGTACATTTGCTCAAGTTAACGATTTTATGCTGCTAGTCGAGCGCTCTCCTTTCTTCCTCAACAGTAATACCAGATTAATCGCGGCTACATTAAAAGACGCCACACCATTCCGAGTACGCAACCAAGGCGCATCAGCAGAAGTTCCCAAACCTCGGCCGGTGGTGGACTACAAGATTGAAACAACGCTCAGCCCAATTGGGGCTTCCCAGTTGCTCTCCGAGCTGCGTAGCAAGCAAGCCGACGGGCTAGCAATACGGATAGAAACGCTTCAAGAAAAAGGAGTGCTAGAACCACAACAAGCAGAGGTGAAAAAACCATGACAGCAGCAAATGAGTTTATTCCCAGCGGGGGACAAGCAGAAGAGCCAGGGACTGAAATATTCGGCATTAAGCTGACACCCCAAGTCCTAGCCATTGGCGTCGCGGTTCTTGGCATTGGAGTTGCCGGCTACCTGGGCTCTCAGTTCGTGTTGCCAGAATTCCAAAAAGGCAGCGACATCAAGCAAAAAATTACTGAAAGCAAGCAAACAAAAATTCAACTGCAAGGTCAAATTCAAAAAAAGGCCGAAGCAGAAGCAAAGCAAGCAGAAGCAAAACAGCGACGGGCGAATGTGACGGCAATGTTTGCCAGCGACGCAGGCGCTACCACCCTACTGCTTGACATGAACCAACTGGTTAATAGAATCAACGCTGGCATTTCAGGAGACGAACTCAAGGCTAAAATTCTCAAATTTGAGCCGGATGTGGTAGCAGGAGCGGCACCCGTGCCGGGAGCTCCAGACCCAGATATTCTGGCGGATACCTCCTTTGGCCCATCCTTGGTTGGCAAGCTCAGACGCAAAAAATATAAGGTAGAGTTTGAAGGCAATTTCGCTCAAACCCGCAATTTTATGCGTAACTTGGAGTTGATGCAGTCGCTGTTGGTAGTGAGAAATTTAAAATCTGAATTGCTCGCATCAACTCAGCCACCGGAAGTCGATTTTTTGAAAGGAAAAATAGTCGCTGTGGAGCAGCAACCAACTAAAATCAAAACGGCTTTTGATTTGCACGCGCTGCTGCCGTTGAAGGAAGTAGAAAAACCGCCAACTCCGGCTCCTAGTCTTTCTGCTCCGGCAACTCCAGCTCCAAGCCCTACTGCTAAATAGCCGGATTATTGCTGAGATTAACGATTGTTTGAAAGTCGATATTTCAGGAGAATAGTTAGGGCAGAAGGCAGAAGATAGAAGGTAGAATCAACAAAAATTATGAATGCCAAAAAAAAATTAGTTTTTTATAGGGCAATTTAAAATTTAGCCTGCTACCGAATTTCTTCTAACTTCTCCCTTCAAAAGAGACTCGAATTGAGAAGCTTTCAGTTAGTTTAGTTGCGAGCTTCTAAACTGACTGCGAAAAACAAATAAACCAGTTTAATTGAGGAGAGAACGTGAAACAGGATCTACATCTACGGTTGTGTGGAGGACTTTTGGGCAGCATGGCGATCGCACTGATCGCTCAAGCGCCAGTCTCAGCAGCTCCCACTCAAGTCACAGGAGTGCAGGTAAGTCAAGCCAAGGATGGGGTAAATATTGTCCTGGCTACCGAAAAGGGCGATCGACCGCAAGTAATCGCCATCAATACCGGCAATACATACCAAGCCACAATTATCAACACCAAGCTCCGTTTGTCCCAAGGCAACAGCTTCCAGAAAGATAACCCCGCTCCGGGGATTGCCTCGGTACAAGTCAGCCAGGTAGACGCTAACAGCATCCGTGTTGTAGTGACAGGAACCAACGGAGTACCCAACGGACAAATTGTTCCGGGACAAGGCCAAAGCATCGTCTTGAGCGTTGCTGGAAAGGGTGGGACTGTGCAGTCTAATGTGCAGTCAAACCAAGCCCAAATTGCCCAATCTGCGCCACCGCCGCCTCCGGGACTGCCACTGAGTCAACCACAAAATGTTCCCCGGCCGGCTCCCCAAATCCGCACATCACAAACCCCAGGCGTGATGCTGCCAAATCCCGAAGTTACGGTTACTAGGAACGATCGCCCGCCCCTCCCCAGCGAAATTCAATCTCAGAACAATCAGGCTCCGCCTTTCCAGCCGCGGGCAGTACCGCCTCCATTGGGAGATATCTCGGTATCTAACCTCTCGCCTGCTGGGGCAAGTATCGAACTGAGTTCGGGAGAACGCATCCCCCGCTTGGTGCTGCGCGATGCCCCAGTCCGTGACGTGTTAGCTCTGCTGGCGCGGGCTGCGGGCTTGAACATTGCTTTTACAGGTGGCGCAGCCCCCGCTCAACCGGGCCAAGCTGCTCCAGCACCTGCCGCTCCGGGAGCCGCTGGTGCCGATGAAGGGCCGAAGATTTCCTTGGACATCGAAAATGAGTCGGTGCAAGATGTTTTCAACTACGTGCTGCGGATTAGCGGGCTGCAAGCGAACCGCGTTGGGCGGACGATTTTTGTGGGCGCTAATTTGCCGATCGACTCGCGGAATATTATCGTTCGGACTCTGCGACTCAATCAAGTTCGATCGACCGATGCAGCAAACTTTTTGAGCGCCCAAGGTGCCGAAACTCAACTGCCGATTACTCGGGTGACTATCCAAACCGTCGGCCAGGGAAATACGGCGCGGGATGTGGAAATTCGGGAACCGGACATTAAGGCGATCGGTGCCAAAGATGGCAACGGGCCGCTCTTGCTGAGAGGACTGTCTGTGCTGGCAGATGCGAGGCTCAATTCGATCACTTTGGTGGGAGACCCGCGCAAGGTTGATATTGCGGTAGCTTTCTTGACTCAGCTAGATTTACGTCGCCGTCAAGTGGCTGTCAACGTCAAGGTGATCGATATCAACTTGTCCGGAGACAATAGAAGTGGCAGCAGTTTCTCTTTCGGAATTAATAACAATTTCTTTGTCAATGACAATGGGGCGGCAAGTCTGAATTTTGGAGGCTTGCGGCCGGCTAGCGCATCTGATCTCACCGCTGGCGGTAATCGATCGACTCCGCCGATCGTCCCCAACCCCGTAACAGGGACTCCTGTCTACGATCCGAGTGGCAGATTAATTAACGTACCTTTGACAGCTCCCGGCGGCGGGTTGTTCGTGCAGCCGACAGCGCCAATTACTAATGACCCCACGCGAGTTGGGGTTACAAATTACACGCCGTTTGAGAGAAGCTTAACCACGGGAGCGCTGAGCTCGATCGGAAGTGCAACTTTCGGCCTGTTCCCGCTGTTACAGTATCCGAGGAGGTTCCTGTCGGCGTTGCAGGCAACTATTACCAGCAACAATGCCAAAATCCTGACCGATCCGACTCTGGTGGTTCAAGAAGGAGAAACGGCGAATGTGAATATTACTCAAGAGGTGATCACTAACATCACTTCGACATCGCAGTCAACGGCCAATCAAACTACTAGAACGGTGAGCGCCGTTAAGGATAAGGCGGGTTTGCTGTTGGGTGTGTCAGTTGAGCGGATTGACGATAATGGCTTTGTCTCCATGCGGGTGAACCCGGTGATCAGGGCGATCACTGGTCAGCCTCAAAACCTCAGCACTGACGGGAACGTAAATACGATCGCTCTGTTGGCTGAGCGATCTTTGCAATCGGGGCTAATTCGCCTGCGGGACGGTCAGACTTTGATTGTTTCGGGGATTATCAAGGACGAAGAACGGGTGGAAGCGAAGAAAATCCCAATTTTGGGAGATTTGCCGATTATCGGTTCGCTATTCAGGAGCACCAATAAGACTAACGAGCGGGCAGAGGTGATTGTATTGCTGACGCCGCAGATTTTGGATGATAGCGATCGATCGAACTTTGGCTACCAAAACAGCATCAGTCCCGACGCCCGCCAACTCTTGCAGCGCAGTCAGCCAGTTCAACCGAGGCAGTAGAAGAAGTCATGAGTCATTAGTCATTAGTCATTAGGAAAAGGGAAGAAATTTACTTTTGCTCTTGACAATTCAGACTTGATTCCTTTTATTTCACCCTTTTTTCCTTAAAAGGACAAGGGCTAAAGCCAAAAAGTTTTGCTCTAGCCCTTGACAAATGACATTTTCTTCTTTCGGTTTTTCCTTTTACTCCGATTTCAAATCCACTCCAGGCGAGAAATTTGCTCTCTGAGGTGGTTTTTTTTTACCTAAATTCGGGTATTAATTAAAAAAGTTGGCAAGTTCCATATAAATTAAAGGTTCCACCGATCCATAAGGGTCGGCAAGACTTTAGAATAATGCAGTGAAAATTAGATGCTGTCGGGTTTTCAGCAATTAGCAACAAAAATTCCTTTTCTGACCAATTACCCTTGGGTAATTAGTATTCAGCAGGAGTTTTTAATTGGAGAAGCGGACGCGAGCGATCGGCAACTACCGAAACCTCCAAACCCAAACTCCAAGGCAGTTGACAACTCACAGCTCATAGTTGAACTAAGTCGATGTAACGTGTTTTGCAAACCCAGAAGGAGTGCGCAATGAATAAAGGTGAATTAGTTGATGCAGTGGCGGAAAAGGCTAGTGTCACGAAAAAACAGGCAGATGCTGTTTTGAGTGCAGCCTTGGAATCGATCATGGAAGCTGTCTCCGAAGGCGACAAAGTGACCTTGGTTGGTTTTGGCTCGTTTGAGTCGCGGGAACGTAAGGCCCGGGAGGGTCGCAATCCCAAGACTGGTGACAAGATGGAAATTCCAGCAACTAGAGTTCCTGCATTTTCCGCAGGCAAGTTGTTCAAGGACAGAGTTGCGCCGCCGAAAGAACCCAAAATTTAATTGGTGAATTGAGCGTTGATTAGACCTGTACACGGGGGGAACTTAGCTTGGGCAGCCACATTGGCGGGCTGCCCCGCTGCTGCTATTCTCGATTTTTCTGCGAGTATCAGTCCTTTGGGCCCTCCTGAGTCGGCTCTTGATGCAATTCGATCGCACCTAAGCAGTCTGACGGCTTACCCAGACCCGGATTATGGAGAGCTGAGGGCTGCTTTGGGTGAGGCTTTGAATGTTGACCCGGATTGGATTTTGCCGGGGAATGGTTCGGCGGAATTGTTGACTTGGGCGGCTCTTGATTTGTCGAAGCTGGAGGCGACTTATTTGGTCACTCCGGCTTTTGGCGATTACTCGCGGGCTCTTTTGGCTTTCGGCGCGCAGGTGCTGGATTGTCCTTTGGATCTCAAATCTCGCACCATTGTCAAGAACGGGCAAGATGCCTATTCCACAACAGATGAGTTTTCTGGTGGAACAGGCATCTTGCCAGTGCCTAAACAAGTAATTGATCGTGCATTAGTAACGGATAATTTGTCGGTTTTTAACCGTTCCTTTGTCTCCCCTGCTTTGTCTCTGCCAGTTCCTCTGGATCGGGGTGTCGATCGAGGTTTGCTACTGAACAACCCGCACAATCCTACGGGTTTGCTGTTCGGTAGACAGGCGATACGGCCTTATTTGCAGCAGTTGGCTTTGGTGGTGGTGGATGAGGCCTTTATGGACTTTCTACCGCCGTCTGAGGGGGAAAGTTTGATCTCGGAGGTTGAGGAATTTCCGAATTTGGTGATTTTACGATCGCTCACTAAATTCTATTCTCTGCCGGGACTGCGGATGGGTTGTGCGATCGGGCATCCCGATATTCTCCGTCGCTGGCAGTTGCAGCGCGATCCTTGGCCTGTCAATACTTTGGCGGCGGCGGCGGCTGCTGCTGTGGTGCGAGATACTGTTTTTGAGCAACAAACCTGGGATTGGCTACCTGTGGCTCGCCAAGAGTTATTTGATGGTTTGGCTAATTTACCTGGTTTGCGGCCATTTCCCGGTGCGGCTAATTTCTTGTTAGTTGAGTCGTCAATCTCGGTTTCTCTGATTCAAAAAACTCTGTTGCAACAACACCGGATTTTGATTCGGGATTGTTTGAGTTTTCCTGAGTTGGGCGATCGATTTTTTCGAGTAGCCGTGCGCACGAGGGCGGACAATCTGCGATTGATTGCTGGACTTGCAGATGTCTGTGAACAGTTGACAGTTAACAGTTAACAGTTGTCAGTTAACTGTTAACAACAACACTCCTTATGACATAGAGGAGACTATACCTCTTGCAAAATTCATTTTAATCAAATTTTGTAACAGGCAAGATGCCTGTTCCACAAGAAAAAAGCTTTTTGTGGGATGGGCATCTTGCCCGTCCTAGTTATTTTTCCAAGAGGTCTACTGCACGTGCCGTTTCCCTACTATGATTAATTGTAGGGACACGGCACTGCCGTCTCCTAATTTCCGGTAAAATTAATTACGATGCTACCGGATTTGACATCACAACTAACCAATAACAACTAACCAATAACAACTAACCAATAGCAACTAACCAATAACAAATAACCAATAACAACTAACCAATAACAACTAAATAGGTGGGTACAAATAAACATTAGATGGGGAGGGCGGGTTTTGCCTCGATCCACTGGCTTGTATCATGGATTCTTAGCTAAACCCGCCCCTACCAGATACTATTGTTTTTTTCCAATAACAACTAACCAATAACAACTAACCAATAACAAATTTATTTATGCTTGATTATGATTTAGTGATTATTGGTGGAACTCCGGCCGGACGCTATGCTGCTTTGACGGCAACTAATTTTCCGGCTCGCGTTGCTTTGGTGGAACCGCTAACGAATTCGCAAGATTTGCTGACTGGGGGGAAAGAGTCGATCGACCTTGGGTTGAGATACACCCAAATTTTGAGCGAGGCTGCTCGTTTTTCCCACCAGATTGGCCGCCAGCAATTGGGAGTGCTGCGGGAAGTGGCTAACTCAGAAAAGCCGATCGAATTGCGGTTTGACGGGGTGCTGAAATGGGCCGAGGGTGTTGTGGCTAATTTGTCAGAAATTGATTCTCTTGACGTTTTGGCTGCTCGCGGTGTCGATGTTATTTTTGGTGATGGCGAGTTTGTTAGGAAACCGGATTTGGCTTTTGTGGTGGGCGATCGAAAATTGCGATCGCTTTCTTACTTGTTAGCTTGTCCAACAATGCCTGCAATTCCGAATATTGAAGGACTTTCTGCTGCTAGCTTTTTTACTTCGGAAACAGTCCCCCAATTGGTTAAACTTCCACAATTACCTGAAAGTTTGGCTGTAATCGGTGGCGATCCTAGCGGTGTCGAAGTGGCTCAAACTATGGCTCGATTAGGGGTGGCTGTGACGCTTGTGGTCAAGGGAGCGCACATTTTGGCGAAAGAAGACCGAGAAGCTGCGGGCTTGGTTCAAGCTGCAATGGAAGCCGAAGGAGTGAGGATTTTGACTGCTACTGAGGTGACTCAAGCTCGGGTGATTGAGGGTAAAAAATGGATTCAAGCTGGAGCAAGGGCGATCGAAGCTGAGGAGATTTTTCTCGCCGCTGGCCGCCAGCACAATTTTGGATCTTTAAATCTCGAAGCGGTTAGGGTAAAATTCAACGATCGACGGTTGATTTTAAATGAAAAGCTGCAAACAACTAATTCTCGCATTTACGCGATCGGCGATGTTGCTGGAGGTTATTCGTTCCCTCACATCGCTAATTGCGAAGCTACGGTTGCTGTGAAAAATGCTTTGTTTTTGCCAATGTTTCAAATAGATTATCGCGGAATTCCTTGGGCGATTTTTTCAGATCCGCAGTTGGCTAGGGTTGGTTTGACTGAAGCGCAAGCAAGACGCCGTTTTGGAGATGATCTTATTATTAGTCGGGAATATTTTAAGAATGTTGAAAGAGCTCAAATGTGTGGTGAGACAAGTGGTTTTTGTAAGATTGTCGGGCGCCGCAACGGGGAGATTTTGGGAGCGAGTATTGTGGGCCCGCAAGCTGCTGAGTTGATTCAGGCGATCGCCCTGGCGGTACGTCACGGGATGAAGGTTGAGGCGATCGCCGAACTTCCTTATATTTGGTCGAGTTTTTCGGCAATTAACGGTCAAACTGCTGCTATTTGGGAGTCGCAGCGCGTACGCAGTAATACTTTTATGCAAAACTTGTCAGAGAATTTGTTTCACTGGCGCAGGTATTGGAAATAGTTTTTGGGCATTGGCCAAACAGGGCATTGGGGATTCGGCATTGGGCATTGGGCATTGGGCATTGGGCATTGGTAGTCGGAAGCCCTTGATTTAGTTGTCAATCATGAATATGATTACCAATATCAAAACTTGAAACACAGTCGAGATACACTACTACTATCCGAGGTCAGATTCATGGATTGCAAAACTGCTACTTTGGTTTACGAAACGGGAAATCCCCTGGAAAAAATTCGCGAGATGTTTCCAGAAGCTTGGAGTTTTTTGACAAATCAGGCTTGGGCTTTTATTGCTGGGAAAGATGATGAGTTTGATACGGAAATTAAAAAGTCGATCCTCTCCGAGGGCTGCGCTAACGGCAAAACGCCTTTTCAGTTCAGAATCACTCACCGCGATGATACTGAACAATTGACAAAGGATATTTCTGAGTTGTTGGGCGATATTACTTCTCGGTTACTTTTGGAACAGCATTTTTCTCAAGTTGTCGGTCGTCCTCTTTATTTCAGCACAATTTGCTGTTCCAGTCACTTAACAGCCGATCGCGAATTGACTCTAGATGAAGTTCTGCCAATTCAGCGGGCTGCGATTAAGTTGCAATAAGCTGTGTCGTATTGTTTGTAGTCAGGACTTTAGTCATGATTAATTGACTGAAATCCTAACTACAAACTAACGCTCGATCAATGCTGGCGAGAGTGCAATGCTGGATTTGACGATCGCCGGTACAATGCGATCGCACGCCATTCTTGCCCCTGAAAGGTTTCTCGCCACTGGACTAAAGGCGATCGACAAATCATGTTTCCCTACGCTCAAGTTTGGGTAACACACAAAACGCGCACCCTAAATTAATAAGATGCGCCCTTGGTACTTGATACCTAAATGTACGGAGAGGGTGGGATTTGAACCCACGTTAGGTCGCCCTAAAGTAGTTTTCGAGACTACCGCATTCAACCACTCTGCCACCTCTCCAATTGACGATTGGATACCAGATAAGATCAGCTTACCGCACAGTGCGGCACATTGTAAATCCTTACAGAAAAGAAGTTTGATTTTCTTCAGATTCCAGAGTCGTCTTAAATCCCCCGGATGGAGTCCACTGAAGGGCTCCGTCGCGCCCTGTCCAGAAAATCTGGGTTTTGGCTTGGCGCAGTTGGGCTGCGGTTTCTGGGTCGATTTCATCCGCAGAGGCGATCGCCACTTGCGCCCCAACTGCACCCAATAACTCCGCCGTCAGGGGTTTTCCCGACCACAACAGCACTTGTGCTGGCTTCACTGTTCCCGTGGCTGCCAATCTCTTTGATAACATACTTTGTGCTTCCGGTGTCATGTCACCGACAAGCAACCAAGTGCGATCATCCACGAGCAATTCTACCACCGGAATCTCCGCATCCACAAACTGCAACCGCGTCGAACCCAGATCGACTTTACTGTTAGTTTCCAAAGGAAAGTAAACGCCTTGGCGAGATTGTACAGCCGTCATAAATTCCTGATTGCTGCCGCGGTGAATTTGTGTGGGAGCGTTGTTATCATAAAATGCTTTAATTGGCAAGCGTTCTAGTAATTTCCCCCAACCCCCACTCAAACCTAAATGACTGTGAGTGGCGATCGCAGAATTCACCGAATTAACTCCTTGCTGCTGCAAAAAAGGTAACACTGTAAACCTGACGGTATTTTCATCACCGCTATTAATTAGCGCCACTTTTCCCCGATCTTGAATTACCAAAACAGGTTCCCCAGATGTCGCCAGCAAAGTAATTTGAAACAAAGATGCTTGAACGTGCCAAGCTGGCAAAACTACGATCGCAATTCCTGCCACAAGCGCCAGCGGCAAAATCCAAGCCGAAGAAATCCGCAGCGCAAAAACTTGGCTTTTCCCCTTCTTCCCTCTTCCATTTCCCTGGCTTTTCTTCCTACCTACTTCCCTATTCCCTCTTGTTTCCTGCTTCCTCCTTCTATCCGTTACATCCGTTAAATCCGTTGCCGAACTGACATCCGTTAAATCCGTTACAGAATCCGTTGCCGAACTTCCTTTTCCCAGCCAAACCCAGCAGATTAAACTATAAAGCGCGACTAGCTGAAACACCGATACTTGCCCGACAGCTACCGAATTACCCGGCAATTGTGAGAAATATTGGGCGATCGCAATTAACCACTTTGCCGGATACTCCAAGACTTGCACTAAAACACTACCAGCGGGCGGGAAAATCAATCCAGCTAAAGCGCTAACCATCCCGCCAATACTCAAAATCCACAACAAAGGAGCCGCAATAATATTGACTAAAATACTGTAAGGTGATACCACACTAAAAACATAAAGTAGCAGCGGTAGCACCCAAACAGAAGCGGCGATCGGAACTACAACAATCGAAGCGATCGCAGGTGGCATCCAGTCCAACTTTGCCATCAGCGGTGGTGTTGTCACCACTAACCCCAAAGTTGCCAAAAAACTCAGTTGAAAACCAAGATCCCAAATCCACAAAGGGTTAACTAGCAGTAAAATAGTGGCAGCAGTTAACAGCAATGCCAATGGCTTAACTTCGCGACTTAGTACCAAAGCAAATAGTGTACCAAATCCCATCAAAGCAGCGCGGCAGATTGAAGCTTCAAAGCCTGTTAATCCCACAAGCAAAAATAAAGCACTTACCCCAAAACCAAATTGTAACTGTTTGGAGAAACGCCTAGTTAAAGCCAAAACTAAAGCCAAAACCATCGAAACTTGAGTCCCCGAAGCTGCGATCGCATGGGCCAATCCAGCCTGCACAAAAGAGTCGCGGATGTTGTAAGGTAAATCTACTGCTTGTTTGCCAAGGGCGATCGCACTAATCAAAGGCCCTTCAGGAACATTCAACTGCGATAACTGCGATCGCACGATCCGCTGTCGCATCGCTTGAATTTTCGATACCCGCATCTCGCTGGCGTCCCAGAAACCACCCGTTTTCTGGTTAACTCGATTGACATCCGCGATCGCATTTTCTCTCTTCCAGTCAATCTGACGCCCTTTGAGCCCTACAAAAGCCCCTTGTCCGGCTAAATATGCTTGAAAATCAAAAGCCCCCGGATTGGACGGTGGCTGCGGTTTGTACAACGAACCCACAACTGCGATCGTATTGTCGGCGTACAGGCCCGTTGCTTGCAGCAGAGGCACTGTCACGTAGAGTTTGCCGGATACTTCGCGGTTGACGATTACTCCTCCCTCGCCGCCGTTGATTTCGCTCACTAAATCTGTGTCTAGCCAAAATTGCGATCGACCCGATCGAGTTAATCGAGGCGTACTGACAACTCTACCGCGAACAGTCACCGCCACTTCTTGAGTATTTCCACTAGCCGGAATCAGTTTGCTGATGTCATTAATTGTCGGTTGGGGCGATCGAACTGCAAAATAAACACTACCTAGAAATGCCGCTAAACCCGCCACTGCCCACACCCATTTCGCTCTCGGCAGCATCTGCAACAAACTCAATTCTTCCCTCGTCTCTAAGGGTTCTTCAGCAGTATTTTCTTTATTTCTGCTACGTCTTTTCTTAGTAGTTTTGAGAGAATTCCTAGTATATTTTAACAACAGTTTAGGCATGACGACTGCGGCCGCTATTCCCAAAGCAAGTATCCCGTATCTACCCCAAGAAACCCCTGTAGAAATCAATCCTACAATGTAGGCAAGACAGAAAATGACACCCGTTGCTTGATTCATTAATTAATTAACAAGTATAGAAGAAGTCATTAGTCATTAGTCATTAGTCATCAGGCAGAATCAAGAAAAGCAATCTTTCCCGCAATTAATACAGCAGATTCCAGGTTGATGAAGTACACCCCCAAAATCGATATCTGTAGGGACACGGCACTGCCGTATCCTCTATCTCTGCCGTGTCCTCTATCTCTGCCGTGTCCTCTATCTCTTAGCTGGAATCTGCTGTATCCAACGACAAAAAACTGGTACTACGTTAAATAGACAAACCCAATTTTATACCGAAAGCCGCGTGCAACACCATAAGTGCTAAAGCAGTCGTGCCTAAATAAGCATGAATCGCCCGCAGTGCCAGCTTATTGCCCCCAAAACCCGTCAGTGAGATCAAGCTACCAACAGCCAGCAAAACCAGCACTGTCGAACCCGTCCAAAAGTGCGGGCTTTCCATGACTGGCTTGTGCTGCATCACCAGCGATAGCAGGCCACCTGTATAGCCCAAAGCTAGAAACAGAAACATCCACGGTGCAAGCTTGCGGTGATCCGATCGACTTTTGAGCGCGACATCCTTATCGGCGGCCAAACGTCCCTGCCATCCCGTATACCCGACAAAACTGCCCATTGCGACAACCACGATCCCCATCATTGCAGGATGTCCCCAATGAGTAATCGGTTCGGGAATTCCCAGACTGCGAAATTGGCTGGCAATGGGTTCTAGAAGTTCACTTAAATTTACCATTTGATGCTGACTCCAAACTTGGCAATAAATATTTTTGGACTAATTATTAAAATATTATAGAATCTTGAGTTTAGCAACTGCGATCGCACACTTCAAAAAAGCCGCCTAACCGATAGCAACCGCTAAGAGAGTTTCAAGCCCCAAAACATTGCCCAGAATCTTATAGAAGTTCTCAAAAAAAGTGAACTATGCCCCATGCCCCATGCCCCATGCCCGTCGGGAACCTCATATTTCTGAAAAAGGCTATATATTTACCCAAAACTTAGCCGGCTAAAGCCGGCTGTGAGATTTTTACAGCAGCGATGCTGTTTCAAATTAATTCTTAGCTTTAGCTAAATCGAATAGCAAAAATAAAATGCAATTCGCCCGCACGTCACACCCCGGGGCAGCCTTTCGCCCAATCTTCACAGCCTCATCCTCACTCTGGATGTTAAATTTTACTTACCTACTGAAAGTTAATTTCAATTCCTTGACTTTACGAATGCCAAAGACCGAAATTAATATCGCAGCCGACGAGCAGTCGTACTTCTAGGTTTTGCCAATCGCTCTCAAGGGAGAATCAACTGCTGCGAAAAACTAAAGGTTTCAAGTTTGACACTTTTGTTGTATTAAGTGTGCCCTATGGGCGATGAGAGTTCGATCGACCAGAGTGCTAAGCTGAGCGCCTTAAGACACTCTGAAAGCATTCTTGTCTGTCAGCTATCATCGCTGTGCAACGAGTGAATCGTCTCAACTAACTCGTTGAGGATTCCGTTACAGCAATCGCTTTTGGCAGAACCGTGAAATTGCTAAACTCGCTGCGCCGTCGCTAAAGTAGCTTCCGAAGGTTGGATCTGATACTTTACGAGATTTGCCAGTTCTTGTAACTGACTAATCGCCTCTGCACCTTCAAGTTTCATCAGTTCGCGATCGTCCCGCATCTCAGTCCAAGTGATGCCATAATCTGACACTAAAAATCGAATTAGATGGTTGTCCGTCAAACTGACCATAAATGAGGCACTGTTCATCTGGCCGCCACACGTGTAGCAAGATGCCAGATAACCCCTACGCTCTAGCACGATCGCCAAAGCTTGCAGGTTCATTACCAAATCTTGGACGAATTTACGGTGTTGTTCTGCAAGTCTCAGAAACACAGTTATCCTCCTATCACCACACCGTGAATATTATACCCAATTTAATAATTTCTTAAGCATTGGGTATTTAGGTGCAGATTCAGTATACGTTTAGTATGCCCAAAAAAAATCGAATTAACGATCTCTTCAGCTTACTTTTACTAGATTAACCGAGTTGCGATCGAAACTAAGTATCAGGAGCGACATTCAGCCAAAACACAGTGTCGCGCGGGACTCCAGCCAGAAAATTTGCCCGCTCTGACGGCTCATTCAGCCATCGGATCGGGCAAAGATACAAATAACTAATCATAGCAATGGATTTAGTTAAGAATAAGATTTCAATCGCCTTGAGGATAATCATCCCAAAGCGTCGTAGTCTGCCGCAAGCTCCGAAAATCGCCATTTCCTAAAATCAAATGATCCAGCAGCGGAATCGACAAAAACTGCGCTCCCGCCAACAACTGTCGCGTCAAAGCAATATCTTCTGGGCTCGGCTCCACACTCCCAGAGGGATGATTGTGCGAGATAATCGCCCGCGTCGCCCCTTGGCGGATGATCTCGCGAAAAATATCCCTGGGATGAGCTAAAGTTTCTGTTGCTGTGCCGATCGTAATTACCTGAGTACCCAGCAGCCGATTCTTCACATCCAGCATCACCACAGCAAAACGCTCCTGAGACTGCCACATCAAATCCTGACTCAGAGCATCCGCCGCTGCTTGGGGAGAGTCAACCACCGCCATATCCGGCGGGCGCGACTGAAACACGCGCTTCCCCAACTCCACCGCAGCCAAAATCGAAGTAGCCTTGGCTGGGCCGATACCGTGAATCTGCGTCAACTCCTGCACGCTAATGCTGCGCAGCACACCCAGAGGGTCACGGGAATGCTGGCTCAACTGATTTAAAATATACTGTCCGAGTCCGACAGCCGAAAGTTTGCCTGGGCCCTGACCAGTGCCCAGCAAAATCGCAATCAACTCCGCAGTCGCCAAACTTTTCGGCCCGCCAGCCATCAGCCGTTCCCGCGGCCGTTCGCTCGTCGGCAAATCGACAATTCTCAAGCTGTAAGTCATAGATGCACCAACATTGCAAGCTCAACAATTGCATGATCTTAGCCGATCGATTTCCCTCTTTAAATCAGTAGAATCACCCAAAAAAGTCTTCATCATTAACCGAGGCTGTTGTCAGAGCATTTTCGTTAAAAAACCCGTTTCTCGCCCCCGAGCCGTAAGTCCTGGTAAGATTTTTTGTAACTAAGCCAGAAGAGTCAAGTGCGCACGAAGCACCTAGGTTCAGCCCAAAGGTGAGTTCATCAGAGTCCATTCAGTTGAAGCTAGCAGCCCCGAGGAAGCTGGCGGCGGCGGCTTAGGTGCTGCCATGCCAATCAATACGAACGAAGCCACCATCAAGACGCCGTAAACGGTGACAGATAGCTTCCGACTTCCCACTCCCACCCACTGAGGATTTACTAAACCCAGACAAAAGGCTGGCGTTGAAAACATGAAAGTTAACACGAACAAGCTGGACATCAGGTACCTCCGACTGGCGAACTGCACCGATTGATTACTGGTTTCTTCAATTCACAGGTCAAAAAATCCGCTCAAAAAAACCGACCGTTGATGATTTTTGAGTTGCGATTTATTGCTTTTTATCAAACAATAAAAAAAATCTTAAACATACTACTTTAGGTAGTTGTTAAAAAAATAATTGTTTTTTATGTTGGTCGAAAAATCAGCTTAAAATAGACACTAAATTCCTCAATCAAAATATGCAAGTCCGCTTTAACGTAGTCCGTCAAAATCAAAATGAGGCTCCCCGCGTTCACGCTTACATCCTAGACGTGGAAGAGAGCAATACTATCCTCGACTGTCTCAACAGCATCAAGTGGGAACAGGATGGGACTTTAGCTTTTCGCAAAAATTGTCGCAATACCATTTGCGGTAGTTGTTCTATGCGAATTAATGGTCGATCGGCTTTAGCTTGCAAAGAAAATGTCGGTAGCGAACTCGCCAGACTTGACAAAATAGCCCATTTCAGTTCAGCAGAAAAATCTGCCGATTCCATCCCAGAAATTACCGTCGCCCCAATGGGAAATATGCCGGTAATCAAAGATTTGGTCGTCGATATGACCAGTTTTTGGGATAACCTGGAAGCAGTTGAACCATATATCAGCACAGCCTCGCGAGCAATTCCAGAACGCGAATTTCTGCAAACTCCAGAAGAGCGATCGAAACTCGACCAAACAGGCAACTGCATCCTCTGCGGCGCGTGCTATTCTGAGTGCAACGCCCGCGAAGTTAACCCCGAATTTGTCGGCCCCCACGCCCTCGCCAAAGCTTACCGGACGATCGCCGACGGGCGCGACAGCGAAACCGAAAATCGGCTGGAAAAATACAACGAAGGCACCGCAGGCGTCTGGGGATGCACCCGCTGTTACTACTGCAACTCGGTTTGTCCGATGGAAGTTGCGCCGATGGATCAAATTGGTAAGATTAAACAAGAGATTCTCGATCGCAAAGACGAACAAGCCAGTCGATCGATCCGCCACCGCAAAGTCTTAATCAATCTCGTCAAAGAAGGTGGTTGGATAGACGAGCGCAAATTTGGCATCGAAGTAGTCGGAAACTACTTCCGCGATGTTCAAGGTTTGCTGAGTCTGGGCCCATTAGGCTTAAGAATGATCGCTCGCGGCAAATTCCCACTGTTTTTTGAGCCTTCTGAAGGTACTGAAACTGTGCGAAATCTGATCGAGTCGGTGCAAAACTTAGAAAACTCAGAAGATTAACTCTCTTCGGTCATTTACCTGATAAATTAAAGACGGAATTTTAATTCCCAACTTCCAATTACCAACTCTCAAATCGCAACTTTTCCATGACTTCTAAAACTCCTCCATCATTAACAGCGCCAACCTCAGATTCCGCGAAAAAACCAGAACCAGCCTTTGGCTGGAATGCCTACGCCGAAAAAACCAATGGCAGATTTGCAATGGTGGGATTCGTAGCACTTGTGCTACTAGAATTCTTCACCCGCGAGAACTTTTTTGTCTGGATCGGTCTTCGTTAAATTGATCTAAATTAATCTAGAATGGAAGTTGAAAAGTTATTGACATTTCGGCTTCCATTCTATTTTTAATAGTTATTTAAAATACAGTTTATGAAATTAGAAGTACAAGATTATGACTTTTATAGTTGCATATAATATCATGTCCGGTTGAATAGTTACCATACTTTTTTTCTTCTACTATGCCCTATGCCCTATGCCCAATGCCCAATGCTCTATGCCCTATGCCGGATAGTACCTCATCTTTCTGAGAAAGGCTATAGTGCGATCGTCCTACTTGCTAAAAATATCAGGACACAGCATTGCCGTGTCCTGACTCCGAAGTTTCGTTCAAACTACTTTCCAGTTGATTCCCGGACGGTCAAACTGTACTTGCCTTTACCTTTGGGAGGCGGCTCAAGAGCGTTGACAATAACTCGGTAGCGACCGCTCGTAGATAAGGTAACAGTAAGCTCAGAATTGGAATTTTGCTGTGTAGCATCATCATTTTCTCCAACTAGCTCGCCCTGGGAGTTCAAAATAGCGACATAAGTATCAAACTCGGTACTTTCTACAGTAACAATCACTTTTTGTCCTTGAGTGCCTTCAAAGGTATACTCGTCGAACAAACTACTATCTGAGGGCAGTACAGAAGACTTAGCAGGGCTGAGTTCTCCCTTTTGTTCCAAGATTACCTTAGACGGCCCCATAGTAGGAATCGGTGCAGGAGTTGGACTCTGAGTTGGGGACTGCTGTGGAGATGGTGACGGCTTAGGACTTTCTTGGGCTAAAACAGCCGGTGATTTCAAAATCAATGTTGAACTTCTACTATTCGAGACTCGAACTGCATCCGAAACAGGTGAGGAGACAGTCGGTTTTGCCCAAAAAGTAGCTAATAAAGCAATTGGCGCGATCGCCCAAAATCTACTAACTTGACGCATGAATTACCTCGATTTGTAACGAAGGAAGAAGGAAGAAGGAAGAGGCAAGAGGGAAGAAGGAAGAAGGAAGAGGGAAGGAAGAAAAATAATTCGACCAATTACCAATTCCCAATTCCCAATTCCCAATTCCCAATTCCCAATTCCCAATTCCCAATTCCCAATTCCCAATTCCCAATTCCCAATTTTCAACGGATAGTTAGAGCGTAACGACCTCGGCCCGAAGCATCATAAGCATTGACAACTACACGATAGCGACCCGTAGCGGGCAAAGTGATACTTAGAAACGCATTTTTAGTCGAATCGCTCGCATCGTCATTTTCTCCCAGCAATCGACCGTTAGGGCCAAATATAGCCACATAGGCATCGAAATCTGTACTTTCGAGGGAAATGCTTACAGACTGACCCGATCGACCTTCAAAAGTATACTCACGATACAGACTCTTGTCAGACGGCAATACAGGGCCGCCTGCGACTAAAGCGCCTTGTTCTTGCAAAATCGCCCGAGAAGGCGAAGTCGGAGCACTCGCTTTCAGTTCTAACGTATAAGCCCCCGATTGCTTAGCTTGGTAGGAATTTGCCAGCAAGGTATAAGTACCGTCTGCTGGTAGCCTGACTGTAATTCTGGCATTTTTACTGCCGGCTCCGTCATCATCTTGAGCGATTTCGCGCTGGTTGGGGCCGAGCAAAATTAAATAAGGGTCAATTTCTTGACTTTTCATTTCGATTGTGATTTGCTGGCCGGCTTTTCCCTCAAAGGAGTAAAGGTCAAAAAAGCTGTTGTCTGCGGGCAGAATACTAGACTTTTCGGTGAGGAGGCCGCTGAGGGCGGGCCCGTTTAACGCTACTTTTTGAGGTGATTTGTTGCCAAAGGGCGATCGTCTCTGAGCAACTTTGGAAGCTCGCCCTTCTCGAACCGCCGTCAGGAAAGCAGGCACTTTGTCTACTGCAATTGCAAAACCGATACCGATATTACCACCGCCTTGACCGCGAGTAAAAATAGAAGTATTGACGCCGATTAATTCTCCTGAACTATTGAGCAGCGGGCCCCCTGAATTGCCGGGATTGATGGCGGCGTCGGTTTGAATTAAGCCTCGCTGCGAGTCGATGCGGCTGACGATGCCGACTGTAAAAGTACCTTGAAATTGACCGAATGGATTGCCGATCGCAAATGCTTGTTGTCCGACTTTGATCGAACCGGGACGGGCTAAAGGAATTGTCGGCAAATTGTTTTGATTGCGAATCTTAACCACGGCTAAGTCTAGACCTTCTTCGCCGAATCCGACAACATCGGCGACCAATTTTCTGCCGTCTGACAGAATTATGTTCACGGTACCGCCGGCTGCAACAACGTGGGCGTTGGTTAAAACCATACCGTCGGGGCTGATAATTGTGCCACTACCGTTGGATTTACCCGTATCGACGCTAACCACCGCCGGGCTGGCTTTTTCGTATACCCGAATATTGGTTTGTTCATCGACATTTTGGGCGATCGCACCTGGGAAACGCACCGAGTTAAATTCCATTGAATTTGCCTCCGCCCGCCCGGAAGGCATCTTCACGACCGCAGCAGCCCTGACTGGAACCCCAACTATTAAAATTCCTGATACCGCTAAACTTAGAAGTTTGAAATTCATGATCGTGAATTAGTATTTTTTAACTGTTGGCAGGTAGCAGTTAGGTTTTCGGGCTAACTGATCACTACAGCCTGTAATTATTTTAGGACTTGCGAGAAGAGTAATGATAAATTCAAGCTTGAGATGGCTTTAAGATTTCGCCTGCGGCTGAGTTTGCGGGAAATCGATCGACCTCTCGGGCCAGAGTTTGGTTGGCAAACTTAAGACAAGCCAGCCGTTTGGACAATTCTCGAATCTTCTTGTGGGCGATCGACAATATACTGAACATTAGCGTCCCGCACCAAAGCATCCTCATTGCCGTAGAAAAAAGACAGCAAAGCAAAACGCTCACCTCTAATCATCTCCGTCGCTTCATGTAGCAAAGAACACGAAAAAATAATCGCCGTGCCAGAATCTCCTTTATAACCGTGCGGCGCGTACTCCGGGAACCGCAAAAATCCCCCAGCATACTCGCCCACATTCAAGTTCAAAGTCATCGCAAACCTGCGGTGCAGCGTACCTTGGCTGGTATTGTCGCGGTGTGGCTGAAAATAACCGCCACTTTGGGCATCATAACAAGCGATCAAATACCGTTCAAACCGAGTAATTTTAAACTGGAAAGCTTTTTCTACTTCTGGTACAACCCTCCGCAGAATAATCGAACTCAATTGTTGCTGCAAATTCCGGTCTTTAATAAATAAATCTCGGCGTTTCTTGAAATTATCGTCGTGAATGCCAACAGTTTTCCCGTCTATTTGCCTCATAAAACCTGATGGACTGCCGCCGTCCGCTTTGTACATATCGATCAAACTGCGGCAAATTTTTTTGTCCAAAACGTTAGGAATTAGCAACACCGGGGCGTGAGAAGTAGTAATCGGCTGCCCTTGTTCAATTTGGGGCAAAGTTTTGATAAAATCTAATACTTGTTGGGCGTGTTTGTCACTTTCACCGATCGGCAAAATGTTAATTATCTGAAGATTTTCGTTGAGAACAAAAGTTTGGGGTGCATAGTGAACTCCGGCAACTCCATTTTGTTCGACATCTCGGCAAACACTATACTGGTGGCTGACTGTTTTATCCAAGTCCCAGAAAAAAAGGAATGACGGAGCAATTGTTGTCGCCCTGTTTTGTTCTTTGTCTGCTGGATCAACGCTCACTCCGAACAGCGCTACTTGCAAAGTCTTGAATTCTTCTGAAAGCTCTTGAAAGCTTTTGAGGATAACTTGAATTTGTTCAAAAGCTGCGCTGGCAAAGAAAAACAACACGACTCGCCGTCCGCCAACCGTCGAGAAATGAAATAAGGGGTTATTGGAGGCAGCAATGGAAAACCAAGGCGCCGGATCTCCTATTTCTAGTAATGGCATATTGCTGATTTTAGATTTTAGATTTTAGATTTTAGACTATTTTACTTTGGGTTAGTTCCAGAGGTTGTATTTTCTGCGATCGCACAGGTTTGTAGTGAAGACTTTCGTCCGCAAAAATCAGAATAGGTTTGTAGTGTGGACTTTCGTCCGCAAAAATCGGAATGATTTTGTAGTGTGGACTTTAGTCCGCAAAAGTTAGAAGGACTAAAGTCCTCACTACGAACCTAATAAGGATTATTTTATGGGAATAGTATTAAAGATATTTTAAAGATTTTTTTTATTAGCTGTTCTTACTATTTCAGTTCAGGGAACCACTTTTTAAATCTGACTTTTATAGTTATTTAAACATTATTGTATTGTCTCATAATAAGTAGATGGGTATCAATAAACGGAACTTATTTTTTATCTTGCTCGCGCGAGAAATGTTTAGTTTTACCCACCTACTTATCTTGACCTATTTGTCGAAATTAGGAGAATTATCCGGTTGATCTTCCGGGTATTCTACTGGTCGATACTCCACGTAATCTGACGGCGGTGCTTCCACGTCACGGTTGCTGGGGCGAGACCTGGATGCTTCCGCAGGACGGGTTTTTTTGGTTCTCGGCGGCGGTGCATCAGAATTGCGGTTTTCCGAGGCTGGAGGACGGTTGCTGCGGCCCCGAGCCGGCTTTTCTTGGTTGTCTGAAACATCCCAGTTGTCAGACCCTTGGGCGGGCTGCACTTCTGGGCGGGTGGGACGTTTGTTGCGCGAGGTCGATCGGTCGATCGACTCTGGCCTGGATGTATTACCGCTACCGTTGCGATTTGAGGGACGGCGGCGGGGCTCATCGTCGTAGCTTTCGCGGGAGGAACGGTTGTCTTGGCTACCTCGAATCCGGGCACGCTGCGGGTAGTCTTCCTCTGGTTCTAGCTGCTCGATTTCGGAATCGTAGCCATCGTAAGCGTAGGCGTTGCTGACGGGTCGTTCTTCATCTACATATTGGGCGCGACTTTTGGCCTGGGCTGTAGTTGCTCCCCGCAGTTTGACGCTTTCGGCTGCGAAAAATATGGCGGAACCGGTCAGCAGGAATTGACCGAATGCCAGAATTGGGTCAAGCCGCCATCCTTGAAATAACAGAATACCGCCACACAGCAAGCCGACTGCTGCAAAAAAAATATCGTGGTCTCGTGCTAGTTTGGGACGCCACGATCGCAGAAAGTACAGTCCTGCCCCTGCTACTGCTAGGATGATCCCTAACAGGCTGCTCCAGTTCAATCCTAAATTGACCATTAGCCTATCTCCTATGTCTTTCCTATGTTAGCGACTTAGATTTTACATCTATCATTAAGTCTGTTATGCCGACTGTGATTTCACAGGACAGCCTCCGATCGGGCTTTCAGAACAGGGAAGCGAACCATATAGTAATGAGTTTAACGGGAAAAAACCTCAGCTAAAGCAGTCAACCGAAGGTTTTACCTTGACAGTTACTGACAGCCGAGGTTTTGGAAGCGGGGAAATGCCCTCCTCGCGCGAGCCCAAAATTGACTCGCGCGCCGGACGCTTGAAAGCCGCAGATTTTTTAGGTGCGCTTGATTTTGTCTTTTTGGCTGATGAAGATCAGGGCGATGGTTCCTGGAATAACTAGGAGGCCAACGCCAACCAGCAGGCTGTACAGAAAATTAGCGAGTGAAGGAGTCATAAATTCAAAGCCTTTGTTACAACAATTTGATTTTTCTTAATTTTATACTTTCGATCGCACCTGTGAAACGGTTAAAATTATGAATAGCCGACTTAACAAAACTTAAGATTTCGAGATAAGACTCATGACTGGTATTACCGTTGCAAGTTGGATTCTGGGCTCTGTCCTAGTGGTGATGACTTTGCTGTTTATTTTTCGGATCGTCCTGACTTGGTATCCCGGCGTGAACCTCAGCAAATTGCCGTTGAGTCTGATTGCTTGGCCGACTGAACCCTTTTTAGTCCTGACCAGAAAAATTATAGCTCCGATCGGCGGAGTGGACATTACGCCGATCATTTGGGTGGGTATCTGTAGCTTGCTGCGGGAAATGATTCTCGGCCAGCAAGGTATTCTGACGATGTTGATGTAGAAGTTTACAGGTTATTGGTTATTGGTTATTGGAGGCAGAGCCTCCGGGTATGTATTCCCAGGCACAGCCTGGGAACAAGACTCAAGGCTCAAGACTAGAAAACTAGGCTGAACAAGACTAAATGCCAGCAACCAACAAATAACCAATAACCAATAACAACTAACCAATAACAACTAACCGTTTTGACCCATGAACTGTTCGACAAAATTGGTATAAACTTCGCCGCTGAGAAATTCGGGGCTATCCAGGATTTTTTGGTGGAAACTGAGGGTAGTGGGAACGCCGGTAATCGCGCATTCCCGCAATGCCCGTTTCATCCTGCGAATGGCTGAAGGTCGATCGCGCCCCCATACAATCAATTTACCAATTAAGGAATCGTAGTAAGCTGGTATTTCGTAATCCGTGTAAACGTGAGAGTCCATCCGCACGCCAGGGCCGCCAGGAGGCAAAAAGCCAGTGATTCTGCCTGGATGGGGTCGGAAGTTGCGATCGGGGTCTTCAGCATTGATCCGGCACTCGATCGCGTGACCATTGAGAATTACTTGGTTTTGCTTAATTTGCAGTTTTTCACCTTGGGCGATCCGAATCTGTTCCGCTATCAAGTCGAGTCCTGTAATCATCTCGGTGACGGTATGTTCTACCTGAATCCGAGTGTTCATTTCCATAAAGTAGAACTTGCCCGATTTGTCAAGCAAAAATTCCACAGTTCCTGCACCCGTGTAGTTGATGGATTTGGCAGCGGCAATGGCGGCGTGACCCATTTGATCTCGCAGTTTCTGCGTCAGGGCGGGGCTGGGGGCTTCTTCTAGGAGTTTCTGATGTCGGCGCTGAATCGAACAATCTCTCTCGCCGAGATGGATCACGTTACCGTAGTTGTCGGCGAGGATTTGGATTTCGATGTGTCGGGGTCTTTCGATGAATTTTTCTAGGTAAACTCCGGGGTTGCCGAAGGCTGCATCGGCTTCGCCTTGGGCTGCATGGAAGAGTTTGGGGAGTTCTGATGCTTCTCTGACTAGCCTCATGCCGCGGCCTCCTCCGCCGGCGGTGGCTTTGACCATCACAGGATAGCCGATTTCGCGGGCGATCGCTAGAGCTTCGCGATCGTCAGCCACCAATCCACCGCTACCGGGAACAGTCGGAACTTTCACCCGCTGCATCGTTTCTTTGGCAGTGGATTTGTCACCCATCGCCCGCATCGCAGCCGGAGTTGGGCCGATGAAAGTAATTTGATGATCCGCGCAGATTTCAGCAAATCTGGCATTTTCCGCGAGGAAGCCATAGCCAGGATGAATGGCGGCGGCGTTGCGCGTCAGGGCGGCTGAGATAATGTTGGGGATGTTTAAATAGCTTTTACTGCTGGTGGGGGGGCCGATGCAAACGGCTTCGTCTGCCAACTGGACGTGCAGGGCGTGTTTGTCTACGGTGGAGTGAACGGCGACCGTGGCAATCCCCATTTCCTCGCACGTGCGTAGTATGCGGAGGGCGATTTCCCCCCGATTAGCGATTAAAATTTTCGAGAACCCCATCTTCGCTGCTTAATTCATTCAATATTCTGTACAATAATCCCTTTCGGTATGTTCTGGATAATGGTTTCCCATAAATTGTCAATAAAAATTTGTTTTACATTTTGGCAATAGTTGTGCTATGGTTTTAAATCGGTGGTCTAAAAGGGCAAGTCACAAGTTAAATGTCAGGAACCTCAACCTGTAAATCTTTAACTGGTAACGCAAAAAATCCCCTAGATTGTCGGAAAGAGCGGATGTGGCGGAATTGGTATACGCGCACGCTTGAGGTGCGTGTGGCATTATGTCCTTGCGAGTTCGAGTCTCGCCATCCGCATAGAATATATAAAACAACTGTTGACAGTTTTTGCTGTTGGCAGTTGTTTTGTATTTGATGGGTGGGTGGCCAGAAACCGGGTTTTTGCGACAGACTTCTTGACAACTCCCAAATTTGGGAAAAAACCCGGTTTCTCAAGATTTGGGGGAAAACGCGGACAATAGATTAGATATTGATGCGGGTGATGGGTTAAATATAATTAACCCGAAAGCAGAAGGCGATTACACATCAATAGAGGTAGATTGATTTTCGGGACTAGGTAAACTTGTGCGATCAGATGATGTTTTGAGCAGTTTATTTTTGAGATGGCGTTTAGTGAAAAACCAAGCAAACCCTCCCAAACCTCCACCGAATAAACAACTAATTCCAATGGCAATAATGAAGGGATGAGGTGGCAGAGGATGCTGGAAAGAGGGTAATGCCCAAGGTTTTTCGATTAAGGGGTAGCTGCTGGCTAAGATGCCTGCAAAGCCAATTCCTACACCGATGCCGGTACCGACTGCTTGAATGGTAATTTCTAATTCTTGATCGCGCTCTTTGTCTCCTTTCTCATTATTCTGTAAAATTTTTTGCAGTTCGCCATCGGACTTGGCTTGTTCTATTGCCACCAAACCCCGCAATGTATTGATAAATTCGCTAATTAAGTCTTTACCCGGTTGGATATAACTGATGTAGGTTCTTATTTGCTGGAGATAGCGTTTGCAGGTGATTTTGTCAAACTCTTGCCAAGTGGCAATATCGCCGGTTTTCCAGAATTGTTGCAAATATTTTTGATAGTTTCTATGATTGACTTGAATTGTGGTATGATGCCCTAGCAGATTTCTCAGTTGCCGTTGATACTGCATTGATAGTTCTGGCATTGCTTCCAGAAGTTTTTGCAGTTCTGTTAAGGGCATATTTTGCTTGAATTCTTTGATTTTGGCTTCTAAATCGCTATAAAGTTTTCTGGCTTCTTTATAACTCTCTCGCCCTTGCTTGTAGGCATATTCTATTTTGTGGCGTGCCCATAGTGCACCAAATAAATCTTCATAAGCTGAGTCAAAGTCAGGATTGATGGCTTGATTGTTAATCCAGACTAAAATATTATAGAGTTTATTGGGCTGATTGTTTTGTTTGATTTCATATTCAAATAATGGAATTTCCAATAATTTACCTTGACCTTTATCGACTAATGTAGCTGTAAATTTAGTGTTTTTCAGAAAAGATGTCACCAGTTTATCGGCTGCATCTTCACATTCTGCATCACCTACTGCTGTTTCTCCGTACAACCCGATGGTTTCACCGAGGGTGTTTCCCGAACAATCTAAAAAGAGGCTGCTGGGTTCAAATAAATCGAGTTCTTCTAGTGCGATGTCTCGATCGGGATTTTCGGGATATAAAGCTAAGTCGAAGGCGTAGGTATCTTTTAACAAAAAGGGTTGCAGCTTGCCGCTAATTGATAATCCATGTTGGTTAATGGCGGTAAGTGCGATCGGTTCTTCTTCTTTTGTCAGCCAGAGATTGATTAAATTTAATGATTCTTTTTTGTGCTGAAAAACATTTGATTCGCGATCCAACTCATAACACGCTAATTTTGATTTCAAATCTTTTAACTCAGTGAAAGGCAGTTTTTCACTGAGTTTAATCAGATTTTCCCAAATTAAATCGGCTTGAGGTGAAACTCGTTCTAGAGTTTCAGTCAAGCTCTGATTTAAATGGAAAAAACAAACGTTGATACTAAAGTTTTTCATACAGAAGGGGGTGTATCTGTATCTGTTTTGGGTTCGGGAGTTTTTTCTGAGGTAATAGTAAGATTTTCTATGATTCCCTTCAATATTTTACTTGCTTGTCCCGGCTTGGTAGGTGATTGCCCTCTGCCGAATTTATCTGCTGGCGATTTCATTAACTTGGTATTGTATTTTTTCTTAATTTCTGGCTTGTCTTGCAACCAAGTCTCAATCATTTTGATATTCTCTTCATCATTATCTGTTAATTGACCTTTAAGAGAAACTAAAGCATCTCTCAGGTTAACAAATAAATCTGATTCTTGAATTAATTTCTGGAAAATTTCTAGTTTGCTGGTGCTATTATCCATGTTTTGCTCTCCTTTGCCAGCCGCACAGAAGCCGGCCCAATGATAGGGGTTTTGATAAATTTTAGCACTAACTCCTTGAGTTTCTTTGTCTTCTTCCAAGCAGTTTTGTAAGATTTGTCGCCAATTACCGTCTAAAAGGTGACATTGGTTTGTCCAGTCGAGGAAGCCTTGGATGTCGGTGTCTCGCATCCAGATTTGGGCCTGGTTTAATGACAGGGCGATTTTACCGGGTTGCTGGTAGAGGTTTTCGTAGGTTTTGATCAGTAAAATTGCTGTGGAAAGGGCGTTTACAGACCACAGGCTGACATATAAACTGGGACAGCCCGCCAACAGGAAACCGCTGGTGAGGCTGATGTATTCGTCGGTGTTGTCGAGTTGGACTTGTCCGGTTTCGCAGGCGGAAAGAGTGACTAGACTGCATTCGCTGAGGTTGAAATAGCGGATGATTTCTTCTAGGGTGAGAGTACCGTCGGCTAGTTTTAAACCAGATTGTAGCGGATCGTTGGTGTTGAAGGAACCGTGACAGGAAAAGAACAGATGATGGCTGTCGGCGACTCTTTCGGCGATTTCTAGTGTTTCCTCTGATTTTGCGCCTTTTTTGGCATTTTCTTTGACCTGAGTTTCGGAGTTGGGGAAGATATTTTTGATGGTTTCTACTTCCATGTCGGCAGCCATTAAGTCATCTGTGGGGTTTTGGATGGCGAATAATTTATCGAATTTACCCCGTTTGTATTTTTGGACTTGGTGGAGAATTTGGCAACTGGGGGCGTAGGAAACTCCATTGTCGAAGCAGTCAACGAGACAGGGATTTAGAGGGCAATTTTGATTTTTCGGGTGAAAGCGTTGCCAAATTTCCCGGCTGACGGGTAAGGCGTGAATTGGGAATAAATGCAGGTAGCGGTGGGGAATCAGAATTAGTTGATCGCAAGTTTCGGGAATGGCTGCGAGTATTTGATCAATGTGGAGAATTTGGGCCAGGTTTGCTAGTTTGGTTTCCAGGCTGTTTTGCCATTGTTCGCGGTTGCTGTAATAATCTTCTAAATATTCTCTTACCCAATCAGTTAGCTTTTCTAAATCTGACTCGTCGGTAAATGAGAAAAATTGTGGTTGGGAGTTGTGCTTGGTGAGGGTGAAAGCACAAAAACTATTATTCAAAATGTACCATTCAACAATTGCTGTTTTTTGACCTGCTAACTGCTGAATCTCACCAAATTTGAGAGGTGTATAGGGATATTTTGCTGCTAAATCTTGGCGCAGTTGGTTGATGGTATCGTAGTTTTTCTCTTCAGCTTGTTTTAGCCGTTGATTTTCCTCAGCAATTCTCAGCCTTAACTGTTGCAACTCTTGGCGCACTTGGCGAGGGATTTCTCCTTGGGGATACAAATCTTTTACCGATAGCAACTCGATTAAGTTTTGCCCCTTGGAACGTTCTGCATATTCCACAGCTTCGGTGTAACGTTGCAGTTCGATGCAAACTTCTACCATGCCCAGATAGAGTTTATTCCATGCTTCAGCTAATTTCTGTTTGTTTTCATCCCCAGATTCCTCACCCCGTAAAATTTCAACTGTTTCAATCCCTAGGGCGTAATTCTCATAGGCTAGTTGCCATTGCTGGTTGCTGCGGTAAAGATTGCCTAAATTAGATAAAGTTTCTGCATTTTTTTGCGGGAAAGCCTCACGAGTTCTGATTGTTAAAGCAGCTTCATAAAACTCGATCGCCCTTTCTAAATTATCCGCCCGCGAACCGTTGATTCTGTCACTGTAGGCAAGGGCTAGGTTATTTTGAGTCCCTGCCCAATCTTCGGGGAAAGCTTCAGGGGTACGAACAGTTAAAGCAGCTTCATAAAACTCGATCGCCCTTTCTAAATTATCCGCCCGCGAACCGTTGATTCTGTTTCTGTACGCAATAGCTAGGTTATTTTGAGTCCCTGCCCATTTTTCGGGGAAAGCTTCAGGGGTATAAACAGTTAAAGCAGCTTGATAAAACTCGATCGCCCTTTCTAAATTATCCGCCCGCGAACCGTTGATTCTGTCACTGTAGGCAAGGGCTAGGTTATTTTGAGTC
>CASBQF010000142.1 GCA_949127775.1 Oscillatoriales cyanobacterium PMM_0080
TCAAATCCGTTTGCATCGGAATGATCTAAACGGAGGAGACGGAGGAGACGGCAGTGCCGTGTCCCTACCGCAATCAACAGAATTATATCAAATCCGTTTGCATCGGAATGATCTAAACAGAGGAGACGGAGGAGACGGCAGTGCCGTGTCCCTACCGCAATCAATTGTAGGGACACGGCACTGCCGTCTCCTCTATATTATTCTGGCGCAGCCAATTGATATTACGCGCTGAAATTGGATTTTTATGGTGCACCTTACAGATTTACAAATTACCTTGAAGCCCGATCGCAGTTACAATCGTCCACGCATCCACCAACAGCAGCAACAGCGTACATCCGAGCAAAATAATATACATCCAAGGCTGCGACAAAGGGCGAACATCTCTAGTATCAATACCCGTTTTCGCTTCCACCAAACGCACGAATTTAGCAAATCCAGCCACCCGCATCGGCAACAAATAACCTTCACCCGAATGACTCAAAAAATAGTAAACCAAACCTCCTTGACCGGTCGATCGAGGTTTGAGAGCCTTCACCTCAGTCCAAGGAAGCGACCAGCCCCTGCGAAACACGCGCGGAAACCACTTCGGATAGGTGACTTCAATCCCCTCCTCGCTGACAATTACCCTTTCGCACAGCACGCCATACAAGCCCACAGCGCCGATCGCAATTGCCACCCAGAGTGCCGCGGGCGGAACCGGTGCTTTGGTGACTTCCGACAAAAATGGTAAGGGAATTGTCAGGGCTACGTACAACCCCAACAGCGTGATTCTAATCAGGGGAGAAAGCCGGAATAGTGCTGGCTCAAATACTGGGGCGGAAGATGGAGTAAGTGCGATCGGTTGTGCTGACATGGGTGAAATTGAAGAAGCTATTTAATGCTATTTTTGCACAGTTTTCTGGCCGATGAACAAAACTCAAGCAAATATTAAAAACCGCAAAATATTTTGCGGTTCTGAGTTTATATCTAAAATTCAATTCATTAACTTGGATTCTTAAATCCTGAGTTTTTAGCCATTGCCAGAAATGGGAATTTTGAGTGCTGAGTTATGAATTAACTGACAATTAATAACTCACAACTCACAACGCCGGATTAATCGACGGCTGTTAATGCCGGTAGCGTCAAAGGTTCTGACATTTCTCGGGATTTGGGGCGGCCGGCGGTTGCTGTTCGATCGCCCTTAGTGTCACCTCGGGATCTGTTAGGATTGATCGCAGAATACGGGCCTTCGTTAATCTGCAAGCGATCGCAAGGAATTTTATCTGACAGAATGGCACTGGCCATCATCCCGGTGTGAATTTCCAATACGGCGGCCCGCATCGCTTCAAACACTAAACGCTGTCCAGGAAACACTACTCGCTCAAAATACCAGTTAGGAATATTGGCAATGCGAGCAATCTGAATCTGACTCGTGGCGTTGACGTAACAGCAGAGAATCTTGCTGTCGGTGTCTAAGGGTAGTGGGTCAAGAATTTGAGCCATAACTGCTGAGGGAGCCTTGCCTAAAAGTTTTAGTTATCTTCTTAGGCTAACATTAGGCGATCCCGGCCTACTGTAAAACCGACTACCAACCCATACGATTTTAGATTTTAGATTTTAGATTTTAGATTTTAGATCACTTACTGGATAAGGATTTTGAGCTTGCCTCTAGTGGTATTATTTGTTTGAAATGGTATCAAAAATATACCGCCTGACCGATCGTACCCAAATTTAAATTTAGCCGCATAAATATTTAATTTTTGACTGTGATCTGTGATTTTCGGTCAATATACGCTGTATTTACCCAAAAATTAGCTGCTGTAGCCGATCGGCATCCACACCCTCAGCCTTAAGCCTTTTAGCAAAATTTAAGAATATTTAAGATTAAATTGCGAAAATTAGAGAGAATGTAAAGTTATATTAAAAGAATATAAACATAGTTAAAAAAGTTCCACATTAGGATATGGAAATCATGGAAAGCCGATCAAACCGAGTTTTGTACGTTCGCCTCCCTTGCAATCCGATTTTCCCGATCGGGGTTGTGTACCTTTCGGATCACGTGCACAAGCTGTTTCCCGATGTCCAACAGCGGATTTTCGACTTAGGCGCGGTGCCCCCGCTGGACTACGCTAAAGGCTTGGATGCGATCGTCGATGAGTTTCAACCGACGCTGTTAGTTTTCTCTTGGCGGGATATTCAAATTTACGCCCCCGTCGGCGGTAGAGGCGGAAATCCGCTGCAAAATGCCTTTGAGTTTTACTACGCCAAAAATCTCCTAACCAAGTTCCGGGGAGCTATCGGAGGATTGCGTTTAGCCACGTCTTACTACACCGAACTCTGGCGCAATCTGGGACTACTAAAGCGCGGATTGAAGCGGGCCCGGAAATACCATCCGGAAGCCCGTGCAGTCGTCGGTGGCGGTGCTGTGAGCGTGTTTTACGAGCAGTTGGGACGCAGTTTGCCGGCCGGGACTGTGGTTTCGGTGGGCGAGGGCGAGGCGTTGCTGGAGAAGTTGATTAAAGGTGAAGATTTGGCACAGGAAAGGTGTTATGTAGCAGGAGAAACTGTACCGCGCGATCGGCTAATTCACGAAAAGCCAGCCAACATCGAGAAAACTGCTTGCAACTATAACTACATCGAGACCATTTGGCCGGAATTTTCCTATTATCTACAGGATATGGACTTCTACCTCGGAGTCCAAACCAAGCGCGGCTGTCCTCATAATTGCTGTTACTGCATCTATACGGTGATTGAAGGGAAGCAGGTGCGGATCAATCCGGCGGATGAGGTAGTGGCGGAGATGCGTCAATTGTACGATCGAGGTATCCGCAACTTCTGGTTTACCGACGCCCAATTTATCCCGGCGCGCAAATTCATCGACGATGCGATCGAATTATTGCAAAAAATCATCGCCGACGGGATGACAGACATCCACTGGGCTGCTTACATCCGTGCGGACAATCTCACACCCGAATTGTGCGATTTGATGGTAAAAACGGGAATGAATTACTTTGAAATCGGCATCACCAGCGGTTCCCAGGAACTGGTTCGCAAAATGCGGATGGGTTACAACTTGCGCGTAGTTTTGGAAAATTGCCGCGATTTAAAAGCCGCCGGTTACAACGATGTGGTTTCGGTAAATTACTCATTCAACGTCATCGACGAAACCTTTGAAACCATCCGTCAAACTATTGCCTATCACCGAGAATTAGAGCGGATTTTCGGAGTCGATAAAGTAGAACCAGCGATTTTCTTCATCGGGTTACAACCTCACACAATTTTAGAAGAATACGCCTTTAAAAAGGATATTCTAAAACCTGGTTACGATCCGATGAGTTTGATGCCTTGGACAGCGCGGAAACTACTGTGGAATCCTGAGCCTTTGGGTTCATTTTTCGGACAAATTTGTTTAGAAGCTTGGCAGCGAAATTCCAATGATTTCGGCCGCGAAGTGATGGCAATTTTGGAGGAGAAACTCGGTTGTGCAGATTTGGAAGCAGCTTTGACTGCACCAGTTGAAGTTAAAGACAAACAGTTAACTTCTGTTCGTTGATTTCCTGGTTTGTAGTAAGGACTTCAGTCCTTAAAAATTAAGAATGAAAGGAATAAAGTCCTTACTACGAACCTAAAAAAGATTATAGATTGGAGTTAAAAGCCATGACATTTATCGATCCGAGGACAGATTTTGCCTTCAAAAAAATCTTTGCTTCTGAATCAAGCAAGCCAATTCTGATCAGTTTTTTAAATGCCCTGATTTATCAAGGAAATCCCACAATTCAAGATTTAAAAATTATCGATCCGTATCAAGCCGGAGAAATTGTGGGATCTAAAGACTCATATTTAGATGTCAAAGCAACCCTCGATAACGGGACGATAGTCATTATCGAAATGCAAGTTTTGAACGTGAAAGCCTTTGAAAAACGGATTGCCTACAATGCAGCGAAAGCCTACGGAAATCAACTCATACGGGGCAAGGGCTACTCAAATTTAGACCCGGTAATTGCCATCACAATTACAGATTTTATTTTGTTTGAAAACACCAATAAAATTATTTCCCGTTTTTCTTTTAGAGAAGAGGAGGAGCATTTTGATTATATCTGTCCGACAATGACACTAATTTTTGTAGAATTACCAAAATTCAATAAATCTGTAGATCAGTTAGAATCTCTAGCTGACAAGTGGATTTATTTCATTAAGGAAGCACCAAATTTGGAAATGGTTCCAGAATCGCTGGAAACAACTACACCGATTCAGCAAGCTTTTGATATTGCTAATTCCGTGAACCTCAGCCGCAAAGAATCAGATCAATTGGAAGCACAGCTATTTTATCTGCAAGATCAGCAAAGGTCTATAGAAGAAGCCTTAGAAACCGGAACTCAGCGGGGTCAAATTAATACTATGATTCGTTTGCTGGAACGAAAAGTGGGAACGTTGGATGAGTCAATCAAATCTAGAATTGGACAGTTATCTAGCGATCGAATCGATAGTTTGACAGAATCTGTGCTTGATTTTAATAGTTCGGACGATTTGGTGAGTTGGTTGCAACAAATGGGCGATCGATCGTAAAAAATCAGAGTGCGCCTTGCGTAAGCTGTTCGCCATTTAAGCAGAAACATATTTATTCCCGATCGCGGACTGAGAATAATTGCCACCTGTCAAAACTTGTGATACATTAATTTTAGGGAATTTTTATTAAGGAGTTTCCAGAGTTAAATGCTTACTAATTACATCGCTACAGCCATGCAAAAAGCAATCTATGAGTTGCTTGAAGATGGTACTTTCTACGGTGAAATTCCTGATTGTCAAGGTGTATGGGGCAATGCTGCGACATCTGATGCTTGTCGCGAAGATTTGCAAGACGCTTTGGAAGGATGGATTATCTTAGGATTGCGTTTTAGGCACACTTTACCAATCCTTAACGGCATTGACTTGAATATTAGCCAAGAGGTTGCCTAATACCGACCTTTGGGCCAATTAGTCGCCGCGATTTAGTTGGGTATTTGACTAACTTTTGTTCAAATATCTTTCAATTAGGACGATCGCCACTATATCATCTACAGGCCGCGGCGGAGTCCGCATCCCCTGGGGAATCAAGCGAGAAAGTCCCGTCGCAGGGTACATTTCCCAGTATCGTTCCCTTGCTTCCAGACTGCTGTACCTCTCGTCAATCTGCACAATTTTGATAAAGGGCGACAAACTCTGCGTCAGTTTTTGTTGCCAACTTTTGGAAGTGGTTTGATCTCCAATTACTAATAACTCAATCGGAAACTGTTTGCACAGTGATTGAATCGTAGATATTGCTGCGTCGGACAGCACCACTTGCTGGTAGCTGACGTTTTTATCTCTACCCATCACGGCGATGCCGCACTTGTCTTTCCCCGGATCGAAACCTAAAATCATATGAGTCCTGTGTTAATAAGTTTGTATTTGCGATCGAGCGTCGGCAAACTCAATCGCCAACCTAAATATAATCTGACACTTGCATTCTTGACTGTCTGAAAATCTTTGCGATCGTAGTTATTTTACTTGACTTTTTTGCAGGATTGACACATTATATCATCATGGGAATCTGTGCGGCCATATAATGTCTAAAATCAGAAACCGGGTTTTTGCCACAATCTTTACTTCTCCGTTTTAACTTATCGAAAAAACCCGGTTTCTTTCACCCCCCGCAGCAATCAGAAACCGGGTTTTTGCCACAATATTTGCTTCCCAGTTTTAATATACCTCTTGCAAAATTCATTTTGTAACAGGCAAGATGCCTGTTCCACAAGAAAAAAACTTTTTGTGGGATGGGCATCTTGCCCGTCCTAGTTATTTTTGCAAGAGGTTTAATTTATCTAAAAAACCCGGTTTCTTTGACCCCTCGCGCAAAAACTCGGTTTCTCTCGCCCTTGTGCGGGCGGTGCGTCGCTATGAAATTGTCGATTTGATTTGTAAATTGCTGATGGCGACGCACCCTACTATTTTGAATCGCGTGCAAAGATGAGTGCAAAAAAAAATTAAAGAGTAGAGAAGAGTCCTCACAGGGAATACAGGGAGGAAGGGACAGCCAAAGCAACCGCAACACGAAAACCCCCGAGCCTGTCCGAGACGTCCCCAGAGCCGTAGCAGCGGAGGGCAGCACGGCAATGAACCGCATCGTTGCAACACGAACCTCCACGCTGCACCCGGTAATAATTATCTGTTCCAGTTTCCCAAGAACTTCCGTCAGTCGGTGCGCCGTCATAGTTACTGTGCCACTTATCGCTGCACCATTCCCAAACCTGACCGTGCATATCATAAAGTCCAAAGGCATTCGGCCCAAAACTCCCCACATCCATTGTTTTTCCGCGATAAAGTAGGTTGATTCCAGCACCATAGGGATAATTCCCGTTATAATTAGCTAAATCTGTCGGCATCGTTTCCCCAAAATAGAAAGGTGTTGTAGTTCCGGCGCGACAAGCATATTCCCATTCTGCTTCCGAAAGTAAGCGATAAATCTTCCCTGTTTTTTCAGAAAGTTTTTGGCATAATTCTACAGCCAAATCCCAGCTTACTTGTTCTACAGGACGTTTTTTACCCTTAAAGTGCGATGGGTTATTTCCCATCACTGCTTCGTACTGTGCTTGGGTGATGAGATATTTTCCTGCATAAAAAGCCGGTACTGTTACTTGATGCTGCGGACTTTCGTCATCGCGCCTACCTGATTCTGTTGCTGGCGAACCCATCATAAATGTGCTGCTAGGAATGTAAACCATTTCTAGTACAACTCCATTACCTAAGTCTTCAGGGAAGTAATGAGCAAAAGACTTTCTGCGACTGTTTTCTTGTCCTTCAGCATCGACTGTGATGACATCAAATTCCAATGTAGGAAAATAGTTTTGTAACTGTCGTTGAATCTTTTCCTCGTTTCTATCTTTCAGCAGTGAATAGACAGCAAATTTCACCTGCATTGATTCATCGTGTAATGCTTGAATTATCACATCTAAACCAGCTTCTCCATATTTGAGTGCTTCGGAGAGTGCGACGATTTTCACTTCGATAATGGGTGAGGCTAAGCGGTTTTTAACACCGGGTATGCCTCCGAGTACCGCAGCATTGACAGGAATTGAATTTTGACCGCCACGGACGGCATCGTATTCTCTGGGTTCATTTTGATTGTCTGACATTACACCGCACGCTCCTGCATTTTAATTGAGTGCAATTTTGTTCTGTGATGTCAATATCTCAGGACTCGATTTTTAGGAAGGAGAATTAAATAACTTCCACAGGTTTGTGGGATGTCCCGCCCGTCTTGAACAGGCAGGATGCCTGTTCCACAATAACAATTAAAATTGTAAGTTATTTAATTTGCGATCCTTAATTTGTTTCTTTGTTCTCTTAGCGGTGCGGTGCGGTGCTGTGCGTCGCTGTGAGATTGTTGGTGGTGCTTCCAGATTTTTGGTGGCGACACACCCTACGATTACTATATATATGACGGCACGGATTTCCATTATTTAATGATATGTCAAGGGCGCGAAAAAGTCAAGCAAAATTGTGGTTCGATCGCCCACAATTTTCACTCAAACTCAATAAATCGATCGCACTTTTTACCTAAGTTTCAAATCTCCTCTAATAGGCTCCTGTTTTCCGGTGCGGAAAACCACGACTCCGTTTGACAGAGCAACTAAATCTATTTTAAGCGGGCCGGCGATGTATGTGACATCTGTGGCGATCGCCCGAACCTCCAGTGGTTTATCATATTGCTGTAGTCGATCGGCAAAACCGGCCAAAGTTTCAATCCGATTGTCCGCAACTTGGACTCTACCGCCGACAACACCAATTAAACGAGCGCGAAATTGACAAGCTTCAATTAATTGCTGCAACTGTTCCCGTACCCGTTCGTCTGTCGAGATCACAGGATCGATGGACACTGCTGAAATCACATCTCCCGCCCGGAATACCACTCGATTTATTTCCGCTTCTGCAAATACCTTAATTCGCTTTTCTTCCCGCAGGTAATTAGCACCGGCGACAATTCTGACTACATAATCTTGACCATCTTTAATCTGACTAATTAGTTGATCGATTTCCGCTGTAGTAATTTGTATAATCTGCTCTTTAATCTTCTTATTGTCCGGCTGCATCAGTCCGACGGTGGTCTTATTTGCTTCTTGCAAGAGTCGATCGATCGCGCGGCTTGCCGTACCCGGATCTTTAATGCGAACGACGCCAGCAGCTAAAATTTGACCGCGCCGAATGGCAACAGTACCCTCGCGAATTGCCTGAAAATCGCGTTCCAAAACTTGCATTTGCTGCTGCAAGAGTGTTTGCTGTTGTTCGAGTTTAGCTTGTTGCTGTGCGAGGGTTTCTAAGAGTGCTTCTCTCTCGACAATTACTTTGTCGCGATCGACAATTGTTCGATCGCGCTCGCTTAGACTTTGCGCCCGCTGAGCAATTTCTTTGTCCCGCTGGGCAATTAGGGCGTTGCGATCGACAATTGCTGCGTCTCGCTTGGCAATTTCTCGATCGCGCTGGGCTATTTGAGTCTTTACCTGCTCTCGCTGCTCGATCAACTGTTGGCGTTCCCCTTGCAGTTGGGCGATTTCCGCTCCCAAACTGGTTTTTTGCCCTGAAACTGTGTTCAATTGGCTTTCAGTGCGATCGAGCTGAGCTCTGGTAGTCGATCGGGCAGTTTCCACCAGTTTCAATTGTTCTTCGGTGCGAGATTTAGCCGCTTCCACAGTCGCAAGCTGTTCTTCCGTCTGGGATTTAGCCGTTTCTACCTGACTTAACTGCTCTTGGGTTTTCGACTTGGCTGCTTGCACGCTGTTGAGCTGCGATCGCAACGAATTTAATTTTGTTTGCGTCCGAGCTTGCTCGGCATTAGCGGCTTGGAGCGATTGATTAATTTGCTCTAGATTGGCTCTAGCTTGCGCTTGAGCGGCTCTGGCTTGACTTAATTCAGTTTCAACTAGATTTTTTTCTTGAGTAGCCTGATTGAGTCCTTTGCGGGCGTCGTTGAGCCTTTTTTGAATCTCGTCTATTTGAAAAACCCCGGTTCGCAGCGGCTTGCTCGTAGCAAACAAAATGCCCAGAGTCAGCGCTGACAGGATACTGCCGGCCATTACAGTCACCAAAACAGCAGTATCGCGGGGGCGAAGCTTGAACAAACTTAACCGTGCCTTGCCGACTTTCGTCCCAAGGCGATCGCTGACAGTAGCGATCACACCCCCTAACACTAAAATTACAAATACCAGGATGTATCCAGCAGTCATTCCGATTTTAAATTTTGAATTTGGGATTTTGGATTGAATCTAAAATCCCAAATCCAAAATCCTCTACTTTCTCGGCATCAAGTGAATTGCTGGCTTAAGGCCACCGGGTTGTGGACTGTGATCTTTTTCTTGTGAATCGAGATCATGGTTTCTTGTCTGAGATCCCCGAGCAAACGAGTCACCGTTACTCGCGTTGAGCCGATCGCCTCGGCGATCGCCTGATGGGACAGCTTCAAATCAATCGTAATCCCCTCCGTACCAGGCACGCCAAAATCCCGGCACAGAATCAGCAAAAAGCTGACGAGTCTCGAACCCATATCTCGGTGTGCGAGCGTTTCGATCATCATCTCGGTTTGCAAAATCCGAGACGACAGTCCCCGGAGCATCACCATCGACAATTCCGGGTCTTCCTTGAGCGCTTTCTCGACTTGTTCGATCGGCAGCGAGATCAATTCCACGGGCGTAAAGGCCACCGCGTGGTAAAACCTGTCCGATCGGTGTCCCGTAATCAGAGACAGCACCCCAAATACGCTGTTTTCGCGCAGTAGAGCGACTGTAATCTCTTCCCCTGCTTCATAAACCCTAGAGAGCTTCACAGCACCTTTAATGAGAACGTAAACGCGCTCAGCCGGGTCTCCAGGGAAAAAAATTGTCTTGCCCCGTTCAAAGTTTTCCACAATGGGTGGAAAAGCCCCGCCACTGATTTGGCGGAACACGGCTGCTAGCGGTCTATCATGCGTCACGTCCTGATCCTTTCTACTAATCAATAGTTTGTAACTTGCCGATTAAGCTTATTGAGTAAATATACTGCCCAGCCTCCAAGAATCCAGGGATTGTGTTACTTCCAATGTTAAGGTAAGCACACGCTGTATGATTAAATCTAGCCCTTCTCTTAACTTTTGCAATTGTGCCCCATGTAGCTCCACAGCAAAATTAATCTCAATTGTGTCTCAATTGTGTCTCAATTGTGTCTGAATCAGTTAAATCTGGATCAGTTGTGTCTAAACTGGCGGGGTTGTCGCATACAGCCAACGAGAACGGTGCTAGTTGCTTCTAAAAAAAAATACAGATGATAGATTTGACCGGAAAAAATGCTCTTGTTACGGGCATTGCCAACAATCGCTCGATCGCCTGGGGCATTGCTCAGCAGCTCCACAAAGCTGGGGCCAATCTCGGCATAACTTATTTGAAGGACGAGAAAGGCAAGCACGAGCGCAAAGTCGCAGAACTCGTAGAGCCCCTGAATCCCAGTCTCTATTTGCCCTGCAATGTCCAAAACGAGACCGAAATTGAGTCTACTTTTAAAACGATCGCCGACAAGTGGGGCAAGTTAGATATTCTGGTTCACTGTCTGGCTTTTGCCGGCAAGGACGAGCTTTCGGGAGATTTCACTAACACCTCGCGTCAAGGTTTCTCCAACGCTTTGGATATTAGCGCTTATTCGCTGATCCGGCTTTGTGCTGCTGCTAAACCCCTGATGGTCGAAGGTGGCAGTATTATCACCTTGACTTATCTCGGCGGAGTCCGGGTAATTCCTAACTACAATGTGATGGGAATTGCTAAGGCGGCCTTGGAAATGAATGTGCGCTATCTGGCGGCGGAACTTGGCCCGTTAAATATTCGGGTAAATGCGATTTCTTCGGGCCCGATTCGGACTTTGGCTTCGTCAGCAGTTGGTGGCATTCTGGACATGATCCACCATGTTGAGGAAGTAGCGCCGCTGCGGCGGACGGTAACTCAGCAGGAAGTAGGAAATGCTGCGGCTTTTCTGTGCAGCAATCTATCTAGCGGGATTACGGGTCAAGTTTTGTATGTCGATGCCGGTTACGAAATCATGGGAATGTAACAGTTGACAGTTGACAGTTGACAGTTGTCAGTTGACAGTTGTCAGTTGACAGTTGTCAGTTGTCAGTTGTCAGTTGAGAGACAATAGACTTTAACTTTAACAAGTAAGTTCTCTGCTCTCATCAGCCCCTTTCGAGACTTTTGAGTTTTGGATAATTCTCTTAAGTAAAAAGTTGATCTCAAATCCACTCTTCATCGGAATTGTAAAATCGAGAAGGGTACTCAACAGTCAACCATCATTCAGTTTTTTCAGTCAACAGTCAACAGTCAACAGGTTATCAATAACTAATGAATGACCAATTGGAAATTATCGAAATAATCGATCGCCCTCCTCCTCCTCCTCCTCTTCCAGTTCAACCAGCCCGCGCCGCCTTGGTGAAGCGCACGACACTGGAAACCGATGTCACTGTCAGCCTAAATCTCGATGGGGTGGGAACTTGCAAGGCTTCCACAGGAATTCCGTTTTTAGACCATATGTTGCAGCAGATTGCTTCTCACGGATTGATCGATTTGGACGTACAGGCGATCGGCGATTTAGCCATTGACGATCACCACACGAACGAGGATGTGGGCATTACGTTAGGCCAAACCCTAGCAAAAGCTGTCGGAGATCGATCGGGAATTTCTCGTTTCGGCCACTTCATCGCCCCTCTCGATGAAGCCTTAGTTGAAGTAGTCCTAGATTTTTCGGGACGGCCTCACTTAAGTTACAATTTGCAGATTCCCAATCAGCGGATTGGCACTTACGATACAGAATTAGTCAGAGAGTTTTTTTCGGCGGTGGTGAATCACACTCAGATGACACTGCATATTCGGCAATTAGAAGGAGTTAATTCTCATCACATTGTAGAAGCAGCGTTTAAATCCTTTGCGCGGGCTTTGCGGATGGCGGTGGAAGTCGATCCGCGGCGCGCCAGTCGGATTCCCAGTTCTAAAGGGGTTTTGTAGTTTGGGGTTCGTAGTAGCGATCGATCGCTACTACGAACCTGGAAATTAAAATATATCTGCTATATAGTTAAAAACACCTTGACTTCCCTCGCCGTACTTGCCGGTGAATTCATCGATCAGTCGATCGCTACACCTTTCGATCGCATCAGCAATAGAACTTTGTCCTAAAACTTGACTAGCAGATTGACGCAAAACTTCAAACAGATTGACAGTAAAATCAGTATCTTCACTGACAAAATCCCACAGTTCTCGACCGATTAAAGTGCTCATTTCCGAATTGGGCAGAAGTTGCTTCAGCAGACCAAAAGTTACAGTCTTATTAGTTCTCTTGCCGTAAGCTATGCCGATATAAGCGCGATCACCTGCATTAATTTTTTCCTGAATTTTGTCAGCCCAATATACTATCTGGTCTTTATCCATATCATTCTGGCCGCTTTTGACCTGTATCCAACAGCGATCGCCATCACTGGTAGTTTTGATAGCGTCCCATCCTGACTTACCGGGTGGACTTTCTGCACTTTCAGAACAAGATATCAATAGTTTTTCAATAAAAAACCCCATGGAAGTAACAATAGACCTAGTGGCAGCCATATAAACATTAAGTCTGACAACTTCTGCTGGAGTATCGAGATTTAACGCCCTAATTAAAAATGGGTTGGGATGAATTTTTTCTAAAGTAAGATTGTCAACCATCGCTAACTGCCGCCTTGTAAAGTCCCGACAGATACTAGCTAGAAAATTTTCAGCTATAGTAAGTTGCAGTGAAAGCTTACCTGAAGATGTAAATGCTAAAATGCGTTCAATCTCATCGGGAGTAAATTTAAGAGCTCTTTTCCCAGAAATACTACTGATACCGTTTCTAAGTGTTTCTGCTATTAAACTCAGAAATTCTTCTAAATCTGCAAAGTGACCAGCGAAAGATTGAGACTTTCTGGCAGGTAATCCCACTTCTTTTTCTAAGACAAATGTTAACAATTCATGAAGTTGATCTGACACTTTTATATATCCTAAAGTTAAATTCAAGTTTTAGTTATGCGAACAAGGAAAGTTGCTCAAATATTTCTCGCCCTTGTACTCGATCGCCTTTAATGACCTGGTAAAGATATTCACCGATCGCCTTTCCCAATAATACAGGAACTGCATTCCCTATCTGACGGTATTTAGAAGCTGTTGAGCCATAAAAAACCCAATCATCGGGAAATGTCTGAATTCGCGCGCACTCTCTGACGCTCAAAGGACGCAATTCATCAGGGTGGCACATATCTGTAGCCTTTTGATGGGGACTGGTTGTGACAGTAGGTGACGGTTTCTCCCACGCTAAGCGTCGATAAAAACCAACTTTACCGCCTTCAGATTTATATGCCCCTCCCATTGCTGCTTCTTTTAATTCGCTGGGTAAATCCCTCCAGTTTTGACCAGCGGTTAACAAACGCAAATACTTGAGACGATTTTCTGAGTAAGGGACAAATTCTGGCTGAGGGTCAACTAAATCTTTTAATCTTTCTCTAAGTGTCAGCCATTTTGGTTTTTTACCAGTACCTTTTTGACTATGAGTTGGCAGGGGGAAAGTAACTGGATCGTTACTTTTATAACCAATAAAAATAACTCTTTCTCTACATTGAGCAACGCCATAGTCAGCAGTATTGAGCAAATCATATACAACTTCATAACCAATTCGTTTCATCTCTGCCAAAATCACTTGTAAAGCTGCACCCGACATCTCATCAGGTTCTAATTGCGGGCAACCTAAACCTCTGCGATCGTGAGGTCGATGTCGAATAGGAGCTGACAGCAATCCCTTGACATTTTCCATGATAAAAAAGCGCGGTTTAATTTCATCAACAATGCGTATGAACTCCATAAATAAGCTGCCGCGCGGATCGCCAACAGACCCGCGTTTTCCGGCTGTGCTGAAGGGTTGACACGGGGGGCCTCCAGTTACTAAATCTACTTCATTAGAGCACAGAGGTCTATCTAAACCTAAGATTTTTCCCGCTTCTTGCAATAGGGTTTCGGCGTTAACTTGGCAAATATCTCTCGGTACAGCACATGGTGATAAGTGAGGACGATTTAGAGAGATAGTTTTGGTAGCATCAGGTTCGATTTCTACTAAACTTACTGTTTGAAAGCCTGCTTTTTCGAGTCCTAAATCTAAACCGTAGGCTCCAGCAAAGAGGCTAATCGTTATCGGTTTGTTGTCAATCAAAGGTTTTAGCCTCAAACTAGGTATTGCTGCCATGAAAATTGTAGTCTACTAAAATCCAAAAGCAAGAGCATCAAGCATATACTTACCCTTCTCCCGTCCAACTTCTTGATATATATCCAAAAGTTCTTCATAGGCAGTCTCTCCTCCTATGATATTCCAAAACTCATGTCCCATAATTACAGCTTGCTCAAAAGGCGTGTACTTCCTTGCCACTGACCATTTATAATCAGAACGATTTGGGCCATAAGGATTGTAAGCCATAGCATAATAAGATTGAGCATCGGGGCGAGACTCTCCGCATAGTAAATGAAATCTCAAAAGCCGTTGAATTACCTCCAAGCATTGTCCTTTATTCGGTTTCGATCCTTTAATTTCAAAGAAAAACTTCCTGCCGTCACGGGCAAGCACATACAAATCTGCTTTGACCGATCGCCTAACTAAGTGATTGTTTTTTTGAGCATCAAGAACAGCTTGGATCATTTCGTCAAAACTAGGTTTATTTGCATTCTTGTCTGCTGAGTGCTCAAATAGCGCGATCTGACGCTCGATTTCATTGACAGCCTCGATGCTAACTTCGCCAGTAATTTCATAACTTCTGTGTGCTTCTCTGTGATGTTCCAAAGCAATAAGTTTTGCACATTCTTCATAGGTTGTACCCAAGCCACTGCTAAAACCTCTTTCAAACTCGTTAATTCGCAGCAACTCTGACGGCATAATAGCAGCCTGAAACGGTTTCAGTTGACCTTTAGAGGACTTGCATGATAAATATGCTGCTGGAATGTCAAGTTTCGATATTAGCCTGCCTCTGTATTCATTGACAAGATTTTCGATAAAAACTTCTAAGTATGCTTTGATAATTGCCCGTGTAATTGAACTAATAGCTGACATTATTTTACTGAAAATATTCAGTTGACTAGACTTGTGACAAAAGTGAAATATTTTTGTAGTAAGGACTTTAGTCCTTGCTGATGACTTGGCGAAGAAAGGACTTCAGTCCTTACTACAAAAAGGTCGATCGCGACTTTTACAGTCTTGCACACATGGGGGCCCAGAAACCAGGTTTTTTACGAAAATACTTGATTGTAGCCAGCAGTGCGTAGGTTGAGTTGAGGAACGAAACCCAACATTTTCACTACAATTTTCCTTAACTGAACCGTATTGAAGCATAAATTATTGCATAAATTGTTAGAGATGCTCGCTCTACTGTAGTGGATTCACAGGTCGTTTTAAAATTTGTTGGACGACCCCATAATAATTAGGATTTTCTAACCCTTTTAATTCATGTTGGATATCTTCCCAATCCCCTAATTTACTTTTCCACATACCATTCTCTGCTTGTATTGCAGCGTGCTGTGGTTCACCATTATAGGTATATATTGCTATCTTTTGAAAGCCCGGTTCAAGATCGGGATTATCACAAAATTCATATCCAATAGTTTGATAAACCTTGACAAAAGCATCCAACGTTAACTCTCTTGGTACACCATCGGGCCAGTATCCATCTGGGTCTACCGGGTCCCATCTACAGTCTTCTTCGCCAGCTACGAAAGCAAAGCAATTATAATCTACTGTTTCTTCACTTGTTACTTCATATTCAGTATTCTCTAAATTAGGAAATCTCAAGACTTTGCGATATTCCAGCCTACCATTCATAGCCGTGTTCTTTTCCCCATTGTATCCATGCTTGAGCCATTTCTTTCATTCGACCGCGTTGTTCTGGTTTTACCGGATTATCACCAGTAATTGCTCTCAACGCCCAAAACCAATGATCGGGTTTTTGTTCGAGATCCCGAAAAATCAACGGTACAATAGGCTGTCCCATGCCAATAATTCTCTGATAAGCTGGGTGCATTGACTTTTGTGTAACCAATGACAGCATCCTTGTCTGGACACGCCATTCTTCTACGAGGCTATTAAACTCCGCTTCCAGTTCTACGTGACTTTTAACCGGGTATTTATAAGCTGTGATGCGATCGGGTAGTTTCATCTCAAGCCGTAGCTACTTCATAAATCTATATTACCTTACCTTTTGAGTAAGGTGCGTCAGATTAGAAAACCTCGATAATCGCGATCTAACTTCATCTGACACACCCTACAATTCGATTTGAGTGTGACACGCTTGCTTGATTTTTATCTATCCAAACGTGGTCAAGAAGCGGAAAGCATCGAGCACGTGACTCGCACAAACGTAGGGCGAAGTATTGTAAAAACCTTGCCACGCCGCCGCTTTATCTTCATCGTATTTATCCGCTCTTTCTGAGTGTTTCCCCAGCCAATTCAGCCGCACCGCGTGACCGACTAATACATCTAAAACAATGTATTCTTCTACTTTCAATTCAGGGTTGCGCTGGGAAATTGCAGCCAACTCCATCAGCGCCTCAATATTGACTTGTCGGTACTCGGGCGCGACAATTTTATTCAGTAAATGCTCGATTTGCAGCGCGAAATTCTTTTCACCCGGGGTCATTTCCGATAAAATAACATCGCTGTCCAACCGATTTCGGCGCTCTAATTTATCGCCAATAATCAAGCCTTTGCAGTGTCCCAAAAGTCCCCAGACATTCGGATAAAAATCCTTGGGTACGCGATTAACTGCGCCTTCCATTTGCCGCTTCCGACGCCATCCTCCCGCAGGCATTTGCGACTCTTCAAAAACTGGCGCGACTACCCATTCAATTTCTGTTTCCGATTGTTTGACTCGCAGGGATTCTTGCTGTTTGAGGATTTGGTTCATTTCCTCGTATTCTGTCAAAACTTGGCGCAGGCGATTTTTTATTTCAGAAGGACTTAACTGCATTAACTGTTCGTAAGCTTCATTCTGCGTCACTCCCAATTCGCGGGCTAATTCGCTAGTTAACAGCAGAATAAAATAGCTAACTCTCAGCGTCAGCAACCCTTTAAATAACTGCGGTTCCGCTTTTATTAGCAAGCCGAGATAGATCAGAATTTCTTGAGTGAGAACCCGATCGCGAATATCTTCTCCACAGAATTCACGAATTTTGTCCATCACTTCCATGTATGAACCTGGTCTGGAAATCACCGAATCTTCGCTGTAAGCCTTTCCCACAGCAATCTGCTTCTGTCGCACCAAAATATCCGTTACTGAATCCGACAAGCTAATATCAACTTTATCCAGCAAACCGGCAGCGTGGCGGATCACAGCCCACTGAATTTTAGATTGGGAACCTTCTCCAGCTTTCGTATAAACTTCGTTGAGTAAATCTGCAACTTTAACTGTTTCTCCCCAACCTGCAAATCCTGTTTCAAAATTCAGTCCTTTGAGGCGAACTAGCGTATGTAGCAACTCAATTTGTTCGTACAAATTTTCGGAACTGCGCAGGCTTTCGAGCAATAATTGGGTATTAGTCTCACACTCTAGTTTAAATTCTTGGGTGTGACCCAAAGGCCAAGTTTTTTCAGGGTTGTAAGTCAGATAGTTACGGACTTCCACAACACCTGTTACTGGAGATTCGGTGAATTCAAATTCGTGCAGAAAATCGATTTTTTCTGTGCCCGCAGTTAGCATTAATTGATTGAGATTTCCGAGTTGAATTGGCGTATTATTGCATTGTCCATCACGGAGTTCCTTCATCAATTCTAACAAAGCTTCCCGGCCAGTTTCCAGCATGGTGTGAGTCAGCATCAGTGTGACTGTAGGCCGTCCCAACTGATACCAATGACGACGAATGTGAGCTAATTCGCTCTTGATTTTAGATACGAGAAAATGATAATCTAGAGTTAGGTAAAATTCTTGTCTGTCTAAAAATGAGGGGAGAAATACGATCGCCTCTCCGCGAATTTTGAACACCCGGGAAGTTGTCAAACTCCGCAATCTGCGCACCGGCCTCCCAGTTAAGCCTAATTGGTCGTTGCGTCCGATTTGTGCGTACACAGCCGATAATTCTTTGGTTTGGCGAACTTGAATCGGTTCTACTTGTTTTGTTGTTTGCGCAGCAATTCCGTTAGCGGCTAATTCTGCTTGCAAATCTTCGTCTTCAGCTAACAGGGCAATTTGCACTAGAGGTTCTCGGTTGCGCCCGACGCAGAGGTAACGTCCCAGGGGGTCGATATCGCCAATTGCGATCAATTCTTCGTTCAGCATTTGACCGAGAAAATACAAGCTTTGCGCCCAAACTAGGGGAATATTTTCGTTGGGTAGGCGCTTTTGGCTGCGAGGATTTAACTTTTCTGCTGCGATTTTTTCGGCTGGTATGTAGTATAATTCTGGTAGGAGTTGTCCGCCATTGCGATCGACTGCCAGAGCTTCTAAACGCTGTTGATAATATTGTACTTGTTCTTTATTTCCTTGAAATATACCGTCCAAGAATAAATAGGTAAAGAATAGCGGCCACTCGCATTCAATGTGCTCGAACTGCTTTAATTCTGTGGGCTCGTAGTGCAGGCGATCGGCATCTTCTAAAACTGTTTGGTGTCCGTCCCGCAGAAACCGCTTGCAGCCGTACTGTCCCTGCAATTTGTCAATAATCTTATTTCGAGTCCGTTCTATTAATTCTCGGTCTTCAACAGCAAAAGCGGGAAAACTAATGATGCTCAATAAAGCCGCATCTACTTCTTTGGAACTAGATTCGCGAGGCAAAAGCGATTCCAAAGTTACGCGGCTTCTGGCAATTTCATCCGGCAAAACGTGAATTACCGATGATTGAGAGCCGTTAACTCCGAACAAATCCAACCCATTTATTGCTTCCAGTGCTGCTTTTGCCATGCCCACAGAACTGGCATTTAATTCGGCATTACCGCGATTAATTTTATGCCCTCTTTCCCAAATTCCGTAATCTGGTGTCCGATAGGCTCTACCGATGTAGTAAACTAAATTTTGGACAAAATTGACTTCATCGATTGTAAAAATTATATGCAATCCAGAAGCCGTCATCTGAGCAAGAATTAACAAAAATATAGATGTAGCGTCTAACTGCAAGTGTCCCCATTGGTCATCGCCGACAACAATACTTCCCGTCTGAGTATTGTATTTGGCGTGTAAAGCATCTAAGGGCGATTGAGTATTTTTAAAACTTTCTACTTTGTTGACTTGCTGCATCATCGCAAACATCAAGCCGCGCATTAATTTAACTGTACTGTGTTCGAGTTCAAATGTTCTGCCGCGATCGCCGTCAATTTTGCGGTAGGCTAAACCCAAACCCCAAACTGCGAGAATGCTGTACACGTTATCGCGCACCCAGGCATCGGTGTAGTCGCCGTGAGCAGTGACAGCGGTACTAGCGGGAAGCAAACCGGTAATGGGGTTCTGGCGCTTGAGGATGACGTTTTTGATTTGCTGGTAGTAATAATCTAACCGGATTTGTCGCTCTTGGGTTGCGATCGGCATTTGGTTTACCTTTTTTTCCTGGTGCTAACTGAGATGCAGTGAATAGACTTTTAAATATATCAGAAATTAGAGTATTTTGTCAATTCATATCAACACAAGTAGGTGATGGTGATTTTTTGGTAACAATGGTAACAATAGACGATCTGGCGATTCAAATCGCTACTAGATAAACGAAGTCCACTCCAAGCAGATTAAGAAATAAACCAGATATTTAAGCCGAATTTGGGAGGAGTCAAAAATTGTCTCTCTGACATTTTTACCTGTTAAAATAGTCTTTGATTGATCGGGATAGAAGTTCAATCTAGAAAAAAAATGTTCCTTTGTGGATCAGACAGTTGGCCTGTTCTGGATTATGATGCAATGATTGCTTTTGCTTAAATTTTGGAGTGGCTAGACAAACCATAGCATTGAATGTCAATATAAACTAATTTCAATAACTCGGTGTGTAGGAACTTCACAGAAAAAAATATGGATCGATCGCAATTTTCAGTGCTGGGATTACCAGTTCACATATTAGACGATTACACAGGTTGGCTGATCGAGCGCCTGCATCAAGGGTTGGGAAGTCATGTGGTGACGCTGAATGCTGAAATGGCGATGCAAGGAGAGCAAAATCCGGCTTTAGCAGAAGTAATCCGAAAAGCTGAACTCGTGATTCCCGATGGTTCGGGAGTGGTGCTATACTTGCGGCTGCGTGGCAAATCGGCACGGCGGTTTCCAGGGATAGAATTAGCAGAATCGCTGTTGCAAGCAGCCGGAAAGTTGCCGAATTCTGAACCAATATTCTTCTTTGGAGGTTTCCCGGGAGTTGCGGGCGCGGCGGCAGAAACTTGGCAGCAAAAGGTTAACGGATTGTCGATTGTTTCCCAACATGGCTATCTGTCGCCCGACGAGCAAAAAGACTTGGATCGAAGCTTGAAAGAAAAGCAGCCAAAACTAATTTTTGTGGGCTTGGGAGTGCCTCGCCAAGAGTTTTGGATTGCGGAACATCGGCATCTTTGTCCTGATTCGATTTGGGTGGGAGTTGGCGGCAGTTTCGATATTTGGGCGGGAACAAAAGACCGCGCGCCGGCTTGGTTTTGTGACAATCATTTAGAATGGTTGTACCGGCTTTATCAAGAACCTTGGCGCTGGCGTCGGATGTTGGCTTTGCCACAGTTTGCATTGAGGGCTTTGGGGGATTTTCGAGGTTAGCTGCGCGGGTTTACGGATTCTATAGCTGATATTATAGATGGTTAGTAAACCCGCTCCTATAATGATTTTGGTTAATTTATTAGACTTGAATTGCAAAAGTTTTTTTAATCAAATTTTCGGACGGGCTAGAAGCCCATCCCACAAGAAAAGAATGTGGGATGATGCTCTGAGCAGCGTCCGAATTATTTTGGGAATCTTGTCTATTGGCTAGACAATATAAGTAGAATCGATCGCCTTTGCGCGATTAATTGCCACCAACGTCTGGTAAATCAAAGCCGAAATCTCCGCCCGGGTGATGTCTCGCTGCGGTGAAAGCCGATCGCGCGCCGGATAATTGACTACAATCTTCAAAGCAGTCGCTGTGGCTACGGCACTCAAGGCAAAATTAGGAATTTGAGAGCGATCGGTGTACACTGTTAAAACATCAGGATTTCCACCCTTAAGTTCCAAACCGTTAACCAAAGATACGATCGCCTCAGTCTTCGTCAAGTTCTGGTTTGGGCCGAACTTCAACCCCGGAAACCCCGATAAAAAGCCTCCCCGATTCGCCCGTTCGATCGCACTTCTCGCCCAAAAACTGGCAGAAACATCGATAAAATTGGTAGCAGCCACCTTCGGAATCGGACTAAACGCACTCACCAACAGCGCCGCATATTGAGCGCGATTCAAAATATTATCAGGCCCAAAAGAACCATCAGGCAAACCGCTAATTATATTCGCCGCCGCCAAAGCTTCAATAAACTTTTGGGCCCAATGTCCAGAAATATCGCTGAACCTTGCACCGCCGATATTCGGATTGCCGCCGCCCTTTCTCACCGCAGCTTGCACAGCTTTCAAAGCATTCACTTTTCCATAACCAAACCAATCGCTACGACGGTTATTAATATCGTAATTTCCCAGGCGATTGCCAAACTGCGGATCGGGATCGGCATCAACAATTTTGTCAGCAGTTTCTTGCAGAATTCCCCGTACTTCCCGCGCCGTCAAACGAGGGTTTGCCGACAGTATCAATGCTGCCACTCCAGCGACTACTGGAGTGGCGCTGGAAGTGCCGCCAAAGGTATTTGTGTAGTCCCCCGATTCGTAGCCGGGTGCCCCGACTCGATCGGCAGTAAACACCCCCAAACCAGGCAAATTCTGCGTTACCTCCGGCGGCGTGCTCAGATATCCGCTTTCTTGCAGCCAAAATCCCGGCGGGGCGTTGTTACTGGGGGCGCAAACCGAGATACTGTTACCCCAATTGCTGTAGGCGGCTTTTTTGTTCAGGGAAGTCGAAGCGCTGACGGTGATTACGTCTGGATGGACGGCGAATCCGCTTAACCATTTGGTTTCCCCGCCCAGGAGGTTGTTGGGCCAGCCTTGTTCGTCGATCGTACCATTGACGGGGCGGTTGGCGTTGCCGGCGGCGAAGACGATGACGCAACCTCTGCCGCCTCGCCCTTGGGTGGCTGCTTTGTTGATGACGGCACTCTGGCGCAGGGAAAGCGGGTAATTAACGGCGGATGGGCCCCAACTGCAAGAGATGACGGCGGCCTTTTTTTCGATCGCCCAATTGAACAGTTTTTCGACTGAATCGTCGTCTAGAAAACCCGTAGTGCGAATGGGCATTAGCGCACAGCCAGGCGCGACTCCGACTATGCCTTTACCGTTTTCTTCCGCCACAGCAACACCGGCACAAGCAGTACCGTGGTTGTCTGAATCTTCGACTGGCATTGGGGACAAATCGTCGTCTTTCAAATCGATGGGAGAAACTATCTTTCCCTCGCCTACAAAATCGGGGTGAGTCATGTCAACGGAATCATCGGCGATCGCAATTACGATCGATCGCACTCCGCGAGTTATATCCCAAGCTGGTTCGGCAAAAATCTGAGCATTGGTAACGAGTTGATTGCCGCCTTTGTTGTTGAGATACCACTGTTTGGGATAAAGCGGATCGCGGGGAATATAATGCTGCTGAGTCTCTACTAAAATGTTTGGTTCAGCAATCAGAACTTCTGGATATCTGGTGAGGCGATTGGCAATTTTAATCGGGTTTTCGGTTGCTTCTTTTGTAATTTCGCAGAGAAATGTGTTGGGAATTCCTTCTATTTGACGGACTATTTTTAAAGCTGCAAAAGTGGCGATCGCAATTCGCGATTTTTCGTCTACTGTTTCGTCAAATTGGATTGTAATGCGATCGGTTAAGTAAAAGAATGTACTCGGATTGTTGGCCGGAGAATAGACGTGGCTAGCAAAAGCTACTCCATCGCTAGCCCGGGCAGCTTCCATAGCCGTTTCTAGTCTATCCGGCGCAACCAGATATTCTTCGAGATTGCTTTGGGCAATGCGCCGCTTGAGTTTTGCCGGAATTGATGCCGCCCAGTCGTTGGATGTTGCGACTGTGGATGAGGGGCGAATCGTAAATCTATCCTGCGCTTTTGACAGCAGCAATTCGTCGCCACCGCGTTGTAAACTCAGTGATAGACTTGCTTCGGGAACTCCAATCCCTTGATAGTTGTGTAAGGTATTTGCAGAAAGTGCGATCGGTTGTGTCATCAGAAATGCCCTGTGTAATTTTAATGCGATTTTAGACGTTGCTGAATTAAGGTATGATTCACCCGCTTAGGCAATCCCTGAAATTTGGTAGGGGCAATTCATGAATTGCCCGGGCAATTCATGAATTGCCCCTACTCTAAATTTCGGACGCAAATCATACTCCTTTCTCAGCAACGCCCAAATTACTATAGCGGTTCTCAAGCGTGGTGAGGTATGCCCTATGCCCTATGCCCTATGCCCTGTTTCTGACTCCGACACGAGACAATCCAAATTCAACTAAACCAAGCCAACCACAAAGGCAGCATCAACAACAACCCCACAGAAGTTATGGCAATACTGCAAGCTAACAAATCGCGATCGAGCTCATAGACTTCTGCTAAAATCAGCACAGAAAGCGCTGTGGGAATTCCCGACATCAATACCAGCACCAGTCTCGGATCGCCACTCAATCCAAAATAACTAGCGCCCAATCCTATAAGCACGGGGACAATTACAACTTTTAGTAACGACGGGATTAAGGCTAGTTCAAAACTTTTCCATTGTTTAATAGACCTCAAACGAATACCAACCAACAGCAAAGCACTGGCAATTACTACCCAAACTGCTGCTTGCAATCCTGATTCTACTGTTTCTGCTAAGGGGATATTTCTGGTTAAAAAACCAATGAGAAATGCCCACAAAGCTGGGACTGTTACCACGTCCTTTAGCTGAGTCCACCACTGATTCTTTTGCCCCGAATGCCCGAAGTAGCTAGCAATAAATACACCAAATCCGTAGGTTCCGATCACATTATTGGTGACGCTATACAAAACTGCCCAGTTGTTGTTATCGGTGCTGATGATGGCGGGGGTGATTGCTAATCCCACAAAGCCTGTATTTCCTAACATTGCAGCTAGAATGAAACTGCCTTTGCTCGATCGCGTCAATGAGCTAAAATTTAACAATAGTGAATTCAGCAGAGAGTTTTTGCCATGAAAATACGGCCTAGCAATGTGGCGCGCACTTAGCTGTTGCAATGACTCCCAAGTCAACCAAGCCATACCCGTACTCAGACATAACACAAATATGGCGATCGCAGGCGTCAATCCTACAGCACCCGAAAATTCGCTGTGACGGGCTAAAACTAGAATTTGCAGCGGTATCCCAATCCAATAAAGAAAGTAGCTTAGCAGCTTGGGAAAATTAACTGGGATGAACCGAAACAAGAGTAATCCTAAGCCTGTCCAGATCACTAGAGGCGTGTAGGCGTGAAATAACGTTTCAATCATAGAAATTAAATTGACAATTGGAAATGCCTTTACTGGTTAATAGTAAGGCTAAAACTTGTTCTAGAGTTTACTTTTTTAATTTGACCAATTGGTGTTAGAATTATCTTGCTTTTTTTTAACTAATATGCTCCCTGCTCTCTGGGCGATCGTATTGAACCGCCATATTATCTCGTCTACGATTTTTTTGGAATTATTTAACCACAGAGAGCGCAGAGAACACAGAGAAAGAGCTCGGAGAGATGAATGATTCCGATTTGAGATTAATTCAATTTCAAAGCATTCACAGGTACATCATCCCAAGCACTAACAATCCGTAATGTAGCAACCCAGCCCTGTTCTTTTTGTTCTGCGCTCAAATTCTGCTCGAAAGATTCGTGGCATTCCTGAGCTTGAGTCTCATCGACACAAGCAATGCAAGCATACAGAATACCTGACGGATCGATTTGCTCGTTTACCCAAATAATCATAAGACCTTCTCCCAATCAAACCCAACTATCATCTAAATTTTCCTATATTTTTGGCAACGATCTACAATTACTTTGATGCCAAACTCGCCAAAGATTCCCCGGCTAGCCGACAAATCCGCCAATCTGGCATCACATCAGCACCGATTCCTTTGTAAAATCCGATCGCCAATTCATTCCAATCCAACACGCTCCATTCCAAACGCCCGCAACCTCGTTCAACCGTCAACTGTGCCAAATAAGCTATCAAAGACTTGCCAATTCCCCGCCCTCGAAACTCAGGGAGGACAAATAAATCTTCCAAATAAATTCCCGGCTGAGTCAAAAAAGTAGAATAGTTATGAAAAAACAGTGCCCAGCCCATAACTCTACCCTCGGACTCTGCTAAAATCGCTTCAGCAAAAGGTCGATCGCCAAACAGATGATTTTCCAAATCAACCGCATTCCCAGTCACAGCATCAGACAACTTTTCGTACTCAGCCAAAGCTTTAATCAAATCAAACAGCACTGGCACGTCGAGCCGCGTAGCTGGACGCAAAATCACCTCAGAAGACATAAACACAGCAGTAAATGACAATCCAACATTAAAATAGCATTATTTCTGAGTCCGCGGAGGCGGACTTTGTTTGCGTAGGGGCAATCCCCCCGTGGTTACCCCTTATTTCAACCAGCCCTTCAATCGTTCCGTCACTTGAGGCCGCCGCAGTTTCCGCATCGCCTTATTTTGAATTTGACGGACTCTCTCGCGGGACAAATTGAACAAACCACTCACTTCTTCTAAAGTGTAAGGCTCTCCCGTCACCAGACCGTAACGCATCGCCACTATCTCTTTTTCCCGCTCAGTCAAAATATTGTCCAACACCTCCAAAATATCTTGGCGCATCATCATCTCATTCATCTGAGATTCTGGAGATTGCGTTGAATTATCTTCCAAAACATCCAAAAGTTCCGAACTTTCTTCCGAACCGATACGGTGGTTGAGAGACAAAGATTGTCGGCGTACTTGCTGGAGGTAGCGAAGTTGTTCCGCAGTAACTTCCATGTCTTTGGCAAGTTCAGCTTCAGTCGGATTTCGTTGAAGCGTTCGCTTCAAATCCCGATAAACTCTTTTTAGCTTATTTAACTGTTCGACAATATGAACCGGCAAACGAATAGTCCGCCCTTGATTGGCAATTGTCCGCGTAATTCCTTGGCGAATCCACCAATAAGCATAGGTAGAAAACTTGTAACCCTTTTCAGGATCGAACTTTTCGGCGGCTCGATTCAAACCCAAAGCTCCTTCCTGAATTAAATCGAGAAAAGGCACGCCCCGATTGAGATAGCGTTTGGCGATAGAAACCACCAGCCGCAAATTCGAGCTAATCATTCTCCGTTTCGCCGACTGACACTGATACCGGAAGCTTTTCAGTTGAGTTTCGCTCAAACCCATAGCCGCAGCTAGTTCAGCTTTTGTGGGAACTCTTGCCAATTCCTGCTTCAAACCCTTTTCAAGTTCCTCAAGGGCTACCAATTCTTGAACTCGGCGCGCTAACTCTACCTCTTCGCTAGCGCTCAACAAAGGATAACGAGCCATTTCCTTGAACAAAGCTCCCACGGGATCGTCGGCAGACCAGTTGTTGTATGCTGACGATCGACTCGAAGTAGGACGATCGATCTCGATGTCTTCATTTTCTGCGATCGCGAATGAGGCTTCGGATGCCACCGCAAAACTGCCTAAGTCAGATTTTGCCATATAGTGCTTGGTGTCCGTGGGATGATTGGAAAACTCTCCCTTCACTTTAACCACTTTAATCAGAAATATCCCAAATCCCCAGTCCAAAATCCCAAATCCTAAACTTGTACTAAGCTCCGACTCCCACAAGTCGAAGTGTCGAAGTATCCTGGCATCAATTAGTTCGAGCCAATAAAGGAGCTGCTTGCAATAACTGCTGAGTATAAGGGTGCTGTGGATTAGTAAAAATATCCCTAGTTTTCCCGATTTCCACAATTTTTCCCGAATTCATTACCGCAATGCGATCGCAAAAAAACCTCGCCACCCACAAATCGTGCGTAATAAACAGATAAGTCAAATTAAATTCCTGCTTCAACTCCAGCATCAGTTCTAATACCTGAGTCTGCACGCTCGCATCCAGCATACTCACCGGCTCGTCGCAAATAATCAGTTGCGGCCGAGTAATCAACGCCCGGGCGATCGAAACCCGCTGCTGTTGTCCTCCCGACAATTCTCCCGGATAGCGGCCAAAGAAATCCTCCCCAGGAGTCAAACCCACCCGCTCTAACATAGCCATTACTTGTTTTTTAGCTTCATCTGAACGAGCTAATTTGTGAATCAATAAAGGGTCAGCAATACTTTCTCCCACAGTCATCATCGGATTCAAGCAAGCATGGGGGTCTTGAAATACCATTTGCATTTGGCGACGATGTTTCCTAACAGCATCCCGAGACAGCGCAGTCAGATTTATTCCTTGAAATTCCACTTTGCCACCAGTAGACGGAATAAGCTGCAAGATCGATCGCGACAACGTACTTTTGCCACAGCCGGACTCCCCTACCAGCCCAAGGATTTCTCCCCGTTCTAGCTCTAAACTAACGTCATCTACGGCTTTAATTACCTGGCGATTCCTCGAAAATAATTGGTCTAATAAATTGCTTTCTAAACTGTAATGCTGTTGCAAATTCGTCACAGTCAAAAGAGGCGAACTCGACTGCGATGATTCAAGCTGATAATTTTCCTTCTCCCCTCTATCCGTTACATCCGTTAAATCCGTTACAGAATCCGCTGCCGAACTTTCTTCTTCCTTCTGAATGTGCAAAGCTGCTTTGAGGAGCGATCGAGTATATTCGTGCTGCGGGCGTTCAAAAACATCCAGCACCGGCCCAGTTTCTACCACTTTGCCGCCGTACATCACCGCAATGCGATCGCAATACTCAGCCACCATCGCCAAATCGTGAGAAATCAACAAAATCGCCGTTCCCCGTTGGGCACAAAGTCTGGTTAATTCCTGCATAATTTGGGCAGCTACAGTTACATCCAAACTGGTAGTCGGTTCATCTGCCACAATTAATTTAGGATCGAGCAAAAGAGCCAAAGCAATTGCCACTCTTTGGCGCATTCCGCCACTAAATTCATGAGGAAATTGCGACCAACGAGACGCCGGAATTTTCACAGCTTCTAGAATGGCGATCGCCCGTTTCTTAGCTTCCTTACGATTCAAATCCCGTCTGTGAGCCTGCAAAGTCTCGATACAGTGTTCCCCAACAGTCATCAAAGGATCGAGACGAGTCATCGGATCTTGAAAAATCAAAGCCACAGCTTCGCCCCGAAACCGTCTCAGCCGCGAAGCATCCATCTCAAACACCGACTCTCCCTCAAAACCAACCCGCCCCTCAACCAAAGTCGAATCCGGCAACAACCGCATCGCCGCCCGTCCCAAAGTTGACTTACCGCAGCCCGACTCCCCAACTAATCCCAGCTTTTCCCCCGGTTCCAGCGTCAGGGAAACCCCATCAACAGCCCAACCGGATTGGCCCCGCCGCTGAGGATAAGCTACTCGCAGATTTTCAACAGAAAACAAAGGATAGTCATTAGTCATTAGTCATTAGTCCTTAGTTATTAGTTATTAGTTATTAGTTGTTGGTTATTGGTTGTTGGTTGTTGGTTTTTTGTGTTGATTTAATTCAATTCAATTGATAACTCATAGCACCAAAAATACATTTATCGTGTCAAATTAATATCAAACATAGTTCCAGCCTACTGTTTGATGCTATGGCCCTGATCCCCCCTAGCCCCCCTTAAGAAGGGGGGGACTGGAAGTGGCTCAAAGTCAACCCCTACTCCCCGACTATCCGGGGGATTTGGCAAGAGGCTACAAGCGAAATTTCTCACAAGATTCTTCTCAAAGTCCCCCTTCTTAAGGGGGATTTAGGGGGATCTAGCCTCAGCTACAAGTGAGATTTCTCATGGATTTTAGTCTTAAGTTGACACCAATTCCCCAATTACCAATTCCCCAATTACCAATTCCCCAATTACCAATTCCCAATTATCCTAAATTTCCTTTCGCTTCAACTCAGCTCTTCGCAGTATATAAGTAGCCGCACAATCAGCGTGGGGATGATCTGCTAAAACTTCCGCTAGTTCCAACACATATCCGGCGATATCCGGGCCCAGCTTCTCAGTCAGCACTAGACGTTCCCGAGCAGCGAGTTCTTGCACACGGGCCTTAGCTTGCCAGTTGGGAGAAAACATCTTGTCAATCTCGGTATGGAATCCCAGACTTTCGAGAATGTCCCACTCGCCGTTATCGCACCAAATTCCTCCGCACAGCATACAGCGCTCTATGTAAAACGGCACTCTGCTAAAGGGAACTTTCGCCCGTGACAGATAGTGACCGTCTTCGGGACATAGGGCTGCTTTGCTGTCGTAGGGAGACGGCGTGAATTCTATGCCGAGAGTGCCTGTCGCCTGTGGCTTTTCGGATTTGTTGTACCACTGGCTCTGTTCTTTCTGCCAAGCTTCGTATTCTCTGCCTGGAATCCAGATACCGTAGCAGTTGGGACACCACTGCACCGACATACTGCCGGCTAAGGTGCCACCTTCTAAGTTGGGATGTTTACATTTTGGACATTCCACTGCTTTATTTCTCCTTGCCTTCTTAATTCGCAATTAATTCAGTTGTTAATTCTGTATCTGGGCGGGCCGAATCAGAATTTTTTTTGTAGCAGCGCGCCACAGTACCCAATTATCGTGTTAAGCCGCGCAATCGCCGCAGTTTGCCTTGCTTCTACTGTCGCTGGCTGCTTCGCGGCTTGTAAAAACGTGACATCTGTCCCCAATAACCGTAGTTGCTTGTGTATTTCCGTCAGATATGACTGCTCTGGGGGTGTTTCTGAGGCGTCTAACTCACCGCTGTCGGCTCTCATGATTTGATTTCCGAAAAATTGTTGCACTTTTTTGTATTCGATCGCCAGCACGGCCAAATCCAGATTATCCTGTGCAGCGGTTCTTTGTAGCTGTTCGAGTGCTTGCTGTAATTCTTGGTAGCACTGGCGACGTTCTTCGGACAATACCATGATTTTGTAAACAAATTTTTATTTATAATTGAAGTAGACATTAGCTGAAAATTTGCTCATATTAAAAGAAGTCCTGGATTTTTGCAGCAATTGCCTGTTTATTGAGAAATTTTGCCGATCGCCCTTGGCGGACTGACGATCGCGATCGGGCTTTGAGCAATCGCCTTGGCTGTTTTAATGTCGATCGCTTCTTTCAAGGACAACTGCCCAAACATTTTTATCTTACCGGATCTGCGCCCAGCAATCATGACAAGAGTGTCACTATTTTTTCTTCCCTACGAAGGGGGTGGATTCGGAATTAGATAGCTATAGTTGACAGAAAAATAAACTATTTTTTTCAATTGCAAATTGTGACTGTCAATTAGTTTAGTATATCTAAACACATAATTTCGGCAATTCAACCAAAAACCAGCTTTTAACCATTTGTATTTCTAAGTTTTAAAGGTGTACCCCATGAACGCGAACACTCTAACTCCCTCTCCCTCGATCGATCCTTGCATAGTTCCCGATTGGCTGCAAGAATGCCTAAATTGTCGATCGTCGCAGCCGGATCTGACCCCTAACCCGAATTGCATGACAGACAACAGCTTGATTTGTCAAGCCTTTGAATTTGCCCGCGACTTGCACCAAGGACAATACCGCAAATCTGGAGAACCTTACATTTGTCATCCGGTGGCTGTCGCTGGAATACTCCGGTATATGGGCGGAAACAGCGTCATGATTGCTGCGGGTTTCCTCCACGACATTGTAGAAGATACAGATATTACTCTCGAAGAAATAGAACAGCGGTTCGGCGCGGAAGTGCGACAGTTGGTTGAAGGTGTCACCAAGCTTTCTAAGTTTAACTTTTCCAGCAAAACAGAGCGCCTGGCTGAAAATTTCCGCCGGATGTTCCTCGCAATGGCTAAAGATATTCGGGTCATTGTCGTGAAACTGGCAGACAGGCTGCACAACATGAGGACTTTGGAGCATTTGTCCGAAGAAAAGCAGCGCAGTATTGCTCTAGAAACCCGAGAGATATTTGCTCCTCTGGCGAATCGTTTGGGTATCGGGCGCTTCAAGTGGGAATTGGAAGATTTAGCGTTTAAATACCTGGAACCGGAAGCTTACCGCGAAATTCAGGACTTGGTGGCAGTCAAGCGGGGCGATCGAGAAACTCAACTCGCAGAAGTCACAGATAGTTTGCGAGAAAGACTTGACAATTTAGGCATTAAATGCTACGAAGTCAGCGGCCGTCCCAAACATTTGTACGGGATTTATGGGAAGATGCACCGCCGCCAAAAAGGGTTTAACCAAGTCTACGATATGGCTGCGGTGCGGATCATCGTAGAAACCAATGATGACTGTTATCGGGCATTGGCGATCGTCCACGACTCATTCCGCCCAATTCCCGGCCGTTTCAAAGATTATATCGGTTTACCAAAAGCCAACCGCTATCAATCTTTGCACACCGGAGTAATCGGCACCAGCGGCCGCCCCATCGAAGTCCAAATTCGCACCGTAGCAATGCACCACATTGCCGAATACGGCATTGCGGCGCACTGGAAATACAAAGAAACAGGCGGTTCCAACACAACAGTAACCGGCGACGACGAAAAATTTACCTGGCTGCGACAACTGCTAGAATGGCAAACCGATCTCAAAGACGATCGCGAATATTTACAAAGCATTAAAGACAACTTATTCGACGAAGATATCTACGTTTTCACTCCAAACGGAGACGTAATTGCCCTCAATAGCGGCTCAACACCCGTAGATTTTGCCTACCGCATTCACACAGAAATTGGCAATCGCTGCACCGGCGCCAGAGTCAACGGGCGGATGGTGACACTAGACAAGGTATTAAAGAATGGCGACATTGTAGAAATCTTGAACCAAAAAAACGGCCATCCGAGTTCCGACTGGCTAAATTTTGTCAAGACAAACGGAGCAAAAAACCGAATTCGGCAGTGGTTAAAGCGATCGCACCGAGATGAAAATCTGGCTCGCGGGCGGGAATTGCTCGAAAAAGAACTAGGCAAAAACGGCCTAGAATCCTTGCTGAAATCCGAACCCATGCAGTCTGTAGCTCAGCGGTGCAACTACCACAGCGTCGAAGATTTAATCGCCGGTTTGGGCTATGGCGAAGTCACCCTAAATCTCGTAGTAAATCGACTGCGAGACTTAGTGAAAGTGCAGCAAAAAATAGAAACTGCACCCGCAGGAATCCAGGAATTGCCAGTGCAAATACCTGCATCAGCCGCACCCAAACCCGTACCGAGTTCATCTCCGAGCAAATCGCCGATCGCAGGTGTAGAAGGATTGCTCTACCATTTAGCCGGCTGTTGCTGTCCAATTCCCGGTGAATCAATCATTGGAGTAGTAACTCGCCTGCGCGGAATTTCGATTCACCGCCAAGGTTGTTCAAATGTTGAAAGCGTACCGGGAGATAGATTAGTTCCTGTGAGTTGGAATTCAGGCGATCGCAATGGTAGCCGCCCGAATACTTATGCTGTTAACATTCAAATTGAAGCGCTCGATCGAGTCGGAGTTCTCAACGATGTATTGTCGCATTTAAAAGACAACAAAGTCAACGTCCGTAGCGCTCAAGTCAAAACCTATCCCGGTTTGCCCGCATTAATTGACTTGTGCATGGATATTGAGGATAAGGAACAGTTCGAGCGGACTTGTATGCAAATTAAAAAGATGAGCGATATTTTGAATTTGCGGAGGCTGAGCGAAGCTGAGTAAAGGAACTTAAGTAAGAGAAAATTTGCCGCATGGTACAACTTAGCCTTAACTCCGTGATTTCTTCAGAAAAGCTGACGAACTATTTATTAATTCAGCTTCCTAAAGATGACAAATCTCAGTTTCTCGCTCGGGGTGGTTACGATCTAGAAAACTGGCAGCAACTCGATCGAGATTTGAGAGTCCAGATACTTTCATTGGAAGCGGAGCCAATGGCTAATACAAAATACGGTCAAAAGTACATGATTCGGGGCAGTTTAACAGGGCCAAACGGTAGAACTTTACAAGTCAAAACTGTTTGGATAGTTACTCCATCCGAAACGAGATTTGTTACATTAGTTCCTGATTAACAAGAGGTAATCCGCCATGAAATTTGCACTTTTTTCACAAGTAGCATTGCGCGAAGACATCCCCAATTACAATCTAAAAAAAGGTGCTACAGCTACTATTGTTGAGCATTACGCGATGCCGGAAGGTCAAGAAGACGGTTATAGCTTAGAGGGTTTTAATGTCGAAGCAATTACAGTTGAAGTTACCGAGTCCCAGATTGAATCAATCAAAGCTCCTGTTTTGCAGCTTGGCAAATTAAGCTAACGCCGACATCCGCTAGAAGTATATGTAGGGTGCGCAGTGCGCACCTTACCAGATTACCATTCGCCTTGCACCAGCCTGCGATGAGAGCGACTCATTTTGCGAAGCAAAACTTGTTCTTCTTCAGAGAGAGGTGCTTCGCAAGCAGCATTAATTTTTTCTAACAGTTGTTGATTTTCGCGACGGCGGATAAATTCTTCAAGCGCTATTTCGATCAAAAAACTCTGCGAAATTTGCATTTCGCCAGCTAATGTTTCGGCTTGTTCAAATAGAGATGCGGGCAATGAGATAGCAGTTTTGACAGTTGTCATAGCTTTATACCTTCATTTATTTATATGAGTCTAACTAATATTATACCTAGATCGCAATACGGTGCAGCAAACAGACAGAAGAATGAAACCATTTATTTCGCCGGAATCGCAGGCTTTGCATCCCCAAACTTTTGCTGCAAAAACTCCTGTGCAACTTGTCCTGCTTCTTGCTGTTGCTTATCAACTTGATAGTTGAGTTGACGCATATCTTTTTCAGAGATTTTGCCACCCAATTCTGCGAGTACAGGGCGCAATTCCGGGTATTGTTCCAAAATTTGCGATCGTACAACCGGCACTGCTTCGTAGGGCGGAAAATACTTCTTATCATCTTTCAGCACTACCAAACCCAAGCTTTGAATCAAACCGTCGGTTGTACTTCCAGCAATCACATCTACCTCTTTTTGTTCCAGCGCTTGATAAAGCAATCCTAATAATAATTCCTTCGGTTCTTCTCGAAATTTAATCCCATAAGTTTTAGCTAATCCGGGAAATCCATCTTCTCTCTCTTTAAACTCTGGCCCGAAAGCAGCCCGCAGTTTCGGTGCAGCTTTTCCCAATTGCGAGAGAGTTTGTAAATTGAGTTTTTTAGCATCATCTCCCCGCACGATAATCGCAAAACTGTTCTCAAATCCCAGCGGTTCCATCCATTCTGCATTAAACTGTTTGGGATACTCTTGCTTGAGATAATCGAAAACTTTTTTCGGGTCAGAAATCGGCTTTTGTTTGAGCAGATTGGCGTAAGCAGTACCCGTGTACTCGACGTACAAATCGATTTTACCTGTTGTTAGAGATTGATGGCAAAGCGAACCTCCGAGATTCAATTCTCGTTCTACCTTGATATCAGTTTTAGCTTCGATATGTCGTGCTAATATTTCCGCGAGGATGACTTGTTCGGTAAAGTCTTTTGAGCAGATGACAACTTGTTTTTGAGATTTAGAGGTACATCCTGCTACTGCAAGCAAGCAAAGCAGCCAGCAGGAATAGAAAAAAAAATCGTACTTAGATATTTTCATAAGCTAACTGGGTAATTGATAATTGGTAATTGGTAATTGGTAATTGGCATCTTGCCTATTCTGGAGAATAGTCCACATTTCTATTTTACCCCATTTTTCTTGTCCTGCTGTAACATTTATTTATAGACATGGAGGACAAAAAATGGTAGTCAGTGATATTATCCAACAACAGCGGCAATTTTTTGCGACGGGGAAAACTAAAGATGTGGATTTTCGGATCGAACAACTGAAACTGCTTCAAAGTGCGATCGAACTTAATCAATCACAAATTGTCGCTGCTGTCAAAGCAGACCTGAATCGGCCGGAGTTTGAGGCTTACTTTGAAATCGCATCGATCGCAGAAGTTAAGTATGCCATCAAAAACCTCAAATCCTGGGTAAAGCCGAGAAAAGTGCCAACTTCGATCGACCAATTCCCCGCATCAGCCCGCATTTTTCCCGAACCTTTAGGCGTAGTTTTAATCATCGGGCCTTGGAACTATCCGTTCCAGTTAATGATATCACCGTTGGTCGGGGCGATCGCCGCCGGGAACTGTGCACTCCTCAAACCCTCAGAAATCGCCTCACACACCTCAAAAGTCGTCGCCGACATGATTGGCAAAATCTTCGATCCCGCCTATGTAGCAGCCGTCGAGGGAGGCCCAGAAGTCAGTCAACAATTGCTAGCCGAAAAATTCGACCACATTTTCTTTACAGGCGGCACAAAAATCGGTCGCATTGTAATGGAAGCCGCGGCCAAACACCTCACACCAGTAACATTAGAATTAGGCGGCAAAAGTCCTTGCATTGTCGATTCAGATATTCAGATTGAACACACCGCTAAACGGATTGCTTGGGGCAAATTTATCAATGCCGGACAAACTTGTATTGCTCCAGATTACCTTTTAGTAGACAAGAAAGTCAAGCCACAATTAATGCAGGCAATTAAATCATCAATTTTAGAATTTTACGGCGATAATCCGCAAACAAGTCCCGATTATTCGCGGATTATCAATCAAAGGCAATTGGAACGTTTGAGTGCATTTCTCAAAGATGGAGAAATTGTGATTGGTGGGCAAACTAACCCAGCAGATAAGTATATTGCACCGACAGTTTTAGATAATGTTTCCTGGGATTCGCCCGTGATGCAGGATGAGATTTTTGGGCCGATTTTGCCAGTTTTGGAGTATGAAGATTTCGGAGAGGCGATCGCCCAAATCAACGCGCGCCCCAAACCTTTAGCATTGTATTTGTTCTCGAAGGACAAACAGAAACAAGAACGAGTTTTGCGGGAGACTTCTTCTGGGGGAGTTTGTATCAACGATACGGTGATGCAAGTGGGTGTAACAACTTTGCCGTTTGGGGGAGTTGGGGAAAGTGGGATTGGCAGTTATCACGGGAAAGCGAGTTTTGATACTTTTTCGCATTACAAGAGTGTGCTGCAAAAATCATTCTGGCTGGAGTTGCAATGGCGCTATGCTCCCTATAAGGGTAAGCTGGATTTGATTAAAAAGGCGATCGGTTGATGGATTTTTACTGGTTCCCAGGATCTGCCTGGGAACCAGTTATATCAATTTCGTTTACACCGGAATGATATAGAGGAGACGGCAGTGCCGTGTCCCTACAATGTTATTTTGGGTAGGGAGACGGCACTGCCGTCTCCTCATTTTGGCTAATCATTCCGATGGAACCGGAAACGATATTACAAACATAACAAATCAAAATGAACGACAATTTACCCGAAATTTTAGCAGAACTCCGCCACTATTTTCACAAAGTTTACGGCGAAAGACTCGTGCAGTTAATTCTCTACGGTTCCCAAGCTAGAGGAGATGCGAGACAAGATTCTGATATTGACATTTTAGTTGTTCTGAACGGGCCAGTTCATGCTGGTAAAGAAATCGCTCACACCAGTGAATTTGTTGCCGCTTTGTGCTTAGATAGAACTGTAGTAATTTCGCGTGCTTTTGCGTCCGAAACACGTTTTAATCAAGAAAAAAGTCCTTTCTTTCTAAATGTTCGTAAAGAAGGAGTATTGATTTGAAACCAGAACAAATTGCTGGATTTTCTTAGTCCGCCTTGCCGAATCTCGGTTAGAGTTTTTGATGCAAAAACTGCGGGAATCTGGCATCGATCCCGATCGCTTTTTGAACAGTTAAGCCTGAATCTTTTTTTAAGACTTAGGCACTACGAACCAATGAACCGGGTTTTTTTAACCGATATTGAGGATTTAAAGCCCGTGTATTTTCCTGAAAAACCCGGTTTCTGGCAAACCATACGTAAGTCTTATTTGCTTTACAACCAAACTATCGCTATGGTAATATCGATTATCAAAATCGCATTTGAATATCTCAAGTGAAAAAACTCTTATCATTTCTTGCCATTCCTGCGATCGCCTCTGCCACCTTTGCCGCTTCAGTTCCATCCAGCTATGTGCTGCGATTAGAAACTATAAAACTGGGAACTTTGCGGCTGACAAATACTTCAAATCAGCTTATTTACGTCAAAAGCTTTGTCCTCCACAACCACAAAGTCAACGAACTCGGCAAACGAACCGGAGAAATTCAAAAAATCTCAGTGCGCGTAAATTTACCGATCGCTCCAGGGCAAAGTGTACTAGAATCAATTGATGAGCATCCATATCGGACAACCGCAAATACTGAGCTTGTGCAGTGGAGCGATCGACACAAGGTTCATCGACAAGGATTCCTTATCTGTTTTCTTAACGACTTCCATCACAATGTCTACGTAAGTCCTAAAGGACAAATGCCCTGTCCCAAATAATTCAGATCCTAAATAAGCTGTTCTGGATTTAAATTGCATATCAAAAACCATAAATAATGAGTGGGGTGAGATATTGTAGCCCGCCCTAAATATACAATTTAAATGTGTGACAACTTATCATCTAACTAAAAAGCAATTTATGGAACCTTTATCAAAAGAACGCTGTGCCGCCTGTCGCCAAAACTCCCCCCGCGTCACAGCTTACGAAATTGTCCAACTAAAACCTCAAATTCCTGAGTGGAACTTCATCGAAAAAGCCGGGGTTCCGCAATTGGAACGCACTTACAAATTCCCGGATTTCAAAAGTGCGATCGCCTTTACGAACCGCGTCGGCGAAGTCGCAGAAACTGAAGGACATCACCCCGCACTGTTAACTGAGTGGGGAAAAGTTACGGTAACGTGGTGGACTCACGCGATTTCGGGACTGCACCGCAATGATTTTATTATGGCGGCAAAAACAGATGCAATCCCCAATCAATTCTCAACCTAAAATCAGACTTATCGGCTGATGAGAGTCTAAGAAATCACAACTCCAGGCATCGGTGAATGCGGTTGATTTGTATTCAAGAACTCCAGATTTAGCCGATAGCCAACATTCCGCACTGTTTGAATCAGACTCGGCTGTCGCGGATCGATTTCTATCTTTTTACGCAGAGACAGTACGTGAGTGTCGATCGTGCGTGGGTTGTCGATCGCATCAGGCCAAGCTCTGCGCAGCAAGTCCGATCGAGATAATGGCACTCCTCCAGCTTGAGCCAGCACGTACAGTAGGCTGAATTCCTGGGGAGTCAACTCAATATGTGCCTCATACAAACGCACTCGACGCTGCACCAAATCTATCTTTAGCAATCCGCACTCCAGCGTCGCCGGCGGTATCATCGTGCGGTTGCGACGCATCAGAGCCTCCACCCTGGCCATAAATTCTTGCATCCCAAACGGTTTAGTCAGGTAATCGTCAGCCCCCGACTTCAAACCTTCAACAATATCCGATTCAGAATTCCGCGCCGACAGCATCAAAATCAGCGACTGCTGCTGCTGTTGTAGCCAGCGGCAAAATTCCAAACCGTCCCCATCTGGCAATTGGGCATCCAAAATGACTAGGGTTGGCTGGCGGTTGAAAAATATTTCCCTAGCATGACTAATATCCGCTGACTGGTGTACCCAGTGACCGACTTGCTGTAGATGCCAGCCCAAGAGCGATCGCAGGTGCGGATTTCCTTCAACAATTGAAATACTTGCAGATCCCACGCGAGCTTCCCTTATCACGAATGGCTACCAGACTAACAGAGCTTTTGTCAAGGTTTTGTAACCATTGCTACTCAAGCCTTAGCTCTATTTAAAGCCACGAACAAACCAAAGGGATACTTTTTAAAGATTTGGTCAAATTGCGATCGTCAGCCCGCAGAAATGTTAAATCATTCTGGCGGTGACATTACAATAAGAGGAAGACTCTCTAGAGCCGATCGATCCTATGCCCCAACCGTCTGCCAAAACCGCACCACCCGACCCACCCCCCGTCTCTCGGAGGTTGACAAATCGCGCAACAGACACTAAAATGCCTCCAACCGTTCGCTCGGTAGCCGGAAGACTCACTCAGTTCGATCGCCAAATTCAGCAACATCCCGACTCAATCAAACGCACGGTGAATTATCTAGGTGCGCGCAAAAAGTCGAGCCACTGCATTGCAGCGAGTGAAATTTTTTATGGAGGGTAGCCTGTTGAGCAGGGTAAAAACTTTATATTTAGAAATAGCCTCCCGCTGAGCAACTCAGCATCGATCGAGGCATTTTCTAAATCCCGCCGTCATTATACACACCACAAAGGATTTCAAACTCACACCATGCTACAAGACACCCAGACAATTCGGCATTACCAAAAACTGACCGACGCCCTCGTCGAAATGTGGAATAGAGGTTATCGATTCGATGACTTGCGACTTTACTTAGACGGCTATTTAGCAGCCCTGCGCCATACAAATGGTTTAGAACCATACTTGATTCATAGATTAGAGGAAGAAGCGGCGCGTTACATTCACGACTCTTCTAATTTTGAAATGCCCCAGACACAGACACAAGCTGAATCAGACTATTATTAAACAGTAAATTCAGTTTAATTAACCCTTGATTATTGGGGAATTGGGCATTACCGAATTGGGCATTAGGCATTGGCATCGGGCACTTGTGCCGAAGAAAATGGGGCATCGGGAATTAGTTGTTTGTTATTTCCTCCTGTTTCCTTCTTCCTTCTTGCTTCTGCGATGAATTAACCTAACTCAATGTAAAACCCGATCGCTCTTAATATCCCCGACTTCTTTAAAGAAGTCGGGGATATCTTGTTTGGTCTAGATTCAAGAAGCTAAAGCGACTTCTACAACTTCTTGCAATTCGCCCTTTTGATACATCTCGATCATAATATCCGAGCCACCAACAAACTCACCATTGATATAAACTTGGGGAATTGTCGGCCAGTTGGAATACTCTTTGACACCTTGACGAATTTCCTGATCTGCCAAAACATCCACAGTTTCGTAAGGCACTCCCAAAGTATTGAGAATTTGCACTACGGTATTAGAAAAACCACATTGGGGCATTAATTTATTGCCCTTCATGAATACCATGATTTTGTTTTGCTTAACCAAATCTTCGATTCTTTGATGTGCTGCTGTACTCATGGTTGCTCCTAATATTGTTTAAAAATCTTTCAACGTTGACTGACGCAGAAACCGGGTTTTTTACGAAAAGTTTTCGTTACAGCCAAAAAACCCGGTTAAAAAGCCTGGTTTCTTTGGTTTTCGCGAGTAAGTGCAGCAGTTATTTGTGCAGTAACTATTGACAAAAGCCCAAAATTGTGGGGTCAATTTGCAACTGAACAATTAAGCAACTTGACTTTTCGCTTCCCATTCTGCGGGAGTTAAAGTTTCCAAGCCCAAAGCGTGGATGGCTTCGCTAGCCATTGCCTGTTTGAGAGCGCCGTAGACCAGTTGATGCTGCTGTACTCGGCTTTTTCCTTCAAAGGCGGCAGAGACTACTCTCGCCTGGTAGTGGTCGCCGCCGCCAGTCAAATCGTTAACTTCTATTTTAGCGTCGGGCAACCCTGCCTTAATCATTTCTGCTACTTGAGACGGTGTAACCATTAGTTTCTCTGATAAACGGGTGTAATTTAGATTTTAGTTGAACTATTTGTTTGTAGACGATCGCGGCGCAGGACTGGGGGCTGGGCCCGATCGAGGAAAAGGAGTATCCACAAACCCCAACTCCAGTAACTGCTGGTAAGCTTTTTTGCCCAAGTCGCGAGTTGGCTGTTGCGATCGAATAATCTGAATCAGCAGTGGGACTGCGAGTTCCGGCTTATTTTGTGCCCGGTGTACCAACGCCAGCCGATAGGTAGCTTCGTCGCGCATTTGGGCTGTTTCTACAGCTTTGGTGCGATTGCTATCAGCTAAGCGGATGTCAATTCCAGCAAAACTGCTTCCGAGTTGTTGGTAGAAGTTGGACAGTTGATTAAAAATTTGGCGGGATTCTTGGAGCTTTTGAGCGGCGACAGTGTAATTTTGATTAGAAATAGCACCACTTGCTTCTGTCATCAAACGCTGACCTCCCTGGATGCTCAGCAGGCTGTTATCTTGCGTCGCCACAGGGCGGAGATTGTTGGGATCTGTGGGGTCGTCGGCAGGTTCGACTTGCAGGCGGTTCTCTGACCCTGAAGGTTGTTGTGCGTGGGCTTGAAGCGGTTGCAATAGGGTCAAAGCTGCGATCGCCCCGATCGTCATCCGGGCAGTGAAGCGAAGCCAGCAAACAGTTCCAGAGTATACCATGAAATTACTTTGCGCCTCGGCGCCGTGAAAAATAATATTTAGCGTGAGCAGATCTTACCAGTGGCGATCGCAACGGGCTAAGTGTAAACCAAATTTGTCTAAATGTCAAAGTTTATCAAAATCGTGGCGATCGGCATCCCGGCGACTGGAAAAAGACTGTTGGTGAATTCGCGAAGGATGTTATATAGCCGAGTCTCAGAAAGATGAGGTACTATCCGGCATAGGGCATAGGGCATAGGGCATAGGGCATAGGGCATAGGGCATAGGGCATACCTCACCACGCTTATTTTACCCGACTAGATATCAGAAGAAAGTATCTCAAAAAAATCCCCAAAACAAAAAGCACCCCTATTTCTAGGAGCGCTTTTTGATTATCTCAAGTTAAAAATTAACCGTTGATAGAAGGAGCAACCAAAGCAACGGGAGTTGTTTCACCAGCAGCCAAGTCGATCGGCTAACTGAGCGACTGCGAGCAATGGGCATCGATCCCGATTCTGACAATTGATATCAAAGTCCGAGTTTAATACCCAGACTGCGATTTTTGTAGGGCGGTGGCAAGAGTTCCCGCCCTACAAAAAAGTTTCATACCTGTATAGTAGATGAGTCACAAATAACAAAGTTTTATGGAAACGAAACCACCTCTACCGCCCTTTACGTTAGAAACAGCTAAAGCCAAAGTTCAAGCTGCCGAAGATGCCTGGAATACCCGCGATCCCGAACGAGTAGCCTTAGCTTATACAGAAGATTCTCAGTGGAGAAACCGCGCGGAATTCTTCAGCGGACGGGAACAAATAAAGGCTTTCTTAACACGAAAATGGACAAAAGAATTAGATTACCGTTTAAAGAAAGAACTGTGGAGTTTTACAGATAATCGGATTTCTGTTCGCTTCGAGTATGAGTGGCACGATGATTCTGGCTATTGGTATCGCGCCTATGGTAACGAACAGTGGGAATTTGCAGAAAATGGGTTAATGCGAAGACGTGAAGCAAGTATTAATGATGTTCCAATTCAAGAGTCTGAACGGAAGTTTCGATAGATAGGACGTACGGTTGAAACCGCGCCTAGACAAACGTAAGCGTTAGCTTTCCCGAAGGGTAGTCTGCCTCCGCAGACTGAAGAAAATAACGTAATTTCAACCGCCGATCTTATTCAACCCGCGCACCATCCGGGTTTTGTTTGTGTAGACGCGGTTTCAACCGCCCAGTTTCGTCAATCACAAAGCAAACTCGGAGATGTCAGCACAAACACATCTCTTGTCCCCACGCCTTCAAATTCCGGTTTAATTGCCGTAGTAAAGTGAAAGAACTCATGGTCGTTAACTAATAGCAATTCCCCCGGATGCAGGACTTTATTAAAGACAGGCTTCTCTTTTTTAGTCAAGTACAACTGCGTTTCTCCACCGACTATATTGGTTCTGTCAACCGAGAAGATGCCGATAAAATCAGTACCGTCTCTGTGAATGCCTTCTGGTGCGGGGTTGCCAAAATTGTGGGGCGAACAACTCGTCCTGATTTGATGGATGCCGATTTCAGCTTCCGGGTGAATTTTGCAAGAATCGAAAAAAGCAAAAATCATTTGTTTGAAATTATCCAGGGCGATTAGCCGATCGTCCAATTCGGCAAATTCCCGCCGGATATCGCCCGCTATGGGATTATATGTTTTGCTTTGAAACAAATAGCCGTGAGGTAACTTAACTAACTCGTTCCCGTTGATGATAAACCGCGACAATCTTCGAGAACGATACTTTCCTTTTACATAAGGATCGATCGGCATATCGTCAAAAAACTGCTTGAATCCTTCCAGCTTAATCGAGTTTACTTTTTTTAAAGTAAACATGAAAGCATAGTCCAATTGAATTGATTCTAATACTGTTTTCATAGATTTCTCTCCATGAATCCTTGCTCCCCTCTTTGCTTTTGCATTGAGTAGGTGTATGTTTCTAGTCTAGCTCAGGTTTTTTGCAACTATCGTAAAAAATAATACAAAAATTGCAAAGATATCGTAAAGAAGGAAGTTCGGTAACGGATTGTGTAGCGGATGTAAGGGATGTAAGGGATGTAAGGGATGGAAGCTCTAGGTAAAAAGGAATAAGGAATAAGGAAGAGTATTCGTAGGGTGTGTCGCCATCAACAATCATGCAGCATTAAATCGACAATCTAATGGCGACGCACCTTCGGAGGCCCGTGAAAACAAACCAAAAACTTGTTTTGTAGCGCAATTTTTGACAAATGGCATTAATTCCGCACCGCTTTCACCAGCGACTGACAGGCGCGCAGGAAGACGGCAACATCTGCCCCAAGTGCGACGTACTGAACGCCAGCATCAATCCACTGCTTGGCGATTTCGGGGTTGTCGGCAAAAGTACCCGCTGCTTTCCCTGCACTGCGGATGGTTTGCACGGCGTCTTGCATCATGTCGATGACTCGGGGATCGCGAACTTGGCCCGGAATGCCGATCGACTGTGACAGATCGTAAGGCCCCAGAAAAATCACATCAACATGAGGCACAGTCACAATTTCTGCCAGGTTATGGATGCCACCTTTGCCTTCGACATGAATCACAACTAAGGATTCTTCGTTGAGTCGATCGGTAATATTTGTACCTGCGGCGGTGTAAAGTCCCGCCCGCGTAGCAAAGGAAAGGCCGCGCGTACCCAGAGGACTGTATTTAGCACTTTTGACAGCAGTTTCGGCATCGATTTTGCTTTCAATTTGAGGTATTTGAACGCCTCCACTGCCGATGTCTAGAGCTCGTTGAATCTGCGGCCCGTCGTTTTTGCGGACGCGGACGATGGGTGCAATTCCGGTACAGTCGGCCGCGCGGCACAAATCTTCAGCAGCAAGCGGGTGCAGCGGGCCATGTTCCATGTCGATCACAGCAAAGTCGAATCCAGCGTGACCGCAGATTTCCATAAATGCGGGATAGGCACAGTTCATAAATAAACCGAGGACTGTTTCGCCTTGTTTGAGTTTTTGTTTGAGTTGGTTTTGACGCATGGTTCATTCAGTTGACAGTTGACAGTTGACAGTTAACAGTTAACAGTTGAATGCGAATTAATGCCGATTAACCCAGATTGTTTTTAATCTTACACTCTTCAACCTGCGGAGGCAGGTTTTGTTTGTATAGACGCGGTTTCAACCGCCGTCCGATTTTTAGGTTAACAGGATAGATAAGAATTTTATAGCTGATTTGGCTTCTATTTTAAAAGGAATCAAACACAAAAGCCATGCAAAAATAAACATTCCTAATATCGGCAAAAATATTGGCCCCACGGAGGGTTCGACTAACCAAGCAAATAAAGCAAACATTCCAATACTGCCAGTTGTCCACAGCCAAAGAAGCATAAATGCTATGACTATTTCATGTAAACTCATCCTAATTTTGATGGAACAACCGAACGGTTGAGAATGGATATCTCCTTTGATAATTGGGATAAATGAATTGCGGCCTGTGATGATGCGACTGATTCTGAATGTCTTCCCAGAAATTGTTCCTTCATAAGGTTTGACAGGTGGCGGGCCGAAGGGTAGAGTTATTCTAAAAGGTTTGGGAGGAGTGACAACTTCGTCCAACCTGCGTAAAACTTCCGAAAAACTTAGACTTGTCGTAATTGTAAAACTCTCAAAAGGGATCGATGACCTAAAAAAATTGACAATTTTCCGCATAAATTTGATTCGGCTATTCAATAGTTGTTAATGCTATTAATGCCTCTTATATAAAAAATTTTGCTCTGACTGCACCGCGAAATACCAGTATAGTGCAAAATAAACATTTAAATGCGATGAGTGTTTTTTACTTATGTCTAAATTAATTCCACAGTCTCCGATGAAACTTCGACGGTATCTATTTTTGCTCAAAGGTCGATCGCTCTTCACCTTCACCCTCAGTCTAATTGCCTCCCTCTCAGCTATTACCCCAGCCTTTGCTACGCCTGCGCGCAATCCAGACAAAGAGGAAATTTGCGACATTCTAGTAGCAGGCGGCGGACTCGCAGGTGCTGCTACGGCTTACGAAGGTTTGCTGGCTGGGCGCACAGTTTGCGTCACCGAAATTACTGACTGGCTAGGCGGTCAAATTTCCTCCCAGGGAACTTCCGCACTTGATGAAAGAGACACTCAACGATCGCTCTTATTTTACCCGCGCGGCTACCTAGAATTGCGGCGGCGAATCAAGGAACATTACGGTAGACTAAATCCCGGAGGCTGTTGGGTTAGCTATTCGTGTTTCATGCCCTACAACGGCCACAAAATTCTATTTGACATCTTACAGGATGCAGCTCAAACAGGCAAAGGCAAGCTGAAATGGTTTCCCAATACGGTGATTAAAGAATTGGCAATTACTCCGGCTTTGGCGGGGAATGCGGTGGGGGGTCAACAAATTAAAAGTGCGATCGGCATTCAGCACAAACCAGCCGCCAATACCCCGCCCATCAACACCGAAACTCTGTCTCAGACTATCGAAGATGCCTATCGCTACGAAAATTCTCCGCGATTTAACAAAACTATTATTCGGTTTACTCCCAAAGCACCTCAGACCCCCCCTAACCCACCCTTACCAAGGGGGGGGAATTCCACAAGTTCTCCCCCTTTACAAGCTAGGAGAGGTGCTGATTGGTTCGTTGTGGATGCGACTGAAACAGGGGAATTGATCGGACTTGCAGATGTTCCCTACCGCCTCGGAATTGACCCGCGCTCCCCTCTCGAACCTTCTTCGGCCAGCCCAAACGGTGATGCTTATTGCACTCAAGGTTTTACCTACACTTTTGCGATGGAAGCAACCAAGGAACCACAGCAGCATCAACTACCATCTTTTTATCAACAATATGCTCCTTATTATAGTTACGAATTGCAAAGGTTAGCTAGTTTTCCTTTGGTTTTCAGCTATCGCCAAATTAGGAGTATGAGACCAGATGAGCCACGCCCTTCTGACCCGAAGCTATTCCCGATTTATCCTGGGGATATTTCGATGCAAAATTGGACTTGGGGGAACGACTACCGTCCTGGTTCGGCCCAGGATAATTTAATTTATTCTCGTGCGCAACTAGAAGCTAACGGTCAACTGCAACCGGGTGGATGGATGGGCGGTTTGCGCACAGAAACTTTGCGCCGGGGCGAGGAACACTCTAAGGGATATTTTTACTGGTTGGTAGCAGGAACGACTGACTCGCAGCTAGGAAACAATGTGAAAAAGCCTTATCCCAATAATCGTTTTTTGAGCGGGTTGAATTCGCCGATGGGGACGGTGCACGGACTTTCTAAATATCCTTATATGCGCGAGGGCCGGCGGATGATTGGACGGCCGAGTTTCAATCAGCCTCAAGGTTTTACAATCTGGGAAGTTGATATGTCTCGGACTGACTTTAATACAGATTTTTACCGTCAGAATTTGTCGAAGGAAGAGTATCGGAATTTGTGGTTGGCTGTGGGTGGTTTGAATGCGCCGGCTTTGGCTGTGGGTAGTCAATCTGTTGAGGATACAAAATCCCGATCGCGCGCGACGATTTATCCTGATAGTGTGGGTATCGGTCATTATGCGATCGACTTTCACCCCTGCATGACCAACAGCCCGCCGGAAGCACCGGGAAATACTGAACGCGAAGGTACTCGCAAAGGTCAAGGACAAGCTTATCCGTTCCAAATTCCGCTGCGAGCCATGATTCCTCAAAAGATTGACAATATGTTGGTAGCGGGTAAAAGTATTGCTGTTAGCCACACGGCGGCGGCGGCTTATCGAGTACATTCCTTTGAATGGTCTGCTGGTGCGGCAGCGGGAGTTACGGCTGCTTTTTCCCTGGAAAATCGGATTTTACCCTATGAATTGGTGGACGAATTACCATCCCGCGAGCCGAATTTGGAAGCGTTACAGTTGCGATTGCAGCAAGACAAAAATCCGATCGCCTTTCCTGGTACTTCTATTTTCAATAGTTCTTGGCAAAATTGGAAATAAGTCATCAGTTGACAGTTGACAGTTGTCATTAGTCATTAAGTAGATCGACGGGAAAAACCATAATATCTTGTAGGGGCGGGTTTAGCCGAGATATATGCTAGCCGGCAGTTTATGAAGGCAAAACCCGCCCTCCTCTCCTCTAACAGGCAGTTTATGAAGGCAAAACCCGCCCTCCTCCTCCCTCTAACAGGCAGTTTATGAA